>CANITX010000040.1 GCA_947470575.1 Rhodospirillales bacterium
CGATATCATCGTCAGCCTCGAAGGCATCGAGCGCCGCCGCCAGTTCGGCCGTCACCTGGCTATTGAGCGCATTCAATGCCTTGGGCCGGTTAAACGTAACGATGCCGACACGGCCCCGCTTTTCGACGAGGATGGTTTCGAAGGTCATGCGCGACTCCAATTTTTAAGGATCAGGGCACCGGCGCGTCGGCCGGCTTCACGGAGATGCGCAGCGTCGTCGTACCGACGGCGGCGCTGACGGGAAACTCCAAAAGCAAGGTTTCGCCTTCGCGTTCGTAGAGTGCCGGCCCCCGCGGCGACCACCCCAGTTGCGGTAGGGTTTCGGCATAGAAGGCCAGCACCCTGTCGCGGGGGACGGTGCCGCTGGCGTAGGCTTCGACGACGCGGCCCCAGGGCGAATCGAAGACCAGCGCCTCCGCTTCCGCCTGACGCAGACCGGGCATTAGCGGCACGCCATCCACGCCGTGCAGGAACGCATCTGCCGCGGGCGCAGGACCGGGCGCCATACCCAGCCACAGGGCCAGCAGACCGCCGACAAGCCATCTGGGAAAACCCGCGTTCATCGTTGCCACGGATACCCTACCGCTGCCGGGCGGAACAGTAGAAAGTGGACCGCCCGGCCTGAACGATGCGCCGCACCCCCGGGCAGGCACCCTGGGCGCAGGCGGGACAGGCGTGTCCTTCACGATCGTAGACGGCGAAGCTGTGTTGGAAATAGCCAAGCTCGCCGTCCGGGCGGCGATGATCGCGCAGCGATGAGCCGCCCGCGGCGATGGCTTCGCCGAGCACGGAACGGATGGCTGCGGCCAACCGCGTCGCGCGTATGCCGACAATGCTGCCGGCGCGCCGAAGCGGCGAGATGCCGGCTCGGAACAAGGCTTCGCAGACATAGATGTTGCCAAGTCCGGCGATCACCCGTTGGTCCAATAGCGCCGCCTTGATCGGACCGGTTTTGCCTGCCAGCCGCCGCGCCAGATAGGCCGCGTCGAAGCCGGGCTCCAGCGGTTCGACACCGAGGTCGCGGAGCAGCGGATGCCCTGCCAGGTCAGCGGCGGAGCTCAGGTCGAGGGAGCCGAATCGCCGGGGATCGCAGAAGCGCACGACGACGCCGTCTTCGGTTTCGAAGATCAGGTGGTCGTGGCGTTCTTCGGCCGGCGGATCGGCCGTGAATACCTTGACCCGTCCCGACATGCCGAGATGCAGGATGACGACGTCGCCGCCCTCGATCCGCCAGAGCAGGTATTTAGCGCGCCGCTCCAGCCGCTCCACTCGCCGACCGGTGAGCCGCTGACCGAGATCGGGCGGCAACGGCCGGCGCAGGTCGGCCCGCCGGGCAATGACGCGGGTCAGGCGGCGGCCTTCGAGCACCGGCACCAGGCCGCGACGGACGGTTTCCACTTCGGGCAGTTCAGGCATGGACGGAATTCCGGCGAACACGGTGCGACATCGACAACGTAGCGGCCCCCGGACGTCTCCGCTATGATTTCGCTCATGTCGCCATCGCCCCGCCCCCATCGCCCCACGAACTCCGCCGATGACGGGGACGCAACCGTCGATTTCGGCTTCCGGCGCGTCCCCGAAGCCGAGAAGGCGTCTTTGGTCCGCGGCGTTTTCGAAAGCGTCGCGCCACGCTACGACATGATGAACGATCTGATGAGCCTGGGCGTGCACCGGCTGTGGAAGGCCGAACTGATCGACCGACTGGTCCCTCGCCCGAACATGCGGTTGGTCGATGTCGGCGGCGGTACCGGCGATATTGCGATGCGCTTTTGCGAACGCGGCGGCGGCCCGGTGACCGTGATCGATATCAACACCGAGATGCTGACTGTCGGTCGCGATCGGGCCATCGACTCCGGCCGCCTGACAGGGATCGACTGGCTGTGCGGCGACGCCGAGGCGTTGCCGGTGAGGGATTCATCCTTCGATGCCTGCACCGCCGCCTTCAGCCTGCGCAATGTCACCCATCCGGACCGCGCCTTGGCCGAGGCGCGGCGCGTCTTGGCGCCGGGCGGCAGGTTTCTGTGCCTGGAATTCTCGCCGGCCGTTTCCGGCTGGCTGGCGGGATTGTACGATGCCTATTCCTTTCGCATCCTGCCGGCATTGGGGCGGATCGTCGCCGGCGATGCGGATTCCTATCGCTATCTGGCTGAAAGCATCCGTCGCTTTCCCGAACCGGATCGCTTCACCGCGATGATCGCCGCCGCCGGCTTCGACCGGGCCAGCCACCGCCGGCTGTCGGGGGGCATCGCCGTCCTTTATTCAGCTTGGCGGCTGTAGCAGGCGCTTCGATGTTTCGCAGCCTTCGCAATCTTGCGCGCCTGATCGCGATCGCCCGGCTGCTTGCCGCGCACGATGCGCTATTTCCGCTCGAAACATTAGGCATATGGCCGGGTGCCGTGACATTAGGCCGCTGGCTGCGGCGGCGGCGTAGTGCCGGCCGACCGGGCCAACGGCTGGCCCGCGCTCTGCATCAGGCCGGGCCCAGCTTCATCAAGCTTGGCCAAGCGCTCTCGACCCGATCGGACCTGTTGGGCGACGACATCGTCGCCGACCTGACCAACCTGCAGGACCGCCTGCCGCCCTTCCCCGGAGCCGAGGCCCGCGCTGCCATCGAGGCGGAGTTCGGCCAGCCCGTCGACGCCTTATTCGCCTCCTTCGACGATACCGCCATCGCCGCCGCGTCCATCGCCCAGGTTCACTTCGCCGTCACCACCGACGGGCGCGAAGTTGCCGTCAAGGTACTGCGCCCGGGCATCGAGGCGGCCTTCGCCGGCGACCTGGATCTGTTCATGTGGGTGGCCGAGACCATCGAGCGGACGCGTCCCGCGCTGCGCCGATTGAAGCCCGTAGCAACGGTGAAGACGGTAGCGGAGACGGTGGCGCAGGAGATGGATTTGCGCTTGGAGGCCGCCGCCGCCGCCGAATTGGCGGAACACTTTGCCGACGACGAAACCTTTTATATTCCAGCCGTCGATTGGCAGCGCACCGGAAGACGGGTACTGACCACCGAGCGGGTGGCGGGCATCGCCTTGAACGACCGGGAGGCATTGATTGCCGCCGGCCACGATCCGCTGGCGATCCTGGGGGTCGCCGCACGCGCCATTTTCCGCCAGGTGTTCCGCGATGGCTTCTTTCATGCGGACCTGCACCCCGGGAACCTGTTCGTGCGGGCCGATGGCAGCCTGGCCGCCGTGGATTTCGGCATCATGGGACGGCTCGAAAAACCGACGCGACGGCATCTGGTCGAATTGCTGGTCGCCTTCCTGGCGGGCGATTACCGGCGCGCCGCCGAGGTGCATTTCGAGGCCGGGTGGATTCCTACCGATAAATCCGTCGATGCCTTCACACAAGCCTGCCGGTCGATTGGCGCGCCCATCCTGGACCGTCCACAGAATGAGATTTCCATCGCCCGGCTGCTCGCCCAATTGTTCCGCATCGCTGAAACCTTCGACATGGAGACTCAGCCGCAGCTTCTGTTGCTGCAAAAAACCATGCTGGTCGCCGAGGGAACCGGCCGGCTGCTCGCCCCCGACGCCAACATGTGGCTGCTGGCCCGCCCGCTGATTGAAGAATGGGTCGCCGACAATCTAGGGCCGGAAACTCGCCTGCGCGATGCCGTCGGCACCCTGGGGACAATCCTGGAGCGCCTGCCCAGCTTGATCGAACGCCTAAGCGATTTGGCCGACAGCGGGCTGCCCCTTCACCCCGACAGCGTCGAAGCCTTGCGAGGCGGCAGCAACGGGTTTCCCTGGCTGCCCTTTTTGCTCGGCGGCTTGGTGGTCCTTGTGGTGGCATTGCTTCTGTACTGAAGGGAGCTCTTGCACAGCATGAGCGAGAGGTTTATGTCTTTATCACACCGAAACATCGTGAATTGGACCTGATGTGTCCATAATTGCTGGAAAAAAGCTGCTGCTGATCGTCTCTGGCGGTATTGCGGCGTACAAATGCCTGGAAACGATCCGGCGCCTGAACGAGTGCGGCCTGCGTACGCGCACCATTCTTACCCGCGCCGGTGGCCGATTCATCACTCCCCTGTCGCTGGCCGCTATCAGCGGCGAGCGGGTCTTCGAGGACCTGTTTTCACTGACCGATGAAAGCGAAATCGGTCATATCCGCCTGTCGCGGGAAGCCGATCTGTTGGTCGTCGCGCCGGCCAGCGCCGATATCATCGCCCGCATGGCGCATGGCCTGGCCGACGATTTGGCGACGACAGCGCTATTGGCCACCGACAAGCCGATCCTGATCGCTCCGGCGATGAACCCGCGCATGTGGGAGCATCCGGCGACCCAGGCCAACATGGCAACGCTGACGGCCCGTGGCGTGCTCAGCGTCGGGCCGAACAGCGGCGAGATGGCCGAGCGCGGCGAACGGGGCCCCGGACGTATGGCAGAGCCGGCCGAGATCGTCGCCGCCATTGAAGCCTTTTTCCGCCGTTCGAACCGCTTGGCCGGCCGCCGGGCGCTGGTGACCAGTGGGCCGACTGTCGAGGCCATCGACCCGGTGCGCTTCCTGGCCAACCGGTCGTCGGGACGCCAAGGCCATGCCATCGCCGCGGCGTTGAGCGCTCTTGGCATGGAAACGGTGTTGGTCTCGGGGCCGACCAACCTGCCCGATCCGCGGGGCGTAACCACGGTGCGCGTCGAATCGGCCGTCGACATGCTGGCTGCCTGCCAGGCGGCGCTGCCGGCCGATGTCGCGGTCTGCGCTGCCGCCGTTGCCGACTGGCGGATCGCGCGTGTTGCCGGAAACAAGTTGAAAAAGGACGGCAAGGCTGCGCCACCCAGCCTCGAACTGACGGAGAATCCCGACATCCTGGCGACGCTTGCTGCCGTGGGGCCGGTACGGCCGCGCCTGGTGGTCGGCTTCGCCGCCGAAACCGAGGCAGTGGTCGACAACGCCATCGCCAAACGCCGGCGCAAGGGCTGCGACTGGATGCTCGCCAATGACGTATCCACCGGCACCACGACCTTCGGCGGCGAGGACAACACCGTCCATCTGGTCACCGCCGACGGCGTCGAGCCGTGGGCGCGGATGAGCAAGGCCGCCCTGGCCGAACGATTGGCCGAACGCATTGCGGATGTTTTGGAGAAGGCCCCGTGACCGGTCCTGCCGTTGCCATCCGGCGCTTTGCCCACGGCGCTCATCTGCCGCTACCCGCCTATGCTACCGAAGGCAGCGCCGGACTCGATCTCGGCGCCGCCATCACCGCGCCCTTGCGCCTGGAACCAGGAGCCCGCGCGCTGGTCCCGACCGGCATCGCCATCGCGCTGCCCGCCGGCTACGAGGCACAAGTGCGGCCCCGTTCCGGGTTGGCGCTCAACCACGGCGTGACTGTGCTCAACAGCCCCGGCACCATCGATGCGGACTATCGTGGCGAGATCCAGGTTCTGCTGATCAACCTGGGCACCGAATCGTTCGCCATCGAACCGGGCATGCGCATCGCTCAGATGGTCATCGCGGCCGTCGCACAGGCCCGTTGGCGCGAAGTGAAAGAACTGCCGCCGTCGGAGCGCGGCGTCGGCGGTTTCGGATCGACCGGCAGCGGCACAGACACACTCCCACGACAGGAGTCGGCCCCGATATGCTGAGGCTGTCGAAGAAAATGTTGTTCGCCATCGAGGCTGTACTCGACATCGCCTATCATGCCGGCGGCGAGACGGTGCAGAGCCGCGAGATCACCCGTCGCCAGGGTATTCCGCGCCGCTATCTGGAACAGGCGTTGCAGCAGCTTGTCCGCCACGGCGTTCTGGTCGGGGTGCGCGGCCCGCGCGGCGGCTATCGTCTGGCCAAGGAACGGCGCAAGACAACGGTCGGCGAAATCGTCCGCGTCGTGCGCAGCATGGAGACCGCCGAAGACCCGTTGCAGGACGATGGCGGCTCGCCGCTCGCCCAACAGGTGGTGCGTCCTCTATGGGCGGAATTGCACGACACGCTGATGACGCATTTGGAAACCGTCACCATCGACGATCTGTGCACGCGCGCCGATGGCGCCGGCATTCTCAGCGATGCCCGACGCCACCTGGACTTTTCCATCTGACCTGACTCACGGAGCATGACACACTAGCGCATCGCGATTGGCCTTGCTCCGTGACACCCACAGCGCCATCCATCAACGAAAGCTTGGAATAACCATGACCGCCAGCCCGCCCTATCCGAAAGCCGATACCGCCGCGACGTTTCCCTTGCCGGCCGGCCAATCCCGCCCCGGTCTAGGGAGCATCCGCGAATCGATCCTGGAGACGGTGGGCAACACCCCGCTGGTCCGATTGTCGCGGCTGAAGGCGGCGACGGCATGCCGAGCCGACCTGGTCGCCAAGTGCGAATTCTTAAATCCGCTGTCGTCGGTCAAGGATCGCATCGGCTACGCCATGATCGCCGCCGCAGAGGCCGACGGGCGTATCAAGCCAGGTGCCGTGCTGGTCGAGCCGACCTCGGGCAATACCGGTATCGCATTGGCCTTCGTCTGCGCCGCCAAGGGCTATCGGCTGATTCTGACCATGCCGGAAAGCATGTCGGTGGAGCGGCGCAAGATGCTGGCGCTGCTTGGCGCGCGTATCGAGCTGACTCCCGCGGCCAAAGGCATGTCGGGGGCCATCGCGCGGGCGGGCGAGTTGGTCCGCGAGATTCCCGGCGCCATCATGCTGCAACAGTTCGAAAATTCGGCCAATCCGGCGATCCACCGGGCAACCACCGCCGAAGAAATCTGGAACGATACCGACGGCAAGGTCGACGTGGTGGTTTCCGGGATCGGCACCGGCGGCACGATCACTGGCATCGGCGAGGTCATCAAGGCGCGCAAGCCGTCCTTGCGCATGGTTGCCGTCGAACCCGAAGACAGCCCGGTGCTGTCGGGCGGCCAGCCCGGCCCACACAAAATCCAGGGCATCGGTGCCGGCTTCGTGCCTAAGGTGCTCAATCGCAGCATTATCGACGAGGTGCTGTGCATTGCTAATGAGACTGCCTTCGCCATGTCGCGCCAAGTGGCACGCCTGGAAGGCATCGCCGTAGGCATTTCGTCCGGCGCCGCCCTGGCGGCCGCCGTCGAAGTCGGCGAACGCCCCGAGATGGAAGGCAAGATGATCGTCATCGTGCTGCCCGACTTCGCCGAGCGTTATTTATCGACAGCGCTGTTCGACGGCGTCGGAGCCGAATGATCATCATGGCCGGCCCCTTCGATTTCAGCGAGGAGCAAATCAAGCGCTACGCCCGCCATATTCTTTTGCGCGAGGTAGGTGGCGAGGGACAGGCCCGACTGCTGCAATCACGCGTCCTGGTGGTCGGGGCCGGCGGATTGGGTTCGCCGTTGCTTCTTTATCTGGCGGCGGCCGGGGTCGGTACCATCGGCGTCATCGACGACGACACGGTCGATCTCAGCAACCTGCAACGCCAGATCGCCCACAGCACCGACCGCGTTGGCACGCCCAAGGTGGAAAGCGCCCGCATAGCAGTGGCGGCGATCAATCCGGATGTGCAATTCGTTGCTTACCAACAGCGTTTGACAGCCGCAATTGCACCGGAGCTGTTTTCGCAATACGACCTGATCGCAGACGGCAGCGACAACTTTCCGACCCGCTTCCTGGTCAACGACGCTTGCTACTTCGCCAAACGCACGCTGGTATCCGGCGCCATCCTGCGGTTCGACGGACAGATCGCGACCTTCAAGGCGCACCGACAGGAAGCCGGCGGCGGTCACGGTCCCTGCTACCGCTGCCTATTCCGCGAACCGCCGCCGCCGGGGCAAATTCCATCGTGTGCCGAGGCCGGCGTATTAGGGGCGTTGTGCGGTACGGTTGGTTCGCTGCAAGCCACGGAAATCCTCAAAGAGATTTTGGGCATTGGCGACAGCCTGTCGGGTTCGCTGATCGTCTATGACGCGCTGGGCAGCAACTTCCGCAAAATCCGCGTGCGCGCCGATCCCGGCTGTCCGCTGTGCGGCGAGGCGCCGACCATTTGCGATCTGTCCATCCATGCGGCCTGAGGACACCTCCCACCCCGGCTTGGCCGTGGTCGTCTTTTCAGGCGCCTTCGACCGCATGCATTACGCGCTGGTCATGGCCGCCGCCGCGGCCGCCATCGGGCGTCCGGTGACATTGTTCTTCACCATGGAAGCCTGCCGCACGCTATTGGCCGCGGACGCTGAGGGAATACCGGCCTGGCGGCGATTGCCTGCCGGGGAGCGGAAAGGCACGGCCGGCGCTATGGATGACGATTTCAAGCGACGTGGCATCGGCGATTTCGAACAACTGCTGTCGTCCTGCCAGGAGTTGGGCGTGCGGTTCCTGGTTTGCGAAATGGGATTGCGCGCGTTGGGGCTAAAGCGCGCCGATCTGCGCGGCGATCTGGCCATCGAAGAAGGCGGCGCCGTCACCTTCCTCAACGATGTACCCGCCGGCGGGTCGATGCTTTTTATATGAATCGGCTGCCCGTTCCAGTTCAGGCATCGTCCAGCAACACGCGGTCCGGTGGTCGGTGGCCATCGACAAAGGCGTGAATGTTCACCAACACCTTTTCGCCCATGTCGATCCGCCCTTCGACCGTTGCCGAACCCATGTGCGGCAGGAGCACCACGTTGTCGAGCTTGAGCAGCTTGGAATTGACGGCCGGCGCGGTTTCGAAAACATCCAGGCCGGCGCCGCCGATATCGCCGGCGACAAGCAGGGCGGTCAACGCCTTTTCATCGATCACCTCGCCGCGCGCCGTGTTGACGATCAAAGCCTCCGGCTGCAACAACTTGAGCCGGCGCGCCGACAACAGATGGTAGGTGGCCGGCGTGTGCGGACAGTTGACCGAAACGATGTCCATGTGGGCCAGCATCTGGTCCAGGCTCTCCCAATAAGTCGCCTCCAGTTCCGACTCGACAGCGACGGGCAGGCGATGGCGGTTGTGATAATGAACCGATAGGCCAAAGCCGCGAGCGCGTCGCGCCACTGCCTGGCCGATGCGCCCCATGCCGACGATGCCCAGGCGCTTGCCGTAGATGCGGTGGCCGAGCATCCAGGTCGGCGACCAGCCGGGCCATTCGGCGGCACGCATGATCCGTTCGCCTTCGGCCAATCGGCGCGACACGGCAAGGATCAACGCCATGGTCATGTCGGCGGTATCTTCGGTCAAAACATCCGGCGTGTTGGTCACCGTGATACCGCGCTGCCGGGCCGCCTTCAGATCGATGTGGTCGACGCCGGTCCCATAGTTGGCGATAAGCTTGAGTCGGGGTCCGGCAGCGGCGATCACCTCGGCATCGATGCGGTCGGTGACGGTCGGCACCAACACGTCGGCATCGGCCAGGGCGGCGATCAGGCCAGCTCTACCCAGAGGCCGATCATCGAGGTTGAGCCGCACATGAAACAGCTCCATCAGCCGCGTTTCGATCACGGCCGGCAGCCGGCGGGTGACGACCACGTGGGACTTGGCTTTGGTCATGGGATCTTCCGAAAAATGAGGGATCTTCCGCAGAACAGAGCCTTTGGTCCTAACGGCTTAGAGCATTTTTAACCCCGATGGAACCATCCTGACAGTTGTTGCCGAAGGGAAAGGCGTCGCGGCCGGGGGTATCGCCCCTTATCCGCATGCCAGGAGGCTGTTCGATCCGATGAAACTGCGAGCCATTATTGCCGCCCTGGCGGTGGCATCCACCCTGATCCCTGTACTGGTCGCCACACCGGTCCTATCCGCATCGAAGGGCACAGGCCTACCGCTGCCGCGCTTCGTCAGCATCCGGTCCGGGGAAGTCAATCTACGCACGGGCCCCGGCGTGCAATATCCGGTCGATTGGGTCTATCGCCGACCGGACCTACCGGTGGAGATTGTCGCCGAATTCGGCACCTGGCGGAAGATTCGGGACTGGCAAGGCACCCAAGGCTGGGTGCATCAGGGCATGCTTGCGGGCCAACGGACACTGATCGTCGTCGGCGAGGAGCGTACCATCCGCGCCAAGCCGGAGGTGAGTGCCGAGGCGGTTGCTCGCATCGAGCCGGGTGTCGTCGGCCGTTTACAGGAATGCCCGAGCAGTGCCGATTGGTGCCGAATCCATGTGAAGGGATTTAATGGCTGGCTGCCGCGTGAGGATTTCTGGGGGGTCTATCCCGACGAAATCGTGCGCTGAGCCCTGCAGAGTCCGGTGGCAGGAAATTCAGTCGAAATCGGCGGCTAGAACTTGGCGCATCGCTTCGGGCATCACCGCCAGATGGGAATAGTGGGGGTGCTCGATACCGACGATCACCCGGGTGCCCGATACCCGGAATTTGGCGACCTGAGAGTCGGCGAACGGAAAATGCATGAACTGCACCGACGAAGCCTTGCCGGCTTCCGTCGTTCGCTCCAGATCGGCCTCCGGCACGCCCTTGACCACGTCGCCGTCGATGCTGATCGTCATCATGTTTTCAACCCCGCCAAGTCGGGACAGCACCTGATGACGGCGGTCCTGGTCGGCAATCTCGAACATGACGGTGGCCACCAGTTCACGGCCTTTCGGAATGAGCGGATTATAGGCCCGCAGTTCATCGGCAATTTGCGCCTCGCCGCCACGTTCGATGTAGAGCATTTCGTGAACCTGATGCCACATGGTGGCGTAGTTCTCGAAATAAAAGGTGGCATCGGGACCGCAAGACAGCCGGCGCTGACGCTTGAACTCGGAAATCGCGCGGCGGCGCTCTTTGCGTTCCTGGACGTAAACGTCCATCGGCACGATGTCGTCGCGGGTCAGGTCGTGCTTTGGCGTCATGGCCGATCCTCTCCTGAGCGTTGCGACGCATAACTGAGGGCCATCAGTTCGATGGGATGGGTATAGACGCGAACCGCCGAGGTATCGGCGGCAAGTTTATCCATACCTTGAACGATATGGTCGCGCGCCAGCGGACATTCGGAGACTACGTAGGCGGACTTGTTTTCGGCGGCCTGGCGGGCGACCGGCCTGCCGACCTTCAAGGCCACCTCGAAATTATCCTTCATCACGCCCCAGGCACCGCCATGGCCGGAGCAACGCTCGATCACCTTGATCTCGGCGCCCGGCAACAGGCGCAGCAATTCCGCTGCCTTCTGGCCCATGTTCTGCGCTCGGGAATGGCAGGAGATATGGATGGTCACCTCGCCGTCGATGGGCGCCAAACCTTCGGCCAGGCCTTCCTTGCGGGCAATGTCGACGACGTACTCGCTGATGTCGCGGGTGGCCCGGCTCAGTCGTTTCACGTTCGCGTCCTCGGGCAGGATCAGCGGCCATTCGAATTTCAACATCAGGCTGCACGACGGGACCAGCGAAACCACGTCGTAGCCCTGATCGATCCAGGGCTGTAGTTCGGCGGCGATCTTTTTTGCCGAAGCGGCGACACTTGCGATGTCGCCGTGTTCCAACTGCGGCATGCCGCAACAGCCGGGATAGACCACCTCGGTAACAACACCGTTGCGGGCCAGGACGCTTTGCGCCGCCGTGCCGATGGCCGTGTTGTTGTAGTTGCAGAAACAGGTGGCAAACAATGCCGCCTTGCGGCCGTGGGCCGGTGCCTGGGCATCGACCGGGGGCGCCGATCGGGTGGCCACGTCGACAAGGGTATGGCCGTCGTAGCGTGGCAGCGCCGCTTCGCGATGCACATTGGCAAGCCGCTCCAGCATCGGCCGGGTCAAGGCGTTATCGGTCTTGGTTGCCCAGTTGGCAAGCGGTGCCAGTGCAGTGCCCAGGCGGCCGTTGCGGTCGGTTTCCTTGAGCTGCCGCTCGACGAAGGGAACCTTGCCTTCCTTCAGTTCGACGGCGCGGTAGCGCAGCATCAAATGGGGAAAATCGAGATTGAATTCGTGGGGCGGCACGTAGGGGCATTTGGTCATGAAGCACATGTCGCACAACGTGCAGGCGTCGACCACGGCACCGAATGCCGCACTATCGACGGCATCGAGTTCGCCGCTCGCCGATTCGTCAACCAAATCGAACAGGCGCGGGAAGCTGTCGCACAGGTTGAAGCAACGCCGGCAGCCATGACAGATATCGAACACCCGGCGCATTTCGGCATCGAGCTTGACGCGGTCATAGAAGTCGGCGTCCTGCCAGGCGAGGGGATGACGAGTCGGGGCTTCGAGGCTGCCTTCGGCCATATCGCTCACCATGGACGCTTTAAGAGGATCGGACTTACCGAACGAAGCGGGGAATCCTTAGGGATTCCCCGCCGAAACGATCGGTCGTCGGACGGAATTCTCGTCGGCGGACTTAGGATTCGAGGCCGTCGAGCGCCTTCTGGAAACGCCCCGCGTGCGACTTCTCAGCCTTCGCCAGGGTCTCGAACCAGTCGGCGATTTCGTCGAAGCCTTCCTCGCGGGCGCTTTTCGCCATGCTCGGATACATGTCGGTGTATTCGTGCGTCTCGCCGGCAATCGACGCCTTCAGATTGAGACGGGTATTGCCGATCGGCTGGCCGGTAGCCGGATCGCCAACCGCTTCGAGGTATTCCAGATGGCCGTGAGCGTGACCCGTTTCGCCTTCGGCAGTTGAACGGAACACGGCGGAGACATCGTTGTAACCTTCGACATCGGCCTTTTGAGCAAAATAGAGGTAACGGCGATTGGCCTGGGACTCGCCGGCGAAGGCATCCTTGAGATTCTTTTCGGTCTTGGAACCCTTAAGCTGGGGCATGTCATCATCTCCCTTGACTGATCCGCTGCCGCAAACGTCGAACGGTGGCCAACGAGTCGGCTGCAGGCAAAATATGGACGCCGGAAGAATGGGAGTCAAGTTTATTGAAATAGTTCTAATATGATATTCAAATTATTGGATTTGTTTATTTTTCTGAAACACGGACAACCACATCAATGCGCCGGATCGATGTTCCGGCCGGTGGCGCTGGAAGATTGGCGACAACGATCCGATCGCCAGGAATATCCTCCAGACGGCCCGACGACTCGAGGTAAAAATGGTGATGGTCAGTGATATTGGTGTCGAAATACGACCGCGCGGCATCGACCACGATTTCGCGCAACAGCCCCGACACCGTGAATTGGTGAAGGGTGTTGTAAACCGTCGCCAACGAAACCCGGATATTGGCTGCGGTAGCGCGGGAATGCAGGGATTCCGCCGTCACGTGGCAATCGCCGCCATCGAACAACAGCTTGGCCAGCGCCAAGCGTTGACGTGTGGGGCGCAAGCCGGCGGCACGCAGGCGATCGAGAACCTGACTATAGGGCCGCGTTCTGTTGATGGGTTCCATACGAAATGTCCATAGAGGCATACGCCGTCACATGCAATGTACGATCGCTTCCATCAGTGGCCTGGATCGACCGGCTCCGGGGTTTCCGGATTGCCCATGCCAATAACATTATAACCGCTGTCGACGTGATGCACCTCGCCGGTGACGCCCGCACCCATATCGCTCAACAAATAGAGCGCGGACCCGCCCAGCTCGTCGAGAGTAACGGTGCGACGCAGGGGCGCATGACGCTGGTTCCAGCGATACACCTGACGCGCGCTGCCGATGGCGCTGCCGGCCAATGTCCGCATCGGTCCAGCCGAAATGGCATTGACACGAATGCCAACCGGGCCGAGGTCCATGGCCATGTAGCGCACACTGGCCTCGAGCGCTGCCTTGGCCACACCCATGACGTTGTAGTTGGGCATCACCCGCTCCGACCCGGCATAGGTCAGGGTGATCAGCGAACCGCCCGCCGTCATCATCGCCGAGGCCCGTTTGGCCACCGCCGTGAAAGACCAGCACGAGACCTCCATGGTGCGCAGGAAATTATCCCGCGACGTCATGAGATAGCGCCCCTTCAGCTCTTCCTTGTCGGAATAGGCAACGGCATGGACAACGAAATCGAGCCGATCCCAACTGCCGGCCAGCGTATCGAAGACCCCGTCGATATCCTCGGGTCGCATAACGTCGCAGGGCAAAATCAGACGCGAACCGACTGACTCGGCCAACGGGCGGACGCGACGCTCCATTGCCGCACCCTGATAGGTGAAAGCCAGTTCGGCCCCATGGGCAGCAAGCGTGCGGGCAATACCCCAGGCGATCGAATGGTCGTTGGCGACGCCCATGATCAGGCCCCGCCGACCGGCCATCAAGGAAACGGGTGCGTTCATCGGCGGCCTTAAGCGTCGATCCGCCGGAAGGCAAGCGAGGCATTGGTGCCGCCGAAACCGAAGCTGTTCGACAGCACGCAATTCAGCTCCATATTCTCTTGGCGATCGCGGACCACGGGCATGTCGGCGGCCTCGGGCATCAGCTCTTCGATATTGGCGGAAGCCGATATGAAGCCGTCTCTCATCATCAGCAGGCTGTAGATCGCCTCCTGCACGCCAGCGGCGCCGAGCGAATGGCCGGACAGCGACTTGGTCGAGGAGAAGGGTGGTATGCGGTTGCGGCTTTGGAAGACATTGCGCAAAGCCTCCAACTCCTTGGCATCGCCGACCGGCGTGCTGGTACCATGTGTGTTGATATAGTCCACCGGCTGGCCAAGGTCGCGCATCGCCATTTGCATGCAGCGCATGGCGCCTTCGCCCGAGGGCTGAACCATGTCGTAGCCGTCGGAGGTGGCGCCATAGCCGGCGATCTCGGCATATATTTTTGCGCCGCGCGCGCGGGCATGCTCCAGCTCCTCGACGACCACCAGGCCGCCGCCGCCGGCGATGACAAAGCCGTCGCGATTGGCGTCGAACGGCCGCGAAGCCTGTTGCGGTCGGTCGTTATAACCGCTGGAGAGTGCTGGCATGGCATCGAACAGAACGGTCATCGTCCAGTCCAGTTCTTCGCCGCCGCCGGCGAAGACGATGTCCTGCTTGCCGAACTGAATCATTTCGGCGGCGTTGCCGATGCAGTGCGCACTGGTCGCGCAGGCCGAACTGATCGAATAGCTGACGCCCTTGATGGCGAAGGCGGTCGCCAGCGTCGCCGAGTTGGTGCTCGACATGGTACGCGGCACCATGAACGGGCCAACCTTGCGCGGGCCTTTCTCGCGAACGGCGTCAAACGCCTGCAGCAGATTGCGGGTCGATGGTCCGCCGGAGCCAACGATCAAGCCGGTACGCACATTCGATACGTCGGACTCCGCCAGTCCGGAATCGGCGATCGCTTCACGCATGGCGATATAGTTGTAAGCTGCGCCATCGCCCATGAAACGCCGCAGCTTGCGGTCGACGACAGAGTCGATGTCGATCGTCGGCTTGCCGTGCACATGGCTACGGAAGCCGATATCGCAGTATTCCTGGCTGAAGCTGATCCCCGACTTGCCGTCCCAAAGCGACTGGCGGACCTCCTGGCAATCGTTGCCGATGCTGCTGACGATACCCATGCCGGTAATTACTGCGCGTTTCATGAATCCCCCGTCACAACTGGGATGTATCGGTAAAGACGCCGACCCGAAGATCGGCCGCCTCGTAAATGGTCTTGCCGTCCACGGCAACGCTGCCATCGGCGATGCACAAAGACAGCTTGCGCCGGATCACCCGCTTGACCTCGACCCGGTACTCGACCCGTTTCGCCGTGGGCAGCACCTGCCCGGTGAACTTCACCGTTCCGACGCCAAGTGCCCGGCCGCGTCCAGGCGCGCCGGACCAACCGAGAAAGAAGCCGGTAAGCTGCCACAAGGCATCGAGACCCAGGCAGCCGGGCATGACCGGATCGCCTTCGAAGTGGCACGAGAAGAACCACAGATCGGGTTTGACGTCGAGGGACGCCCTGATCTCGCCCTTGTCGTGGGCGCCACCATCGGCGGCAATGCGATCGATGCGATCGAACATCAACATCGGCGGCAACGGCAGTTGGGCATTGCCCGGCCCGAACAACTGGCCGCGCGCGCACGCCAGCAGATCCGCGTAGGTATAAGCGTTCTTCTGGGTCACGTTATCCGTTTCCAGCGATGACAGCGGTCGACACACGGCAGAATTCTTGCCGCAAGCAGTGGCATAGACAACATCCGAGGGCCGTCGGCCACGACGCCCCCCCCCGGAAGTCGCCTCTCTTCAAGCATATATGGAGTCGTTGCGCAAAAGGCGAATGCATGACGTCGATTTTTCCTATCGCGCCTTTTCTTGCTCGGTGCGGGCGGCCATTAGAACGTCAGGCCGATCCGTGATGACGCAATCGACGCCCATCGCCCACAACCGCCGGGCGATTGGCGCTTCGTTGACCGTATATACGGCGACGCCAAGCCCTGCCGCGTGAATCGCCGAGATACGGCCATCATTCGCCGCTTTCCAGTTCAAGTGTATGGCGGAGCACGCCAGGGAATCGGCCAAACTCCGCCAAGTGCGCGGCAAACGTTCGGCGATCAAGGCGCGCGGCAAATCCGGCAGCCGATGTTGCGCTGCTGCTACTATGGCGGGATCGAAGCTGGAAATAAGAGCTGGAACAAGGACGGTTGGCCAAGCGTCGGCAAGCGCGCCGGCAACCGCGTTCATAACCCGTGTTTCCTGTCCCTCGTGGCGCTTGACTTCGATGTTGACGCCAACGTTCAGCTGAGCCAGCAGGCGCAGGGCCTGAGCCAAGGTGGGCAGCGTTTCGCCGCGAAAGGATTCGCCAAACCAGGCGCCCGCGTCGAGACCTTCGATATCGGCATGAAGAAGACGGCCCACCTTGCGGCGCAGGCCGGTCGCTCGCGCCAAGGATTCATCGTGGGAAAGCACCGCCACCCCATCGGCGGAGAGCCGCACGTCCAATTCGACCCACGTCACCCCAAGTGCAGCAGCCCGGCGAAAACCGGCCAGGGTATTTTCCGGCGCCAGGCCGGCGGCGCCCCGATGGCCCATGACCGCGGGCAAACGAAGGGCCGGGAACGACATGATGCGTGTCGTCGCCGGCCCCATAGGTTCCCGTCCTAGGCGATCAGCTTGCTTGCTCGGCCGTCTCGGACGGGGCGTTGTCGCGCTTGGAAATATCCTCGCCGGTGACCTGGTCGACGTCACGCATCGACAGCTTCACCTTGCCGCGATCGTCGATGCCGATCAGCTTCACCTTAACGGCATCTCCGACATTCAGTACGTCGGAGACCTTGGCCACCTTCTTTTGCGAAATCTGGCTGATATGGACCAGACCGTCGCGGGTACCGAGGTAGTTCACGAAAGCGCCGAAATCGAGAGTCTTGACCACCTTGCCATTGTAAATCTCGCCGATTTCCGGCTCGGCCGTAATGCCCTTGATCCACTGCACGGCGGCATCGGCGGCGCTTTGATCGACGGCGGCCACTTTGACCGTGCCGTCGTCTTCGATATCGATCTTGGCACCGGTGGTCTCGCAGATTTCGCGGATCATCTTGCCGCCCGGTCCGATGACTTCGCGAATCTTATCCTTGTTGATTTTGATGGTCGTGATCCGCGGCGCATTCTGGCTGACCGAATCGCGCGCCGCCGTCAGAGCCATCGCCATCTCGTTCAAGATGTGCATCCGCCCGTCGCGTGCCTGGTCGAGAGCGACCTTCATGATCTCCTCGGTGATCGAGGTGATCTTGATATCCATCTGCAACGCGGTAACGCCCTGGGTGGTACCGGCGACCTTGAAGTCCATGTCGCCCAGGTGGTCCTCGTCGCCGAGAATGTCGGAGAGCACGGCGAAGCCGTCATCTTCCTTGATCAGGCCCATGGCGATGCCGGCCACCGGGTTTTTCAACGGCACGCCTGCATCCATCATGCAGAGCGATGCGCCGCAGACCGTGGCCATCGACGAGGAGCCATTCGACTCGGTGATTTCGGAAACGACGCGGATCGTATAAGGGAAGGCTTCCTTCGACGGCAGCAACGGATGCACGGCACGCCAAGCGAGCTTGCCATGGCCGATTTCGCGCCGGCCGGGGCTGCGCAGAAAGCTGGCTTCGCCGACCGAGTAGGGAGGGAAGTTGTAGTGCAAAAGGAAGTGCTCGCGATATTCGCCCCCGAGCGCGTCCATGATCTGCTCGTCCTGGCCGGTGCCGAGCGTCGTCACCACCAGAGCCTGGGTTTCGCCTCGCGTAAATAAAGCGCTGCCATGGGCCCGCGGCAAAACGCCGACTTCACAGACGATGGGGCGGACAGTACGTGTATCGCGCCCATCGATGCGCCGACCCGTCTTCAGAATGTCGCGACGTACGATGTGCTTTTCCAAAGACTTGAAGGCTTCGGACACGACGGTTGGGACCAGCGCCTGATCCAGGCCAGCATCCGCCGCCAAGGCGGCTACGGCCTGATCCTTGGTCGCCGCGATTTTTTCGTGGCGTACCGCCTTGCCCATTTCGGCATAGGCCTCGCGCAATCCAGCCTCTGCCAGTTCCTTGACCCGGCTGACGATTGGCGCAATGCCCTCGACAGGCGCCGGCACGTCGCGCGGTTCCTTGGCGCAGGTTTCGGCCAGCTCGATGATCGCATTGATGACGTCCTGGAAAGCGCGATGACCGAAAGTGACGGCGCCCAGCATGATCTCCTCGGACAGCTCGTTCGCTTCGGATTCGACCATCAGCACGCCTTCCTGAGTGCCCGCGACGACGAGGTCGAGTTGGCTCGACGACATGCTGTCGACAGGCGGATTCAGGACGTACTGGCCATCGATATAGCCAACACGGGCCGCACCGATGGGGCCCAGGAACGGCAGGCCGGAGATGGTGAGCGCGGCCGAGGCGCCGACCATGGCAACGATATCGGGATCGTTTTCCAGGTCGTGGGCCAATACCGTGCAGATAACTTGCGTCTCGTTTTTGTAGCCTTTAGCAAACAGCGGACGGATGGGCCGGTCGATCAGACGGGAAACCAGCGTCTCCTTTTCCGCGGGACGGCCTTCGCGTTTGAAAAAGCCGCCGGGGATTTTGCCCGCTGCAAAAGCTTTTTCCTGGTAGTTGACGGTCAGCGGGAAAAAATCCAACCCCGGCTTGGCCGTACGTTCGCCGACCACGGTGCAAAGGACCGTGGTGCCGCCGTAGGTTGCCATGACAGCGCCGTCCGCCTGACGGGCGATCTTGCCCGTCTGCAGGACCAGCGGCCGGCCACCCCAGCGCAACTCCTTGCGAAATTCCTTAAACATATCGTCGATGTCCTTTTCCTATACGTGCAAGCCGGCAGGTGCGGCAGAAGCCGACCCCCGGTCGAGGCGATGCGCCCACCCCATGCGGACGCTCGCCGGCGATGTGGTGCCCGTGGCACCCACCGCCCTCTTCGCCATACCGCCAAGACAATCCATATTCCCGGCGTTATCGACGGGTATTACGTCGTTGTTCTGACGAATGGCTCCAGCCTCAGCGCCTGATATCGAGGCGTAGGATCAGCGCCTCGTAACGACCCTCGCCCTTCGTGCGCAGGTAGTCGAGGAGGCGACGGCGTTGACTGACCATCATCAGCAGGCCGCGGCGGGAGTGGAAGTCTTTCTTGTGGGTCTTGAGATGCTCCGTGAGGTTGCGGATGCGCTCCGTGAGGATGGCAACCTGAACCTCGGGGGAGCCGGTATCGCCCGACTTGCGGGCGTGCTCTTGGATCAATTCCGTCTTACGCTCGGCAGCAATCGACATCGTCCTACTCCGGGTCTAGAGGTTGAGGACGCGGAAGGGGCGGACTTCGCCACCCTCGATGCGGGCCAAGGCGACCGGCCGAAGACCGGATTTCGCACAATAGACCACGCCCCGCGGATCTTCTGTCAGCGGTGACCGGCTTGCGATGGGCAGGGCCGCTACGGACTGCCCCCGCTGAAGACGCCGGGCCTCCGGTTCCGTCAAGGCCAGCACCGGGATGTCGTCCAGTGCGGTCGCGACGGGAAGCAGACAGTCGTCAAGTCGCGCAATATGCCGAAGCTCGGCCAGTTTATCCAGGGAAATTGCCGAAGATTCCAGAAATGGCCCGACAGCCGTTCGCCGAAGCGCCGTAATATGGCCGAGTGTACCCAGCGCTAGCGCCAGATCGCGGCACAACGACCGCATGTAAGCACCCTTGCCGGATACCACCTCGAATTCAGCATGGTCGGCGTCGATGATCCGGACCAAGCTAAAGCGGTCGATGCGGACCTGGCGGGCGGCAAGTTCAACTGGCTGATCGGCACGGGCAAGATCGTAAGCCCGCTGCCCCGCCACCTTGATGGCGGAGTAGTCGGGCGGCACCTGTTCAATGAGGCCGACAAAATCCGGCAAGACCGCCAGGATGGCAGCTTCGTCCGGACGGACGTCGCTGACGCCGACCACGGCGCCTTCGGCATCGTCGGTGGTCCGGGCTTCGCCCCAGCCGATGGTAAACCGATAGGTCTTGGTGCCGTCCATGACGTAGGTAACGGTCTTGGTCGCCTCGCCGAAGGCCAAGGGCAGGACGCCCGTGGCCAGCGGGTCCAGCGTGCCGCCGTGGCCGACTTTGGCGGCGCCGGTGATCGCTTTCGCCTTGCCGACGACACCCGCCGAGGTGATCCCGGCAGGTTTATCGATGATGATCCAGCCGTTAATCGGTCGGCCGCGGTTCTTAGCCATCCGTGTCTCCGCTGCCTGCTGTAGAGTCGCCGGGACTTGCCGAACCGCGCAGCAGACTGTCAATGCGCGAAGCGCGGTCGAAGGACGTATCCGCCTCGAAGCTCAGGTTTGGCACGTACTGCAGGCGCACGGCCGTGGCGATATGGCGGCGCAGGAACGGCCGAGCGCGGGTCAAAGCGGCCAGCACCGGCGCGATGTCAGCGCCGCCCAACGGCACGATGTAGGCCGTTGCGTTGCGCAAATCGGGGCTGACCTGCACCTCGGTAACGGTGACGGTCACTCCCTGCAATCCGGGATCGCGGATGTCGCCCCGCTCCAGCAGCCACGCCAATGCGTGACGCAATTCCTCGCCAACGCGCAACTGACGTTGGCTGGCGACGCCCGTTCGTCTTTTCGCCATGTCGGTGTCTCCAGAGCGGACCGCCGTGGGCAGGGCTTAGAGCCCCGCCGACGGCTGCCTACAGCACGCGGGCGATCTCTTCGATCTCGAAACACTCGATGACGTCGCCCGCCTGGATGTCCTGGTAGCTTTCCAGAGCCATGCCGCACTCGAAGCCTTCCTTGACCTCGCGCACGTCTTCCTTGAAGCGCTTGAGTTGGCTGAGTGCGCCTTCGTGGATCACTACGTCGTCGCGCAGCAAGCGGACCTTGCCGCCACGGCGGACCAGGCCCTCTGTGACCATGCAGCCGGCGATCTTGCCGACCTTGGTGATATTGAAGACTTCGCGGATCTGCGCGTAGCCCAGGATCTTTTCACGCAGCGTCGGCGACAGCATCCCGGAAAGGGCTTGCTTCACATCGTCGATAACGTTGTAAATAATTGAATAATAACGAATTTCGACGCCATCGCGCTTGGCCGTATCACGCGCCTGCGGATTGGCACGAACGTTAAAGCCGATGATCACCGCGTTCGAGGCTTGCGCCAATGTGACATCGGATTCGTTGATCGCACCGACTGCCGCATGCAGGACGCGAACCTGAACCTCATCGGTCGATAGCTTGTCGAGCGCCGTGTGGATCGCTTCCACCGACCCATGTACATCCGCTTTGACGACCACCGCCAATTCCTTGGCGGCGCCAGCCTGGATACGCGACAACATCTGTTCCAACGTGCCGCGCGTGATGGCGCCGGCACGAGCATCGCGCTGCTTGCGCTGGCGGAATTCGCTGATCTGGCGTGCCTTGGTTTCACTGTCGACCGCCACAAAATCGTCACCGGCATCGGGCGTCCCCGTGAGTCCCAGCACGCCGACCGGCATGCCTGGCCCCGCGGCATCGACGCTATTGCCCCGGTCATCGACCAGGGCGCGCACGCGGCCCCATTCGCCGCCGGCGACAAAGAGATCGCCGACGCGCAACGTTCCGCGATGGACAAGCACGGTTGCCACCGAGCCGCGGCCCCGTTCGATGCGCGATTCGATAACGATACCTTCGGCCAGACGATTCGGATTGGCCTTCAACTCCAGAACTTCGGCCTGCAGCAGAATGGCTTCTTCCAGCTTATCCAAGTTCAGCCGCTTGGTGGCCGATACTTCGATCGACATCACGTCGCCGCCCATCGATTCATCGACCAATTCATGCTGCAGCAGTTCGGTGCGAACCCGACCGGGATCGGCATCCGGCAAGTCCATCTTGTTGATAGCAACGATGATCGGAACGCCGGCGGCCTTGGCATGATGTATGGCTTCGACCGTCTGCGGCATGATGCCGTCGTCGGCCGCGACCACCAGAATAACCAAGTCGGTCACCTTAGCGCCGCGGGCCCGCATCGCCGTGAACGCCGCATGGCCCGGCGTATCGATAAAGGTGATCTTCTGGCCTGCCGGCAGGGTCACCTGATAGGCGCCGATATGCTGGGTGATACCACCTGCCTCGTGTGCGGCGACGTCGGTCGAGCGCAGCGCATCGAGCAGCGATGTCTTGCCGTGATCGACGTGGCCCATGACGGTGACCACCGGCGGCCGCGCCACCAGGCTACCCTCTTCGTCGGCCGCGCCGGCCATGCCGATTTCGACATCGGATTCGCTGACACGTTTGATCTTGTGGCCGAACTCGGTAGCGATCAGTTCGGCGGTATCGGCATCGATACTTTGGTTGATCGTCGCCATTACACCCATGCGCATCAGGGCACGAATGACCTCGGTCCCGCGTTCCGCCATGCGGCTGGCCAGTTCCTGGACCGTGATGGTTTCAGGAATGATGACATCGCGTATGACTTTCAGCGTCTCGCCGGCCTGCAACTGGCTTAAGCGCTTCTTTTCACGTTCGCGGGCACGCCGGACGGAAGCCAGGCTGCGGGTACGCTCCTCGCTGTCGTCGAGCGCTTCGGTAATGGTGATCCTGCCGGTACGCCGACGCGGTTCGCCGCGCTTCGCACCCAGGCTGGGGCGGCGCACGTCGGCACGGCCGGGCCGGCGGCGCGCCTTTTCGTCGGCATCGTCGCCTTCGGTCTCTATAGATTTCAGCTTGGCGACCGCATGCGCGGCAGCGACCTTGGCCTGCTCTTCGCGACGTTTAACCTCTTCCTCTTCAACCCGGCGAATCTCGGCTTCTGCTTTAAGCAAGGCTTCCGCATCGATGATTGGGGCAACTTCCGGTACGACCGGCTCGGGCACGGCGGCTTCGGGTTCCGACGCTACAACCGGCTCCTCTGCGGCATCGACGTCTTGCGCGGTCGCCGGGATGTCGTCGCCGGCTCGCTTGGCATCCTGTAGCGCGCGAACGCGGGCTGCTTTTTCTTCGCTGGTCAGGCTGGCAGTAGCCGCCCGGGCGATCTCGTGCTCCTCCTCGGTCACCACCGCTTCAGCCGGTTCCTCCGGGACGGGTCGCGCCCGCACCTGAGTCATCTTGCCGGCATC
>CANITX010000041.1 GCA_947470575.1 Rhodospirillales bacterium
GTTGGCGGAACGGCGTCCGCCCGCGCATTATGCGCGGGCGGGTTGGGCGTTTGCTAGCGGACCGGCCAGGCGTATTGCAGGCCGCCCTTGGTCCAGAGGTTGTTCAGGTTGCGCGGGATCTTCAGCTTGCTGTCCGCGCCGACATTGCGGTCGTAGCTTTCGCCATAGTTGCCGACCATTTTAACGATGTTGTAGGCCCACTTGTTGTCGACGCCGAGAGCCTTCCCCATGTCGCCGTTGATGCCCAGGATACGCTGCACGACGGGGTCGGTGCTTTTCAGCTTTTCATCGACATTCTTGGAATCGATGCCGTATTCCTCGGCCTCGATCATGGCGTACAAGGACCACTTAACCAGGTCGAACCACTGATCGTCGCCGTGGCGTACCATCGGCCCCAGCGGCTCTTTCGAGATCAGTTCGGGAAGAATGACGTAGTCGTCCGGGTTGGGCGCGCTGGCGACGCGCGTCGAAGCCAGGCCAGAGGCATCGGTGGTATAGACGTCGCATCGGCCGGAGAAGAAAGCGGCGATCACTTCCTCCAGTTTCTCGATCACAACCGGTTTGAAGTCCATCTTGTTGGCGCGGAAATAGTCGGCCAGGTTCAATTCGGTCGTCGTTCCCGGCTGCACGCAAACGGTCGCGCCATTCAGTTCCTTGGCGCTTTTCACGTTCAGCTTTTTCGGCACCATGAAGCCTTGGCCGTCGTAGAAATTGACGCCCACGAAGTTTAGGCCGAGCGAAGTATCGCGGGTCAGCGTGCCGGTGGTGTTGCGCGACAGCATGTCGATTTCGCCGGATTGCAACGCGGTAAACCGCTGCTGTGCCGTCAGGCCGACATACTTCACTTTGTTGGGGTCGCCGAACAGCGCGGCCGAGACTGCCTTACATAGATCGACGTCGATCCCGGCCCATTCGCCCTTGCTATCGGGGGCGGAGAATCCGGCAACACCCGTATTCACGCCGCAGGTGATCGACCCACGCGCCTTGACGGCGTCGAGGGTGGCACCCGCCATGACCGGAGCCGCAAAGGAAATCGCTAATGTTGCGGCGGCAGCGAGAAAAATCTGAGGTTTCATCGTTTGAGCCCCTGTCCTATCCGTATTGTCATTGATGCCGTGTGGCGATACGGCACTTGCAAAGCGGTTACATCCAAAGCGACATTTTTCCTGATGTAAGCCGAGGTCTAAAAACACTGTAGCCTTCAGGCCTACCCCAGGCAAGTTGTGTGCCAACGGGGGTCCAACCCTAATGAAGTTAATCCCCCAGGCATCCAGGTTATCTATCAGTATCGAGCCGGCACATTAACTGTGCGGTGCAGCATTTTGTTGCCCACGACTTGTGCAGGTGCGTGTACAGACTGAGTGCCGTGGTGGAATTAGGCGCCGAAGAGTGAGCGCGCCACGCCGGATGCGTTGGAAGAGGTGCAGGCTGGCGACCACTTCCAGCCGCAGGGCGACCGGCACGGCACGGCGACAGAAGGCGGCAGAACCAGGGCGGCTCCCAGGGTGACGATGCAGACCCACAGCGGGACAGTCCATTCGATGCCGCCGGACAGGCTGGTCAGCACTGCACTTCCTCACACGGCCAAGGCTGTCTTCGCATCCACGTACGGAAGCTTCAGTGTGGTAGCGACAGCGGCGTTGGTAAGCTTTCCGGCATGGACGTTAAGACCCTGGCGCAGGAATGGATCTGCCGCCATCGCCTTGTGAAGGCCTTTGTCGGCAAGCGCCAGTACGTAGGGCAGCGTGGCATTGTTGAGGGCGAAGGTCGATGTGTGTGGTACGGCGCCGGGCATGTTCGCCACGCAGTAGTGAATGACCCCATCGACTGTAAAGGTCGGGTCGCTGTGGGTGGTCGGATGCGACGTTTCGAAGCATCCGCCCTGGTCGATGGCGACGTCGACCACGACGGCCCCGGCCTTCATGCGCCGCACCAAGTCGGCGCTCACGAGTTTTGGCGCCGCCGCCCCGGGTATCAGTACGGCACCGATGACGAGGTCGGCCGCGGTGACGTGTTCGTCAACTGCGTGCTGCGTCGCGTAAGCGGTGCGGAGTCTTGCGCCGAATTGCCGGTCGAGATCGCGCAGGACGTCGACGGACCTGTCTATAACTGTAACCCGCGCGCCCATGCCAATGGCGATCTGAGCGGCATTCCTGCCGACCACGCCACCGCCGATGATGGCAATGCCGGCCGGGGCCACGCCCGGAACGCCGCCGAGCAGTATGCCCATGCCGCCTTGCTCCTTTTCCAGACAATGGGCGCCAGCCTGGATTGCCATGCGCCCGGCGACTTCGGACATCGGCGCGAGCAGCGGCAGGCCGCCATGCGGCGACGTCACCGTCTCATAGGCGATGCACGTCGCGCCGCCGGCCAGCAGATCGCGGGTCTGATCCGGGTCGGGAGCAAGATGCAGGTAGGTAAACAGCACCTGTCCGGGGCGCAGCAGGGCGCGTTCGCCCGGCTGCGGTTCCTTCACCTTGACGATCATTTCGGCGGCGGCGAAGACCGCTTCGGCGGAAGGCGCGATGCGTGCGCCCGTGTCGGTGTAATTCCTGTCCGAAAAGCCGATTGCCGCCGCGGCGCCGGTTTCGACCAGAACCTCGTGGCCATGAGCGATCAGTTCGCGGACGCTTCCGGGCAACAGGCCCACACGGTATTCATGGACCTTGATCTCTTTGGTGACGCCGATCAGCATGAGAGCCCCCTCAGTTTTCGAATGGGCGCAGGCGGGTAAGGTGCGGCAAGGTATGCGCTCTTTCCGCGGGCCACGTCGAGAGGCTACAGTCCGGCTGAGCGCATCGGCCGCGGGGGAGAATCTTCTGTGCAGCAGACCACGAACAGCCTCGAAAACCACTGGATGCCCTTTACCGCGAACCGCGATTTCAAAGCGGAGCCCCGGTTATTGGTCAAAGGCGAGGGCGTCTATTATTGGAATCACAAGGGCCAGCGCGTGCTGGACGGCACGGCGGGCCTTTTCTGTTCGGCGCTCGGCCACGGCCGCAAGGAGATCGTCGATGCCGTTTATCGGCAGCTGCAGCAGCTTGACTTCAGCCCGTCCTTCAACATCGGCCATCCGGCGTCCTTCGAATTGGCGGCGCGCGTCGCCGCACTGACGCCGGAACCGCTCAATCGCATCTTATTTTCGAACTCGGGATCGGAAGCGGTGGAGTCGGCGATCAAGATCGCCCTCGCTTACCACCGCGCCCGCGGTGACGGGCAGCGCCAGCGCTTCGTGTCTCGCGAACGCGGCTACCACGGCGTCACCATCGGCGGCACCTCGCTCGGTGGCATGGTGAAGAACCGCGAGTCCTTCGGCAACCTGATGCCGGGCGTGGTTCATATGCGCCACACCCAGCTGCCCGAGCACGAGTTCGTCAAGGGCCAGCCGGAAACCGGAGTCGAACTGGCCGACGACCTGCAACGCTTCGTCGATCTGCTCGGCGCCGGCACCATCGCCGCTTGTTTTGTCGAGCCTATCGCCGGCTCCACCGGCATCCTGGTGCCGCCCAAGGGTTACCTGCAAAGGCTGCGCGAGATCTGCGACCGTCACGGCATCCTGCTGGTCTTCGACGAAGTGATCTGCGGTTTCGGGCGGACGGGCAAGGCCTTCGCCGCCCAAACCTTCGGGGTCACGCCCGATATGATCACCATGGCCAAGGCGCTGACCAACGCCGTGCAGCCGATGGGCGCTGTGGCGGTGCGCGACGAGATTTACGAGACGGTCGTCGACCGGGCTCCTGCCGATACCATCGAACTGTTTCACGGCCATACCTATTCGGCGCATCCCGCCGCCTGTGCCGCCGGTTTGGCGACCCTGGAGATTTACGCCCGGGAGAACATTTTCGAGAAGGCGGCGGCGATGTCGCCGTACTTCCTCGACGCCATCTATTCGCTGCGCGATATCCCCATCGTCAGGAATATTCGGGGCTTCGGCATGCTGGCCGGCATCGAGTTCAAGCCCAGCGCCGCACCGGGCCAGCGCGGCTACGAGCTGATGAAGGAATTGTTCTGGTCCGGGCTGCACATCAAATTCACCGGCGACGTCGGTTGCGTTTCTCCGCCGTTGATCATCGAACGCGGCCAGATCGACGAGATGGTGGATATCTGCCGCAAGGTATTCTCACGTCACCCGGCCTGACGGCGGCGGGAAGGAGAGGGCATGAAGGCAAGAGTGAAGTGGCTGGACGGTGTGGCCTTTGTCGGCGAGTCCGGCAGTGGGCATGCCGTTGTCATGGACGGGGCGCCGGAAGCCGGCGGCCGCGACATCGGTATACGTCCCATGGAGATGCTGCTGATCGGCCTTGGCGGCTGTTCGGCGTTCGACGTCATGCACATTCTGCGGCGCGGCCGGGTGGCGGTTGACGATTGCGTCGTCGAAGTTGAAGCCGAGCGGGCGGCGGACGATCCCAAGGTGTTCACGGCGATCCGACTTAAGTTTACGGTCAGCGGCCCGCGACTGCCACACGACAAGGTAGAGCGCGCCGTGCAGCTGTCCGCCGAGAAATACTGCTCGGCATCCATCATGTTGGGCAAGTCAGCCACCATCGCCCATACCATCGAGGTCATCGATACGGTTACGATGCCAAGCGCGTGACGAGGAAATAATCTCCCTCCTGTGAATGGCGTCACAGCATTGCCACACGTCGCATGGCAGGGTGTGTGGGTCTTGTTGGATCCCTCTCCAAAAGACTTAAATCCCCCCACAAGCCCCCGGCGATCCTCCCGTCGGGGGCTACTATTTCAGCCGGCGATCAACCGGCATGAAGTTTCACCGAGACGGGGCCCAAGGCAGAATTTTCGATGCGTACGGCGCAGGGGGATTGCGGCCAGTGGACTGCTACCATCGATCCGGTAAGCACGATATCGCCACGGCGTAGGCCGTGGCCGCGTTCGGCTCGGGCATTGGCAAGCCAAGTGAGAGGTTCCAGCGGATGGCCCATCACGTCGGCGCCTCGCCCCCGTCCTACTTCCCGCCCGTCGATGAAGGTGGCAGCAGACAGATTGACCAGATCGAGATCCTGCCAATCGGCAATCCTTTCCCCCAACACGACCGCAGCTTGAAAGAAGTCATCGGCAATGAGCAAGGGGGCCCCGGCAAGCCGGAAGTCGCCGTAACGGTTATCCACGATTTCGATGGCAGCCATGCATGCAGAGATGCATTCGCTAACCCGCGCCCGAGTCCAGGGAGCCGCCTCTCGAGGCAGGTCCTCGCCAAGCTCAAAGGCGATCTCGCATTCGATGCCGACGCAGGCGAATAGGCCGAACGGCAAGTTGGCGCCACTGCGATGGACATTTTCCGCCAGTATGCCGCCGGCTGCCGGGTAGGGAATATTCAACAGGTCTTGAAGCACCTTGTTGGTACAGCCGACTTTCCATCCGGCCAGACGGCTATGGCCGTCTTGAACTTGCTTGCGATGCAGGGCCTCTTGCACATCATAGGCGTCGGCAATCGTCGCCGGGCGGCTGGACAACGGCAGAATATCCAATGTTTGGCCGCGACGGCGAGACTCGAAAATCCGTTCCGCGGCATCCTCGACAGTTTGGCGGTTCACAGGGATGCACCTGCGTCTTCAGGTTTTAGCCGCCGTCGATGTCGGTACGGACGGTGCGCCTTTGCTTGAGCGTGCTACGTCGTCGTTTGCTTTCAAGCCGTTTCATTCGGGACACCTTCGGGGTAGCTGTGGGGCGCCGCTGCACGGGTGCCGCCGCCGAACGGCGCAACAGTTCGGCCAGCCGTTCGCGGGCGTCCTGCCGATTGCGATCCTGGGTGCGATATCGGCGGGCAATGATAACGAGGATGCCCTCAGCGGTCATTTTCCGCCCGGCCAGCCGGTGCAACCTTTGGCGCATGGCATCGGTCAATTGAGCGCAGTTGGCGGCATCGAAACGCAACTGGACCGCGGTTGCCACCTTGTTGACGTTTTGACCCCCAGGACCCGAAGAACGTATGAAATGCTCCTCGATGCTCGATTCGTCGACCGCGAATTTGGAAGTGACAGGGATCATAGATCGGGCGCTCGAAATTTCCGATGTTGAAAACACCCAAACGGATAGTTCCCCCTGATTCCGAAGTCTGCAAATACTCTTATCCGCCACGGGGTGACCCGCAAGATACCCTATTGCCGCGATGGGTGTCCAAATTGTTGCCACGATCCTATTCCATATGTGTTAAGTTTATGGAATAATGGAATAATTCAGTTTGTGTGCGCCGGCCGCCGAAAGGGCAAGGGGGACGTCTGCGGAGCATCGGGCTTACCAAGCAGTCGATAGGCGCGTTACGAGAAATTGATGGATGAGCGAACGATGAAGTGGCGTTTTCACGGGCTTGTCTTGGCCCTTTGCATCATGGGCTCGGCTGTTTCGGCCTCGGTCCAGGCATCGATGAATTCCGCAGCAGCAGAGACGTTCATCGTTTCGCTTGCAGAGAAGGCCGTGAATGCGCTGACCCAGGAAGACACTCCACGGCCAGAAAAAATACGCCGGTTCCGTGAACTGCTTCACGAACATTTCGATGTGAAGCGAATTGGCGCCTGGGTGCTGGGGCGCTACTGGCCGGCCGCGACAGAGGACGAGAAGCAAGAGTATCTCGATCTGTTCGAGCAACTGATCATTTCCACGTATGTCGATCGATTTTCGACCTATTCTGGAGAGACGCTGACGGTTACGGGTGCCGCGATCAAGGGAGAAGAGGCTCTTGTATCCTCCCGTCTCAATCGGCCTGCCGGCGGCGAGCCGATCGATGTCGAGTGGCGGCTGCAGGAGCGGGCCGGCGCGCTGAGAATCATCGACGTTACTGTGGAAGGCATCAGCATGGGTCAAACGCAACGCTCGGAGTTTGCCTCCGTCATTCGCAACAAGGGCGGGCAGGTGTCCGGCCTGATCGAAGAACTTCGCAAGCATCGGCTGCCAAACTAGGCGATGGGAGCTCGGCCCCCGTCGTCAGGCGATCTCATCGCGCCCGCTCGGACGTCCCTCGAGACGCCCTCCGGGAAAGATGCTTCCTACGAAAATTTCCCCGTCGGGTCATGGTTGTTGCCGCGACACCTGAGGCCGCATATCGCGGTTTTTTACAACTTTGCCCGGGCTATCGACGATATCGCCGACAACCCCACACTGTCGGCGGACGATAAACTGTTGCGTTTGGAAGCCTTCGACGCGGCGATTGTTGGCGGAAATTCCGCTGATCCCGCTTTGGCGACGGCGCACCGCATGCGCACGAGCTTGGCGACAACGAAAGTTTCCCCCGACCATTGCCGGGACCTTATTACCGCCTTCAAGCAGGATGCCGTTAAGCATCGCTATGCGGATTGGCAGGACTTGATTGCCTACTGCCGGCTTTCCGCCGCGCCGGTCGGGCGCTATCTGCTCGACCTTCATGGCGGATCGGAACATGGCTATGCGGCGTCCGATGCCCTGTGCAAGGCCCTTCAGGTCATCAATCATCTGCAGGACTGCCAAGAGGATTACCGACTGCTCGATCGCGTCTACCTTCCGCAAGACTGGCTGCAGAAGGAAGGAACCGGCGTGGAAGAGCTCGATGCTCCCGTTGCCTCGCCTGGCATGCGAAGGGTACTCGACCTCTGCTTGGATGCGACGGCGGACTTGCTGATCGAAGCGCGGCGGTTGCCCGGCGGGCTGCGTAGCCGTCGGCTGGCGCTCGAATCCGCCGTCATCGTCGACATCGCTCAACGGTTGGTGGAATTATTGCGACAACGCGACCCCCTGGCGGGCAGGGTGGCCTTGAGCAAGGCGGCCTATGCTTCCTGCCTGATAACGGGTGTCTGCAAAGGGCTTCTGGCCTATCGATGAATTTCACCGAATTTTCCGCAGTTGCCGCTGTCTCGCTGATGGCGTGGCTGTATTTGATCGCCGGCCGTGGGGCCTTTTGGCGGGCGGATTGGGTTCGTTCCGATAGGCCCCCGGGCGAGCTGTCTTCCAGACCTCGCGTGGTCGCGGTCATTCCGGCCCGCGATGAGGCCGCAACGATCGGCCGTACCGTAATATCGTTACTGCGGCAGGACTATGGCGCCGACCTTGCGGTGATCGTTGTCGATGACGGCAGCCGGGACGGCACGGCGGAGGCGGCGCGGCGCGCAGCGGCCATGCTGCCGGATGTTGCCGGCCGCCTACATATCCTCGCCGGCCAGGATTTGCCGAACGGCTGGTCCGGCAAGGTATGGGCAATGGATCAAGGAATCCGCCACGCGGACTCCATTGAGCCTCAGGCGACCTATCTCTTGCTGACCGACGCGGACATCGAGCACGATCCATCGAACGTGAGAGTCCTGGTTACGATGGCCGAGGCGGGACAACTCGATTTGGTGTCGTTGATGGTGCTCTTGCGGACTGACGGCGGTTGGGCGCGTCTGTTAATCCCAGCCTTCGTTTTCTATTTTCAGAAGCTGTTCCCCTTCGCTTGGGTCAATGATCCGAAGCGCGCCACCGCTGCCGCCGCAGGTGGTTGCATGTTGGTCCGCCGCATGGCGTTACGGAATGCCGGCGGTGTTGAAAGTATCCGTGGGGACTTGATCGACGATTGTGCCCTCGCTCGTCGGGTCAAGCCGCACGGCGCGATCTGGCTCGGACTGACAACGGCCGTAAAGAGCCTCAGGCCCTATGATGGCCTGGGAGAAATTTGGCGGATGGTGACCCGCACGGCCTTCGAACAACTGGGCCATTCGGCATGGCGGGTGTTGGCCTCGGTTCTAGGCATGGCGATCGTGTATCTAAGCCCACCCGTGTGCTTGGTTATGGGCCTGCTGTCAGGCGATCCATTGGCTGCTGTAATGGCGGGCTTGGCGTGGCTGCTGATGGCGTTGGCCTACCGGCCGACGCTAATTCTCTATGGCGAGCCTGCTTGGTTGGCGGCGACGCTTCCGTTGGCCGGGCTTCTCTATACTCTGATGACCATCGATTCGGCGTGCCGGTCGTGGCGGGGGCGGGGCGGTGGCTGGAAGGCGCGCACCTATCCATCGCCAGGGCAGCATGGCAAGAGGACGTCATGAGCGATCATTCCGGTCCGGTCCTGTCTATGGACGATCTGGCTGCGGACATGGCCGCGGACATGGCCCATGTACGCGGTGTCGTCATGCGGGCTCAGTCGTCTTTTGCTGCCGGCATGAAAGTACTGCCGGCGGACCGGCGCGACGCCATGTTCGCCATTTATGCATTCTGCCGGGAAGTGGACGACATTGCCGACGGTAGCGGCAGTCCGGCGGAAAAGAAGAACGCGCTCCATGATTGGCGGACGGATGTCGATGCGATCTACGCCGGTCGGCCACCTAACGCCATCTGCCGGGTGCTATCGCGTGCCATTGCGGATTTTGAGCTTCGCAGAGAGGATTTTCTCGCGGTCATCGACGGTATGGAAATGGATGCCGCGCCCCAGGTGCGTCTGGCGGATATGGATGAACTTCATCTGTACTGCGATCGAGTCGCCTGCGCCGTCGGACGGCTGTCGGTGCGGGTTTTCGGTATGGAGTCGGGACGTGGCGATGCCTTGGCCAAGGCCCTTGGCGAAGCCCTGCAGCTGACCAATATTTTGCGCGATCTGCACGAGGATGCGACGGTTGACCGCCTTTACCTTCCTGCCGCGTGCCTTCGTGCCCACGGCATCGTGGATGCCAAAGACGCCTTATCCGTCTTAAATCGGCCAGAGTTGGGTTCGGTTTGCGACGAGCTCGCCGAGCTCGCTCAATCTCGTTATGGCGAAGCAGAACGGTTGGTGCGAGGGGCCCCACGACGCCAGGTGCTGCCGGCCGTGCTCATGATGCGGGTCTATGAGCGCGTCCTTGGCAAGTTGCGCCGTCGTGGCTGGCAGAATATCACTCAGCGCCTCTCCCTTTCCCGTCTCGAAAAGTTATGGGTCGCGCTGCGCTACGGCCCGCTGGGATGGTAGGCGGTGTGGTTCACGTGATCGGCGCCGGTATGGCCGGACTTGCCTGTGCTGTCGAATTGACCCGTCATGGCCGCCGCGTGATCGTTCACGAGGCGACGACCCATGCGGGCGGTCGCTGCCGGTCGTTCGTCGATGATGTTATCGACCGGATGATCGATAACGGCAATCACTTGATCCTCAGCGGCAATGTCGCAGTGCATGCCTATCTGAACCATGTCGGAGCGGAAAATGCGCTTGTCGGACCCGAACGGGCCGACTTTCCGTTTTTCGATCTCGATACCGGCGAACGTTGGAATCTTCAACCGGGCGCCGGGTGCATTCCGTGGTGGCTACTGGTTCCAGGTCGGCGTATTCCGGGTACGGGTCTAGCCGAATACGTCCGGGGATTTCGACTAGCGTTTGCCTGTTCCGAGGACACGGTGACATCGCGAGTCGGAGCGTGCGGACCATTGGTTCGGCGTTTGTGGGAACCCCTGACCGTGGCTGTTCTCAATGCTACCCCCGATGAGGCGGCGGCATCCTTATTGTGGCCCGTTATCCGTGAAACGTTTGGCCGTGGCGAAGCGGCCTGTCGGCCGCGTGTCGCGCGTCGCGGTTTGGGGCCGGACCTCGTCGAGCCTGGAATCGATTGGCTGAAGCGAAATGGTTGTCAGGTTCAATTTAGCCACCGCCTGCGGGCCCTCGGGCCAGTTGAGGGCCAAGCGACGGCCTTCCTATCGTTCGCCGGGGAGCGGATCGATCTTGGTGTCGGCGATGCCGTGGTGCTGGCCGTCCCACCCACGGCAGCCAGCGAATTGTTGCCGGGCCTAACGGTCCCGCAAGGCAGTCGAGCGATCGTCAATGCGCATTTCCGGTTGCCGGCGGAGAGGGCGGGGCCTTTCGTAATTGGCCTGATTGGCGGGACGTCGCAATGGTTGTTCGTACGCAGCGACGTTGCCTCGGTGACGGTCAGCGCCGCCGACGCCTTGGCGGAAGAACCTGCCGACGACATCGCCGCCCGCATTTGGCCCGAAGTCTGTCGTGCCCTCGACCTCGGCCCTCAACCTCTGCCTCAATATCGAATCGTCAAGGAAAAGCGTGCGACCTTTGCCCAGACCCCGAGCGAAGTCGCGCGACGGCCGGCTGCGACGACCCGCTGGAAGAACCTTTGGTTGGCCGGCGACTGGACCGACACCGGCCTGCCCGCCACCATCGAAGGTGCCATGCGCTCGGGGCTGACGGCGGCGCGTTTTGCGATGATGGCGGTTTAGAGCTATGGCCCGGCTCGGCATTGTCACGGGGCTGGCAAGCGAAATGGACTGCCTGGCAATGTTGGATTCCGACGGTGCTGCAGCGGTGTTGTGCGCCGGAGCGGATAGTGGTCGGGCGGAACGGGCGGCAGGCCGACTCATCGATCTGGGCTGTGAAGGTTTGCTCAGCTTCGGCATGGCCGGTGGTCTGGACCCCGATCTATCTCCAGGCGCCGTGCTCATGCCGCACCGCGTGCTCGATGCGGATGGCGAAGCCATCTTCGTCGATGGGCTCTGGCGCGTCCGATTGGCCGGATTGCTGCGGGCCGAGGCGATAGGCGACGGAGAAGTCGCAGGGTCCATCGAACTGATCGCGGACGTCGCCGCCAAGCAACGCCTGCGACAGCAAACGAGGGCTGCCGCCGTGGACATGGAGAGCGTGGCATTGGGCAGAGTGGCGCGCCGCGCCGGTGTTCCCTTCTTGGTGCTGCGGGTCATCGCCGACCCCGCACATCGGGCGCCGCCGCTTTGGACTGTGAAAGCGGTCGATGAAAAAGGTCGTATTCGGATTTCGGCAGCGTTGTGGGCGCTGCTGCGCCATCCTGCCGACCTACCTACGGTATTGGGATTGGCACGCGATAGCCGGACCGCACTGACCGCTTTACGCCGCGTCGCTGTGAGCGCTCGTCCGCTCTTTGGCTTCTAGGTTCTGCTTGACGATCTCTTCGAAGACGTACTTTGCGGGGCGTTGACTGGCCAATGGGATGTCCGGCGCCATCGGCGTTTCGGTACGGATGCCGCCCAGGAACACTCTCAGTGCGCGTAGCGGATTGGCAACCGTGTCGGTGACGGCGGTCGCCTCGTAACCGCAATGCACCATACAGTCGGCGCATTTTTCGTAATTGCCGGTGCCGTAGCTTTCCCACTCTGTCTCTTCCATCAAGGCGGCAAAGCTCGGCGCGTAACCTTCCGATAAAAGGTAACAGGGGCGCTGCCAGCCGAAAATATTGCGGGTGGGATTGCCCCAGGGCGTGCAGCGATACTCCTGATTGCCGGCCAGGAAATCGAGGAACAGCGTCGATTGGCTGAACCGCCACTTGGCCTTGCGCGCATTGCCGATGCGGAAAAGATCGCGAAACAGGGTCTTGGTGCGTTGCCGGTTGAGAAAATGCGCCTGATCGGGTGCGCGCTCATAGGCATAACCCGGCGAGATCGTTACCCCTTCGACGCCGAGATCGTTATTGGCGAAGTCGAGGAACTCGGACAGCTCTTCGGCGCTCATCTGGTTGAAGAGTGTGCAATTGACGTTGACGCGGAAGCCGCGCGCCTTGGCGGCCCGAACGGCGGAAACAGCCTTGTCGAACACACCCTTGCGGTCGACGGCACGATCATGGTGCTCGGCCAGCCCATCCATATGGATCGAGAATGTCAGGTAAGGCGACGGCTGGAACAGGTCGAGCTTCTTTTCCAGCAGCAAGGCGTTGGTGCAGAGGTAGACGAACTTCTTGCGCGCCACGATACCGGCGACGATCTGGTCGATCTCCTTATGGATCAGCGGCTCGCCGCCGGGAATGGACACGACGGGCGCATCGCATTCATCGACAGCCTGCAGGCATTCTTCGACGCTAAGGCGGCGGTTCAAGATGGCATCGGGATAATCGATCTTGCCGCAGCCCGGGCAGGCGAGGTTGCATCGGAACAGCGGTTCCAGCATCAGCACCAGCGGATACTTTTCGACGCCTCTGATGCGTTTGCTCAGGATGTAAGCGCCCACCCGGAGCTGCTGGATAAGGGGAACGGCCACTCTTGGACCTGCCTTTCTGAATGTTCGAGGATCGATGTCAGCGCGCGGTATGGTCGGCAAACGTCGGTTCTGTCAATTCTCGGGGTAACTTGAACTGCACGGTTTCATTGACGCCTTCTATTTCGTCGACCGTGACCTCGCCCAATATCGAGATACGCCGGATGACCTCCTGCACCAGTTCCTCGGGCGCCGAGGCCCCTGCCGTCAGGCCGATTGTGGACACGCCTTCGAGCCATTGCGGATCGAGAGCGCGGGCATCATCGATAAGATAGCTGGGGACACCCTTCTGCGAGCCGATCTCGCGCAAGCGGTTGGAATTGGAACTATTGGAAGCCCCAACCACCAACAGCACGTCGACCTGTGAGGCGATGCGCCGGACCGCCTGCTGGCGATTTTGGGTAGCGTAGCAGATATCGCGTACGTCGGGACCGACAATCGCGGGAAAACGCCGCTTCAAGGCTTCGATGACCTCTCGGGTGTCATCGACGCTCAGCGTGGTCTGGGTGACGTAGGCGACCTTTGTGGGGTTGACGCCTTCCAGCTTTTCGACGTCGGCCGCCGTAGCTACGAGGAAGACGCCACCGGAAATCCGGCCTTTGGTGCCCTCCACTTCCGGATGTCCAGCATGGCCGATGAGGATGACGTCGCGATCCTTGCTGACGTGGTTCTGCCCTTCCTTGTGGACCTTGGTAACCAGCGGGCAGGTCGCATCGATGACGGGTAGGCCACGATTCTTGGCGTCGTCCTCCACCGCTTGCGATACGCCATGAGCACTGAACACGGTGACCGAGCCTTCGGGGATCTCCGCCAGTTCCTCGACGAAAATAGCACCCTTCGCCCGCAGCGTTTCGACCACCCGTTTGTTGTGGACGATTTCGTGGCGGACGTAGACAGGCGGTCCAAAGCGGTCGATCGCCCGCTCGACGATCTCGATCGCCCGCTCGACGCCCGCGCAAAAGCCACGCGGGCGGGCTAACAGGACTTTGAACTTTGCGACTTCTTCGGACAACCTTACACCTCGGGACGGTAATATTCAGGCGGCATCGAGACAGATGGGGACCGGCGGGCCACCGACAAGGGGCGCAGCAGCAAATCTTGAAAGATTTGAAGGTGTTCAAGATTCGCCGCACGACCGAATTCGCAGTGTTGATAGCACAATTGCCGCAACGCGTCATAGTTCTTGGCGCTTCAACCTGATAAGTAGTATGAGCGCTTTCCTGCAAACGCCTGACAATGGGCCTCCTCGTCTCATTTCATGACCATTCTTGTCACGGGAGCATCGGGTTTCGTCGGGTCGTCGGTGGTTCGGCGCCTCCTGGAAGCAGGCCAATCGGTCCGCGTCATGACGCGTTCGTCAAGCCGTGTGGAAAACCTTCGCGATCTCGACGTGGAGATTGTGAACGGCGATCTATTGGAGCCCAGCACGCTCATGCCGGCCCTTGAGGGATGCCAGGGGCTTTACCATGTCGCCGCTGATTATCGGTTATGGGCGCCGAACCCTGCGCCAATGTTCAAGGCAAATGTCGAGGGCACCGAGGCCCTGATGCGTGCTGCCCTAAAGGCGAGGGTCGAGCGCATTGTCTATACCAGCAGTGTCGCCACCATGGGCATCGATCCTTCCGGTGAGCCTGCCGACGAAATCACGCCAGTAGCCTTCGCCGACATGATCGGACCGTATAAACAATCGAAGTTCCTGGCCGAAAGGGCCGTGCGTCGCCTGATTGTCGAGGAGGGGTTGCCGGCCGTTATCGTCAACCCTTCGACTCCCGTGGGGCCTCGTGACATCAAGCCGACGCCGACCGGCCGGATGATCGCCGAAGCTGCCGCCGGTCGCATGCCCGCATATGTCGATACCGGCCTCAATATCGTCCATGTCGACGACGTGGCGGCAGGCCATTTACTGGCCTACGAACGTGGCGAAGTTGGGCGGAACTATATCCTTGGCGGCGACAACATGAGCTTACGCGACATTTTGATAAAGATTGCGCAACTGACGGGGTACCCACCACCTCGCGTGTGCTTGCCGCATGGAGTGGTCATGCCCTTGGCTTTTCTTGCGGAGACATGGGTCCGGTTGGCCGGCAAAGGAGAGCCTTTTGCTACGGTCGATGGCGTGAAAATGGCGCGCAAACGTATGTTTTTTTCGTCGTCCAGGGCTATTGCGGAATTGGGTTACCGGCACCGCCCGGCGTGTCACGCCCTTGCCGATGCCGTCGCTTGGTTTCGTGACAACGGCCATATGGCTTGATCGCTGGGTCTCTAATTAGCCGACATCAGGCCTTCGGCTTTTTCATTCAGTGTTTTTATCAGCGCATCGACCCCGTCCTTGCGGAGTATGGCCGCGTATTCCGAACGGCGAACGGAAAGTTCGCTAATGCTGTTGTCCAATAGCACATCTCCGATGCGCCAATCGCCATTCTCAGCGGCAATCAAGACGTAAGTGATAGGTATCTTTTCACCGTCCGACTTGACGATTTTTGTCTCGACCAACCGGGTATTCCGGGGGCCGTCGTGAACGTCGGCGATGATGAAGGATTCCCCAGAATAGCCATGAAATTGCGAAGCGTAGGTGCTGGTGCTCATATGGGTAAAGGCATCGATCAGCGCCTTCTGCTTGTCGGCGCCGGCTTCGGCCCAAGCAGTGCCCGACGCGAGGCGAATCATGCGCGGAAGGTCAAATGCCTTTTCCACCTCAGGGCGCAATTGTTTGTACCGGCCGGCGGCGCCTAATTCCGTGGCCCGCTTCATGGTTTCAAGAAGAACATCTTGAAAATGTTGAATGACCTGTCTGGGCTCCTGCGCATGTGCCGGATACATGGCGACCAGGAAAAACAGCGCCATGACGCCAAGAGGCCGGACTGCTCTTCGGATAACACCCTGGTGGCGGGCAGCACCGAAGTGCGGTTTATCTTGCGGCAAGTTCGTTTGCCTTTCCGTCCAACAGGCTGATCAGGGCCTCGATACCTCCCTTCTGCAGCACCGCGCGATACTCCGATTGGCGAACGGTCAGTTCGCTGATGGAATTATCGAGAATGACATCGATGACATACCAGCGCCCGCCAAACTGGCGCGTTACGTAGTTGATGGCGATAGGTGGCTTTTCCGGGCGGACGACTTGGGAGGCGACGATGACGGTTTCTTGCGGTCCGGGGCGTTCGCCCAATACATCGAAGGATTCTCCCGAGTAGCCGCTGAACAACGTTGCCAACGTTGTGCCGCCCATGCGTTTGAAGGCAGACAGAAGTCGGTGCTTTTGGTCGTCGGTGGTCTGCGTCCAGTAACCGCTGCTGGCGACGCGAATCATCGTCCCTAAATGGTAGCTTTCCTCGATGAGGGGAACCAAGCGCTCATAGCGCTCCTGTACGGTCAACCTGTCGGCGTCCTTCATGACGGACAGGAGGCCAGACTGGAACTGGCGAACGACCGCGCTGGGAGCAGAGCCCGTCTCGGCCGCAGAGCTGGTGGAAAATATTAATAAAAATAATAGGTTAAAATAAAATGCGTAGCGGCTTGCAAATGCCATGGTGTTGCCTCCCCATTCCTGCCAAGCCTAATGACCGCCGTGTCGGATGACAATCCTGGTGGACAGGTTAGCAAGCCAAGTGCCAAACATTCGGATATCCCTAGTTGCGATCAGGAAAAAGTTCCGTTAATACAATCCACTGAGCAACCTTATCGGGGCCAAAGGGGTAAGTTGCGTTCTGTCGATGCAATCTTCAAGGGCTGTGGCGGTTCGGATTGGGCCGCAGCGGTCCAATTGAATGAAGGAAATAGCGGGTGTTGGCTGAAATGAAGCAAGGTTTGACAGTAACCTTTATGGCCCTCGCGACTGGGCTTGCTCCAGTGGCAATGGCTATGGACGGTGGCCCTGCTGATGATCGATGGATCGTCGAGGCGGATCTAGTTCAGGTCGCTCAGGTGGCGGATGACAGTGTATCCGATCCCCTCGAAGGTTTGAATCGCGTCATCTTCGATGCCAATGAATTTCTTTATAGCATGTTTCTGCGTGGGCCGACGGAGATGTACGTAGGTCTCGTGCCGCCGCCGCTGCGATCAGCGGTCAGCAATATGCTCCATAATTTGACCACGCCTGTCATTCTGGCCAATGACATTTTGCAGTGGGAATGGCTGCGTGCCGGTCAAACGTTTCAACGCTTCGCTATCAATACTACCTACGGCGTCGGCGGCATGTTCGACCGTGCGGCGGAAATGGGGATTGAACGCCATAGCGAGGATTTCGGTCAGACAATGGCCGTGTGGGGCGTTCCCGAACCATTTTATCTCGTGCTGCCGCTGCTTGGGCCCTCCAATCCCCGTGACGCCGTGGGTAAACTGGTTGTTGACAGATTTTTCGATCCCCTTGGGCTTTATATGAGCAATATTGAGCACGATGAAGGGATCTATAGTCGCGCTGGTGTGGGTGCTGTCGATCAGTATGCTGGAGTGATGAACGAACTCGATCAGATCAAGAAAACGTCTGTCGATTACTATGCAGCTATTCGTTCCATGTACCGCCAGAAGCGCAATGCCGAGATTCGCAATGGTGCAGAAGCCGATCTGCCGCCGATTCCCGATCTAGGCTACGAACTGTTGCCCGATGCCGGCCCGCAGCCCGCTTCGGCGGGCGGTGAGCCGAAGTCCCGTCCTACCGGCGAGGAATTGGGTGCGGACCCTGCTCGGCAATCGCCTGTGGTGCCAGTGTCCGCCGTGTCGCCCGAAGCCACGGGGGTTGCCGTTTCCCTTAATTGAGGGTCCGAGGCCGGGAAAAGAGTGCCGCGAGCATGCGGTATGCAGCGCTGCGGGCCGGCCAATTTCGTCCTTAAGCTATTGACAATACAAGTTAGAATTTAAAATCCTTCCAATTTGGATGGGAATAGTCTAGTATACAAACTACTTAGTGCTCATTGAGAGGCTAAGTCGTGTACGGACCCGACGTAGCGTGGTTCGCTGGGTATGTTGCTTCGTAAGGAGGACTCAAACCCGTGAAGATGCAATGCTGCTTCCCCATCTTTTTGAGCCGGCGGCATGCCGGTCTCTGCCACACTTGAGAAAGATCAAGTGCTGGTCCGGCCTTAAGGCTAACAATATTTTGCGCTTTCGTTGGCAACCCTTAGATGCCGACGACCATCGCTTCGGGATGTGATAGCGCGACGCATGGGAGAAGATACATGTCGACCTTGAGTTTGCCCGCCGTTCCGATCGAGAGCGGATTGACCCGCTACTTCCGTGAGATTTGGAAGTTTCCAGTTCTCGATCCGGCCGAGGAGTACATGCTTGCCAAGCGTTGGCATGAGCATGGAGACGTCGATGCCGCGCATAAGCTCGTAACCAGCCATCTGCGGCTGGTGGCAAAAATCGCGATGAAGTATCGCGGTTATGGCTTGCCCATGTCGGATCTCGTGTCCGAAGGCAATGTCGGTTTGATGAAGGCTGTAAAGAAGTTCGAGCCGGAAAGGGGATTCCGCTTATCCACCTATGCGATTTGGTGGATCAAGGCGGCAATCACCGAGCACATTCTCAAGTCGTGGTCTTTGGTGAAAATGGGCACGGTGGCTGCGCAAAAGAAGCTGTTTTTCAGCCTGCGCCGCCTGAAGGGCCACCTTGACATCGTCGATAGCGGTGAGCTTGAGCCTGAACAGGTCCGCCAACTGGCTACGGCGCTCGATGTGCCGGAAGGCGAGCTTGTTGAAATGAATCGCCGCATGGCCGCTCGGGATGCGTCGCTCAATGCCAAGGTTTCTTACGAAGACGATGGTATTGAGTTCCAGGATACGCTGGTTGATGAGCAGCCCAGCCCAGAGGAAAATGTGTCGGTTCGCCAGGAACTGGGATACCGCCGCGGCCTGTTAAAAAAGGCATTGGCGATGCTGCCGGAACGGGACCGGCGGATTTTCGTCGAACGCCAGCTGTCTGAAGAACCGGCCACCCTTGAAGAATTGGGTCAGGAGTACGGCATCAGCCGGGAGCGGGTTCGCCAATTGGAGGCCAGGGCTTTTTCCAAAGTCCAGAAGGTCATTCAACTTGCTGTGCGTGACGCGGGCGACCAAGCCGTCCTATCAGCCTAACGACGGCATTCTCTGTATCTCTCTGCCTTTGGACGCACCGTCGCTTGACGGTGCGTCCATCTCTCTACCCAATGCGCGAAGAAGGCACGGCATCTTCAGTGCAGGCTGTGCAGGCTTTCCGCTATACGAAAGCTCGCTGGCCGGATGAGTTTTCGGCTGGCGATGTTGACGGAATGCAGCCGGCCTTCAATGTTGCTTTCCCAGTACCGTAGGAATTTCGCTAGAACGGGAAAGTTTGGCGCCAGATCCAAGTCCTGCCAGACAAAGCTCTGCAGAAGATGGGGATGATCTGGCATGTGATAGAGAATTTCGGCGGTCGTGAGCAAATAGCGGCCAAAGCGGTGGTGGACGGCGGACATAATGAAACATCCTTCCAACACGTTGCGAACGAGCTAAATGTGATCTCTATCCGTTAAATTTTCAATATTTAATATAATAAATTCAATCGATTAGCAGCATATCGCCCGGAGTGCTGCCAGCCGCGTTCCGGCGCCAAAAAAATACATCCGCAGGCCTTGACGGCGCCACGCCTCCAACTAAATTTTTGGCACTCTTGTGCTGAGAGTGCTAACAACCCAGGCCAACGATCGCGGCCATTCGCTCAGAGCAAGGAATGGCGGCAGAAGCATGGCGGAAAATTATGAAATTCAGACCGTTGCATGACCGGGTGGTGGTCAAACGGGTCCAGCAGGACGTAAAGTCCGCTGGCGGCATCATCATCCCCGACACCGTCCAGGAAAAGCCGATGGAAGGCGAAGTCCTTGCCGTCGGTCCGGGGGCGCGCGACGAGGCGGGCAAGCTGGTACCGCTCGACGTCAAGGCCGGCGACCGGGTGTTATTCGGCAAATGGTCCGGCACTGAGGTCAAACTCGACGGTCAGGAACTCCTGATCATGAAAGAATCCGACATCATGGGCATCATCGAGGGGGCTGCCTCCTCGCGTAAGGCTGCCTAAGGAAGGGAGCTGGAATCATGGCTGCAAAGGAAGTCAAATTTTCGACGGACGCGCGCGACCGGTTGCTGCGCGGCGTCGACACGCTGGCGAACGCGGTAAAGGTGACGCTGGGCCCGAAGGGCCGCAACGTCGTGCTCGACAAGTCGTTCGGCGCACCGCGCATTTCCAAGGACGGCGTGACCGTCGCCAAGGAAATCGAACTGGCCGACAAGTTCGAGAACATGGGCGCGCAGATGCTGAAGGAAGTGGCGTCGCGGACCTCCGACGAGGCCGGTGACGGTACGACCACGGCGACCGTGCTGGCCCAGGCCATCGTTCGCGAGGGCATCAAGGCGGTGGCCGCCGGGATGAACCCGATGGACCTCAAGCGCGGCATCGACACGGCGGTTTCCACCGTCATCGCCGACTTGCGCAAGCGGGCGAAGAAGGTATCGACCAGCGCCGAGATTTCGCAGGTCGGCACCATTTCGGCGAACGGCGAGGTCGAGATCGGCCGCATGATCGCTGAGGCGATGGAGAAGGTCGGCAACGAGGGCGTCATCACGGTCGAAGAGGCGAAAAGCCTGACCAGCGAGCTCGAAGTCGTCGAAGGCATGCAGTTCGACCGGTGCTACACCTCGCCGTACTTCATCACCAACGCCGATAAGATGACCTGCGAGATGGAAAGCCCGTTCATCCTGATCCACGAGAAGAAGCTTTCCGGCCTGCAGCCGTTGCTGCCGGTTCTGGAAGCGGTGGTTCAGTCGGGCCGTCCGCTCCTGATCATCGCCGAAGACATCGAAGGCGAGGCCTTGGCTACCTTGGTGGTGAACAAGCTGCGCGGCGGCCTGAAGGTCGCGGCGGTGAAGGCGCCGGGCTTCGGCGATCGCCGCAAGGCGATGCTCGAAGACATCGCCATCCTGACGCGTGGCCAGGTGATCAGCGAAGACCTGGGCATCAAGCTTGAGAATGTGACCATGGACATGTTGGGCACGGCCAAGCGGGTTTTGATCACCAAGGAAGAGACGACCGTCGTTGAAGGCGCCGGCAAGAAGGCGGACATCGCGGGCCGTTGCAACCAGATCCGGGCGCAGATCGATGAGACGACCTCGGACTACGACAAGGAGAAGCTGCAGGAGCGGCTGGCGAAGTTGGCCGGCGGCGTTGCGGTGATCCGCGTCGGCGGTGCAACGGAAATCGAGGTGAAGGAGCGCAAGGATCGGGTCGACGACGCGCTGCATGCGACGCGCGCCGCGGTCGAGGAAGGCATTGTCCCGGGCGGCGGTACGGCACTGCTCTATGCGACGCGAATTCTCGATAAGGAACTCGGCGACAACGACGACCAGAAGGTCGGTGTCGATATCGTGCGCCGGGCCTTGCAGGCACCGGTGCGCCAGATCGCCGAGAACGCCGGCGTCGACGGCGCGGTGGTTGCCGGGCGTCTGCTGGACCAGAAGGACAAGAACTTCGGGTTCAACGCGCAGACCGGCAAGTACGAAGACCTGGTGAAGTCGGGCGTCATCGACACGGCGAAGGTCGTGCGCACGGCGTTGCAGGATGCGGCGTCGGTCGCCGGCCTGCTCGTCACCACCGAGGCCATGGTTGCCGAAAAGCCGGAAAAAAAGGCTGGACCGGCCATGGGCGGACATAGCCACGGCGGTGGCATGGGCGACATGGACTTCTGACGTAACGACGCCCCAAGCTCCTAGGTGTAGGACTGCGCATGGCGCAGCACTACACCAGAGCGGCGTCACTTTCTTGCCGTAATCGTCGGGAAAAGTCGTAGCGGGCTCATGCCGGCGGCCTGCTTCCTACAGCAGCTGTTGGCAGACAGCGCAATCCGTGAAATAGACGTGGGGCGCTTATAAAGCGGGGAGGGCAAGATTGACTGAAATGATTCGCGTCGCTGGGCTGACCAAGTCGTTTGGCGATTTGATTGCCGTCGATCATCTTTCTTTATCTGTACAAAGCGGTGAAATTCTGGGGTTCCTCGGGCCGAATGGCGCGGGGAAGTCCACAACCATGCGCATGATCACGGGCTTTCTCGATCCCACGGCAGGCGAGATCACGGTCTGCGGAAATGATGTCTTGCGCGATCCCATCGCGGCCCGGTCGCGCATGGGCTATCTGCCTGAAGGCGCGCCCCTTTACGGCGATATAACGCCGGCGGCTCTGATGTCGTTCGTTGCCGGGGCACGTGGCTTGAGCGGTGCGGAAAAGCGGCGAAAGATCGACGACGCGGTCGGCAAACTAGCGATAGCCGATGTCATGTATCGTCCCATCGAAACCCTGTCGAAGGGTTACAAGCGCCGTGTCGCGCTGGCGCAGGCCATCATGCACGATCCGGATGTTCTCATTCTGGACGAACCGACCGACGGCTTGGATCCAAATCAGAAGCGACAGGTCCGCAACCTCATCCGCGATATGGGTCGTGACAAGGCCATTGTTATTTCCACGCACATTCTCGAAGAAGTGGATTCGGTTTGCACGCGGGCGATCATCATTGCTCAAGGTAGGATCGTCTTCGACGGTACGCCCGGAGAACTGGAAGCAACGTCCGAACGGCATAACGCCGTTTGTATCCGCCTGCCTGCAGAGCGACTTACGGTGGCGCGCCAAGCCGTCGAATCCCTGCCGAACGTGGAACGCGTGGATGTCGAGGATGCGCTTCAACAGATATCCGTCATGCGCATCGTGCCGCGCGACCGTCAATCCATCGTGCAGGATGTAAGCGCTGCGCTGCGTCAACGGGAAGTTCCCGTCGAGGGCCTGTTCGTCGAACAGGGGCACCTCGACGAAGTCTTTCACCGGCTGACCGTCGGAAATTAGGAAGGGGAACCCCAACGATGGGCAGGATTCTGGTTGTCTTCCGCCGTGAGTTTGCCGCGTATTTCGCGACACCGCTCGCCTATGTTTTTATCGTCA
>CANITX010000042.1 GCA_947470575.1 Rhodospirillales bacterium
CCGCTCCCGTCCGCGTGGCGGCGCCTGCCCCAGGCGCCAAGCCGGCTCCGGTTCCGGCGGCTCCGTCCGGCAATGCCGGCCACTATCCGCCGCGGCCCTTCGGCCCGCGCGAGGAGCGCGTGCGCATGTCGCGCCTGCGCCGTATGGTCGCCAGCCGGTTGAAGGAAGCGCAGAACACCGCTGCCATGCTGACCACCTTCAACGAGGTCGACATGACCGAAGTAATGGCGATGCGTGCCCGCTATCGCGAAAGCTTCGAAAAGAAGCACGGCGTGCGGCTCGGCTTCATGTCGTTCTTCGTCAAGGCCTGCATCGTGGCGCTCGGCGAATTGCCGGCGCTCAACGCCGAAATCGACGGCGACGAGATCGTCTATAAGAACCACTACGACATCGGCGTTGCGGTCGGCAGCGAACACGGCCTGGTGGTGCCGGTGCTGCGTGACGCCGATGCCATGACATTTGCCGGCATCGAAAAGGGCATCACCGATTTCGGTCGGCGCGCCCGCGACGGCAAGCTGTCGATGGACGAATTGCAAGGCGGCACCTTCACCGTCACCAACGGCGGCATCTTCGGGTCGCTGATGTCGACGCCGATCCTCAACCCGCCGCAGTCGGGCATCCTCGGCATGCACAAGATCCAACCCCGCCCGATGGTGCTGCCGGACGGCACCGTGGCGGCCCGTCCGATGATGTATCTGGCGCTCAGCTACGATCATCGCATCGTCGACGGCCGCGAGGCGGTGACCTTCCTGGTCCGGGTCAAGGAATGCGTCGAGAACCCGGAACGCATCATGCTGGACGCCTGAGCGGACCATGGCCGAGCAAACCTACGACGTCGTCTTCATCGGGGGTGGGCCGGGCGGCTATGTCGGGGCCATCCGCGCCGCGCAACTGGGCCTCAAGGTGGCCTGCGTCGAGATGCGCGGCACCCTGGGCGGCACCTGCCTGAACGTCGGCTGCATCCCGTCGAAGGCGTTGCTGCATTCCTCCCATCTGTATGACGAAGCCAATCATGCCTTTGCCGCGCACGGCATCAAGGCCCAGATCGAACTCGATCTGAAGACGATGCTGGCGCGCAAGGATACGGTTGTCGCCGACCTCACCAAGGGCATCGAATTCCTGCTTAAGAAGAACAAGGTCGATTACGTGATCGGCCGCGGCAGCATTGTCGATGCCGGCACCGTCGCCGTCGAACAGGGGAAGAAGACGCTGACCCTCAAGACCGATGCCATCGTCATCGCCACCGGTTCGGAATCGACGCCGCTGCCGGGCGTTGCCGTCGACGAGAAGTGCATCGTCAGCTCGACGGGCGCGCTGACGCTGGGCCAGGTCCCGAAAAGCCTGGTGGTCATCGGCGCCGGGGTCATCGGCCTTGAACTCGGGTCCGTCTGGCGCCGCCTGGGCGCCGATGTAACCGTGGTCGAATTCCTCGATCGCATCCTGCCCGGCATGGACGGCGAGCTGGCGAAGATGGCGCAACGCCTGCTGGCCCGACAGGGCCTGACCTTCCGGCTGTCGACCAAGGTCACCGGCGCCAAGGCAACGGCGAAGGGCGTGACGTTGACGGCCGAACCGGTCAAGGGCGGCGCTGCCGAAGAGCTGAAGGCCGACGTCGTGCTCGTCGCCATCGGCCGGCGGCCTTATACCGACGGCCTCGGTCTCGAAAAGCTCGGCATCGTCACCGAGCGGGGTCGCGTCGTCGTCGACCACGATTTCCAGACCAACGTTGCCGGCATCTTCGCCATCGGCGATACCATCCACGGTCCGATGTTGGCCCATAAGGCCGAAGAGGACGGTGTTGCGGTCGCCGAACTGATCGCCGGCAAGCCCGGCCATGTCGATTACAATCTGGTGCCGGGCGTCGTTTATACGTGGCCGGAAATCGCCGGGGTCGGGCGCACGGAAGAACAGCTCAAGGAGGCCGGCGTCGCCTATCGGGTCGGCAAGTTTCCCTTCTCGGCCAACGCGCGGGCGCGGACCACCGGCGAAGCCGACGGTTTCGTGAAAATCTTGGCCGATGCCGGGACCGATGCCGTGCTCGGTTGTCACATCGTCGGGCCGATGGCCGGCGAGCTGATCCAGGAAGTCTGCAACGTCATGGCCTTCGGCGGTTCGGCCGAGGATATCGCGCGGACCTGCCACAGCCACCCCGGCATGGCCGAATCGGTCAAGGAAGCGGCGCTTGCCGTTGACGGGCGCGCCATTCACGTCTGAGCGGCGCCGGCCGGTTCTTTCCTCTATACTCGGGCGCGGACGGATAGAAGCCCGAACGGGCCGCGACATCCGTGTCCGGGAGATGGATTTTGGATAGGAGCAGGGACGCCATGCCGATTCTCGCCCAACAGAAGACGATGAAGATCGCCAAGCTTTCCGAACATATCGGCGCCGAGGTGACGGGCATCGACCTGACGCAACCCATCGACGAAGCGACGCGCCGGCGTCTTAACGAAGCCGTGGTGGAACATATTGCGCTGGTCATCCGTGGCCAGAAGTTCAGCCACCGGCAGTTCCTCCAAGCCGCCTCGCTGTTCGGTGAGCCGATGGAACGCTACTTCTCCGACTATTCGGTTCCCGGCGTTCCTTTCGTCCACGAACTTTCGAGCCGGCATCGCAGCAAGGACGGCACGGTGAAGAAGGTTGGCGAACGCTGGCATACCGACCACACCAACCAGGAATACCCGCCGAAGTACACCGTCCTTCATGCCGTCGAATTGCCGAAGTCGGGCGGCGGCACCAGCGTTGTCAACATGCGTGCCGGATACGAAGCGCTACCCGACGATATCAAGCAACGGATCGCCGGCATGAAGACGGTCAACGTCATGGTCGGCAGCGCCGTGAAGGGGTATGGCAATACCGACGGCGTGGCGTTGCAGAAGCAAAAGAACCCCGAGCCAATCCTGCAGCCGCTGGTGCGGACCAATCCGGAGAACGGCGCCAAGTCGCTCTATTTCCATCCGAACAAGACGGAAAACATCGTCGGCCTGAGTCCGGAAGATTCCCAGAAGCTGCTCGACGACCTGCTGGCGCGCGCCGTGCGCCCGGAATTCGTCTACAGCCATCAGCACAAGGTGGGTGACATGTTCCTATGGGACAACCGGGCGGCGCTGCACAAAGCCAACTACGACTACAATCCCGCCGATACCAGCCAGCACCGCTTGCTATATCGCGTCCTGATCAAGGGCGAACGGCCGGTCTGATCCGGCCTACGTCCGCTAGTTCGCGCCACCGAATGGCCAGGCGAGACAGCCTGGATTCGATAGGTGTTTTCCACAATTCCGTTTCGGTTCTTGTCAATATCCGCCCCCCGAGGGGTGATCTATAGAATCAGGAACGATGGTGTCCGCAACCGGGATGTGGACCTGCGGGTGCTTGGAAAATGGCCGCGCCGCAGCCATGCCGAAGTACATGCGAAGCGGGCCACCTTGCCGCCACGGGCTCGTAGCTCTGTACCCCGGACGTTCAAGGGGGTCGGCTGCCTTTCCGTCCGCGCCCGGATGTCATGGCGGGCTAAGCCCAAGACCAATGGATGAGGCGTACCCATGTCAGTAACCCTACTCGTCATCGACGACAGCCAACTTGCTCGCCGTCTGGTGCGCAAGGTCTTCGAAGGCTTCCTGCCCTCGATCGACGTGGTCGAGGCCAGCTCGGGCGCCGCCGGGGTCGAACTGGCCCGCGAGAAGGAATTCGACGTCATCAGCACGGACCTGAATATGCCGGGCATCGATGGTATCGAGACCGCCCTCCAAATTCGCAAGTTTCGCTCCAACGTGCCGATTGCCGTTGTGACGGCCAATGTTCAGCAGGCTGTTCGCCAAAGAGCGGAAGAAGCCGGGATCGTCTTCATTGCAAAGCCGCCGTCGGCGGCCAGCGTCGAAGACTTTCTTCGCCAAAGCAAAATTTTGACATGAACGACTTTTCGGACCATCACCAGGACACGATCAAAGAGCTCTTCAACCTGGGCATGGGGCGCGCTGCGGCGGCTTTGAGCGAACTTCTCAACGAAGAGGTCGGCCTATCGGTCCCGCGGATCGAATTCGCCGCGCAAGAGGAAGCAGCCCGCCGAATGAGTTCCGACGGCAACCGGTCTGTGGCCGTGCGCCAATCCGTACGGGGCGGGCTGGATGGCAATGCCCTTCTCGTCTTCCCTCGATTGCAAAGCTTCTCGCTGATCAACGCGATCCTCGGCAGCGACAGCCGGCATCTCGATACCTTGGCCGATACCGAAGCGGAAGCCCTCAGCGAAGTCGGCAATATCTTGATCAACAATTGCATCGGCATCATTGCCGACATGATCGATTCCGGGGTGCAAACCTCTCTCCCCGAAGTGCTGCAAGGCACCCCTCTGGACATTCTGCGCGAATGCACGGTGCAAGCGGAGGGCGAGAAGACCGTAAGCATCCTGGTCATTGAAGTGGAATTCAGCGTCGCCAAACTTCAGATCGCCGGCCAGCTCGTGTTCCTGACCAGCATGGACGCCATCAACCGGCTTGTCTCTCGTGCCAACGCACAGGCCGGAACCTAGTCAGGCATCGGCCCGAAACGCCATGTCCAACACGCAGCCGTTCGCCCATCGCATTCTCGACGAGTTGGATGTTGGAATCATTGTGCTCGACAGGGATGGCAACGTCGCTGTGTGGAATCGCTGGATTGCCCAACATTCCCGTATCGATGCGGCGACTGTGCTGGGACGGCCATTTGCTTTGGCTTTCGGCGACGGCCTGTCGCCCCGCCTCGCGCGCGCCTGCAACGATGCTTTGACGCAGGGACATTCCATGTTTCTGAGCGCGGCGTTCAATAAGAAGCCCCTGCCGCTCTATGCGTCCGAAGGCGATGCGGTCGAAGTGATCAGCCAAAACATTTCCGTGCGTCCGGTCGTCGATGACAGCGGCGCCAATCAATGCCTGATCGAAGTCCTCGACGTCAGCGCCAGCATGCGGCGCGACCAGATTCTTCGCGACCGGGCCGGATTCAGTCAGCAGCAGCTATTGAAGCTTTTGGCAACGGTCGGCGAGGCCGTGGTGACGGCCGACGACGCCGGTCGTATCGTTCTGTTCAATCAGCAGGCGGAAAAAATCTTCGGCCGCGTGGCCGCTGACGTCATGGGAAAGGACATGTCGATCCTGTTCGCCGGCGGCTTTGCCCCGGAGTGCAAACAGACCGTGGGCTTACGCAGCGACGGCACCACGTTTTCGGCCGACATCTCCAGTTCCCATTACGAAGAATCGGGTAAGGTGTATTCCACCGTCATTATTCGCGATATCTCCGAACGGCTGTTGCTCGAAGAACAGCTACGCCAATCCCAGAAGATGGAGTCCGTTGGCCAGCTCACCAGCGGCATCGCTCATGACTTCAATAATTTTCTCGCCGTCATCATGGGCAATCTGGACTTGTTGGAGGATACCTTCCGGGATTTGCATCCAGTGCAACTGGATCTGATCCGCCAGGCGCTCAGCGCGGCCGAACGCGGCAAGGCCTTGACCCAGAAGCTGCTGGCCTTCGCGCGGCGTCAGATGCTCGAGCCGAAGCCGCTGAATCCAAAGGAGCTCATCGCGGGCGTGGCGGACATGTGCCGGCGTACCTTGGGCGGCAACATCGTTGTCGAGGTTGCCGTGGACGACAACGTTTGGAATATCCTGGCGGATGAAGGGCAGCTCGAAAGCGCGCTCGTCAATCTCGCCATAAATTCCCGAGACGCCATGCCCGGCGGCGGTACGATCAAGCTAACCGCCTCGAACATCACGCTGGACGGTTCCGTCGACTCCCGCGGCACCGCGCGCACCGGCGATTTTGTGAAGCTGGAGGTGATCGATAACGGGACAGGCATGACCCCCGACGTGATGCAGCATGTATTCGAGCCGTTTTTCACGACCAAGGAGCTTGGCAAGGGCACGGGTCTCGGCCTGGCGATGGTCTACGGCTTCATCAATCAATCCGGTGGGCATGTGCACGTCCGGAGCGAAGTGGGGAAGGGGACGCGCCTGGAATTGTTTCTGCCGCGCGACGCTTCCTCGAAAGTCGCCGCCACCGCGGCTGCTGCCGCCATCGCCAATGTTTCCGGCGGCAGCGGTCAGAAGATTCTCGTGGTCGAGGACGAAGAAATGCTGCGCGGGTCGTTGCAGGCGACAGCCCGCCGACTGGGTTATCGATTCATCATCGTGGACAGTGCCGTCAAAGCGCTGGAGGCCCTGGAGCACGACCCCAGCATCGGGCTGATGATGACCGACGTTCGGATGCCGGGCGGTATGGACGGCTTTGCCTTGGCAAAAGCGGCCCGCCTGCGCCATCCCCACCTGAAGGTCTTATATACGACAGGTTACACCGACCAGCATGCGCTGACCGAGGACGTCCAGCAGGCCGATACTTTGTATAAACCATATCGGCTCGCGGAACTTGCCGCGCGCTTGAGGAAATTCGCGACCGCCGACTGACCGCCAACCGCCGCAGGCTCGATAGGCAACGGCGCACGCGAATTTGGCTACGAAAACCCTGGAGCACCTACCGATCATCTATAATTGGTAGATGCTCAGACCCTATTGAAATTAGAGCCGATTCACACGATCGCATGATTCCGTGTGATCGTGATCTGCTCTAGTCATCGCGCAGCCGGGCGCGGGGATGGGCGTCGCGATAGACGGCAGCCAGCCGGCCGCTGTCGACGGCGGTATAGCGCTGGGTGGTTGACAGCGAGGTATGGCCAAGCAGTTCCTGGATGGTCCTGAGGTCGCCGCCGTTGGCCAGCAAATGGGTGGCGAAGCTGTGGCGCAACGCGTGCGGCGTGGCGCTTTCCGCCAAGCCCAGTTCGCGGCGTAGCTCCCGCATGCGGCGCTGTACGACGCCGGCTTGCAGCCGTCCGCCGCGTACGCCGACGAACAGCGGGCTTTCGGGTGTCGGCGGGTGCGGGCAGGCGGCCAAATATTCGGCTATGGCTGTGGCGACAGCGGGTAGCACCGGCACCAGGCGTTGCTTGTTGCCCTTGCCGGTGACCGTGATGGCGTCGCCGCGCGGCGCCTGTTGGCGATCCAGGGCCAGTGCTTCGCCGATACGCAGACCGCAGCCGTAAAGCAGAACGAACATCGCCGTGTCGCGTTTGGCGACCCAAGGCGCTGTCTTGGCATCGCCGACCGCCTCGACGACATCGCGCGCCTCGTCCTCGGCCAGGGCCTTGGGGATGTTGCGCGGCAGGCGCGGCGTGCGCACAACGCCGATGGCTCCGTTGTGGACCAGGCCGCGCCGCTCAAGCCGGCGGTACAAGCCGCGCAGCGCTGCCAGCGCGCGTGCCGTCGACGCGCGCGACAGGCCGTCGACCTGCCGCTGCGCCAACCAGGCGCGCAAGTCCATGAGCTTGATCGCCGCCAATTCGGCAAGCCCCGGGGGATAGCCGTTGTATGCCGTCAGGAAGCGCAGGAAGGCGGCGATGTCGCGGCGGTAGCCGTCCAAGGTATGGGCTGAATAGCGGCGTTCGTGGGCCAACCAGCCAACCCATTCGTCGACCGCCGCCCGCAGGGCGGGTTCGGCCGACAGGGGTGGCGGTTCCGTTGGGCGACGCTTGTCGTCCTGCGTCAGTTGGCTTCCTCCAGCCAGCGTCGGGCGCAACGTTCGGCGATGCGGGCCAGGAAGCCGATCAGGTCTGTTCCCTGGCCGGCGTGAAAGGCGCCGCGTCCGCGCGAGCCTAAGGCGATCAATCCACCCGGCACGCTTTCCGACGGCATCAGGCGGGCTAAGGCCGCCGAGCGTACCAAGCCGGCGGCGGCGCCGAAGATGGTGCCGTCGTCGCTGGTCTCGCGCAGCAACTTGACGTCGGTATTGCCGAGAATCAGGTCGACGGTGCCGGCGGCGAACTGCCGCACCTCGGGCAGCACCAGGCCGGACAGCGGCGATGCCGGCGGCTCGAAACCGATGACCACCGCGTCGACGTCGAGCAGCAGCGGCAAATCGTCGCCGACGATACGCACCATATGGGCGAAATCCTGGGCGGCCAGCATGGCCAGCGCTGCTGCGTGGGTGCGATTCTGGATCGACAGGTTGCGCCGGCTGGTGTCGATCAGGTCCAACGCCGAGGCCCTCAGGTTGTCGATCTCACCGCGCAGCCGTTCGAGCATGAACTGCTGCATGTCGACGACATGGCCGTCTTCGTCCTCGGCGGCCCGCCGTCCCGGCGGTGCCAAGGCGACCAACAGTTCGGGATGGCGCAGCAGGAAGTCCCGGTGGTCGCGCAGATAGGCAACGACCGTTTCGTCATCGACGGTGCGCGGCGTCGATTCGGTCGTTGCCGGCGACAGCGATTCGGCCTGACTGTCCTGTTCCATCCCTTTGAGAATCCTTGCTTATTTAATCCTGGAACCGGGCGGCTCGCGCGACGGCCCGATGGCAGACTAAAGTGTAGCCGATGGAGACTCCCCATGCCAGTTCGGGTCAGGTCGATCCGCGTTCCGCCGAAAGCCGCCGCTTCGTGGCCGGCGAGCGGGTCGGCATCCTGTTGCCGTTGCCGCTGACCGGCGTCTACGACTATCGGCTGCCTGCCGGCATGGACGTGGAGGAAGGCGCCTTCGTACGCGTGCCGCTCGGCGGACGGCAGGCGACCGGCGTGGTCTGGGGCAAGGCATCGGGCGAGGTCGCCGAAGCCCGGCTGCGCGACGTTGTCGCCAGCTTGCCGGCGGCGCCGATGACGGCGGTCATGCGCCGCTTCGTCGATTGGGTCGCGGCCTATACCCTCTACCCGGCCGGGGCCGTGCTGCGCATGGCGATGAGCGTGCCCGAGGCGCTGCTGCCGTCCCGTCCCGAGACCGTATTGGCGGCGGCCGCCGCGATGCCCGACCTGCGCCCGACGGCGGCACGGGCACGGGTGATGGCCGTGCTGGCCGATGGCCCACCGCGCACCGCCGCCGATCTGGCGCGGGAAGCCGGAGTCAGCTCCGCCGTTGTCGCCGGGTTGATGGCGGCCGGTGCCTTGATGCCGCGTACCGTCTTGCGTGAAGCGACACCGGAGCTTCCCGACTGGTCGTTGTCCGGACCCATGCTGTCGCCCGATCAGGCGACGGCGGCGGCGCAGCTGGTGGCCGGCGTCGGCAAGGGCTTTGCCGTCACCGTACTCGATGGCGTGCCTGGTTCGGGCAAGACCGAAGTCTATTTCGAAGCGGTGGCGGAAGTCTTGCGTCAGGGCCGCCAAGTGCTGGTCATGCTGCCGGAAATCGCCCTGTCTGCCCAATGGCTGAACCGGTTTCGCGAGCGCTTCGGCGCGCCACCCGTGGAATGGCATTCCGAACTGACCGGATCGCGGCGGCGTGCCGCCTGGCGGGCGATATCCGAAGGCCGCGCGCCGGTCGTGGTCGGCGCCCGCTCGGCATTGTTCCTGCCGTTCCCCGACCTTGGCCTGATCGTCGTCGACGAAGAACACGATGCCGCCTTCAAGCAGGAGGACGGCGTCGTCTACAACGGCCGCGACATGGCGGTGGTACGCGCCCGGCTGGGCGGCATTCCGGCTGTGCTGTGTTCGGCGACGCCCTCGCTGGAGACTTCGACCAACGTTGCCGCCGGGCGCTACCGCTGCCTGCACCTGCCCGACCGCCACGGCGCGGCGGTCCTTCCCTCGGTCGAACTGATCGACATGCGCCTGCATCCGGCCGAACGGGGCGCCTGGCTGTCGCCGCCGCTGCGCGAGGCACTGGCGGCGACCCTGGCCGCCGAGGAACAGGTGCTGCTGTTCCTCAACCGGCGCGGCTATGCGCCGCTGACCTTGTGCCGGACGTGTGGCCATCGCATGCAATGCCCGCGCTGCACCGCCTGGCTGGTCGAGCACCGGTTGCTCGGCCGCCTGCAATGTCACCACTGCGGCTATGCCGCCCCGCCGCCCACGGCTTGCCCGTCCTGCGCCGCCGAAAACAGCCTGGTCGCCTGCGGGCCGGGGGTCGAGCGCCTGGCCGAGGAGATCGCCGCCCTGCATCCGGGCATCCGATTCGCGGTGGCGGCTAGCGATACTCTGCGCGGCCCAGCTGCCGCCGCCGACCTGATCCGGCGCATGGAAGAACACCAACTCGATTTGGTGATCGGCACGCAGGTGCTGGCCAAGGGCCATCATTTTCCCCGTCTGACCCTGGTCGGGGTGGTCGATGCCGACCTCGGCCTGTCGGGCGGCGACCTGCGTGCCGCCGAACGCACCTATCAGCTGCTTTATCAGGTCGCCGGCCGGGCCGGGCGGGCGGACCGGCCGGGGCGGGTCTTGATGCAGACCTATATGCCGGAGCATCCGGTGATGGCGGCACTGGCCTCCGGCGACCGCGACCGCTTCATCGCCGCCGAAAGCAAGGCCCGTCAGGCCGACGGCATGCCGCCCTTCGGCCGGTTGGTGGCCATCGTCGTTTCTGCCGCCGGCGAACGGGCGGCGGACGATGCGGCGCGCCGGCTGGCGCGCGTCGCGCCGCATGCCGACGGTGTTTCGGTATTGGGACCGGCGCCGGCGCCGCTGGCCTTGCTGCGCGGCCGCCACCGCCGCCGGTTGCTGTTGAAGGCGCCGCGCGATGTTGCGGTGCAGCCGCTGGTGCGCCGCTGGCTGGAGGCGGCGGGTGTCGGCGGCAATGTCCACGTCCATGTCGACGTCGATCCCTACAGCTTCCTCTAGGTCTGCGGAACGATATCGAGCGCATTGGCTGCGAGATTCCTAATATATTGAAAAAACGATGTTTTTTACCATGCTCAGGAATGCCCTGGTCGGCTTGCATGGCTGGAATGAGTATGGTAGACAACGGGCGCTTTCGCGCCAGGAAGTGCTCCTGGCACGGCGGTAGTTCTTTTGCGAAAGGAGCCTTGGCGCTCCTTCGCCGTTCAGGAATCAGACGAAAGTCCTCTCAAGGTGCCATCAGCAACATCAGGTGCCACGGGTCTGGCAGGCCGTTACGCCACAGCGCTTTTCGCGCTTGCGGACGAAGCCAAGCAGCTGGATGCCGTGGCGGGCGATCTTCGCAATCTGGCCCGCATGATCGTCGGCAGCGCCGATCTGACCCGGCTGATTCGCTCGCCGGTACTGTCGCGAGCGGAACAGGGTAAAGCATTGGAAGCAGTGCTTGAAAAAGCCGGCGCCGGTGATTTGACCCGCCGCTTTGCCGGGGTCGTTTCCGCCAACCGGCGGCTGTTCGTGCTGCCCGGCATCATTGCGGCCTTCCTTGCCGAATTGGCCTCGCGCCGCGGCGAGGCAACGGCTGAAGTCGTTTCGGCCAAGGAATTGAGCGAACAACAGAAGCAGGCGCTTTCCGACTCTCTGCGCCGCGCGGTCGGCACGACTGTTTCCGTCGAGGCGCGGGTCGATCCCGGCCTGCTCGGCGGACTTGTCGTTAAGGTCGGCTCGCGGATGGTGGACAGCTCCCTGCGCACCAAGCTGCAACAATTGCGCCTCGCCATGAAAGGGATCGGGTGATGGAGATTCGGGCTGCGGAAATTTCCGCGATCCTCAAGGAACAGATCGCCAACTTCGGCACCGAGGCGGAAGTCGCCGAGGTCGGGCAGGTGCTGAGCGTCGGCGACGGCATTGCGCGGGTCTACGGCCTCGACAACGTCCAGGCCGGCGAGATGGTCGAATTCCCCGGCGGCGTCCGCGGCATGGCGCTGAACCTGGAATCCGACAACGTCGGTGTCGTGATTTTTGGCGACGACCGCGACATCAAGGAAGGTGACACCGTCAAGCGGACGCGCACCATCGTCGACGTACCGGTCGGTCGTGGCCTCTTGGGACGCGTCGTCGACGGTCTCGGCAATCCGATCGACGGCAAGGGCCCGATCCAAAGTACGGAACGCAAGCGCGTCGAGGTCAAGGCACCGGGCATCATCCCGCGCCAGTCGGTGAACGAGCCGATGCAGACCGGCCTTAAGGCCATCGATTGCCTGATCCCGGTCGGCCGCGGCCAGCGCGAGCTGATCATCGGCGACCGCCAGACCGGCAAGACCGCCATCATCATCGACACCATCCTCAACCAGGGGAAGATCAACAAGGCGGCGAAGGACGAACACGGCAAGCTCTACTGCGTCTACGTCGCCATCGGCCAGAAGCGCTCGACGGTCGCCCAGATCGTCAAGACCTTGGAAGAGAACGGCGCGATGGAATACACCATCGTCGTCGCCGCCACCGCGTCCGAACCGGCGCCGTTGCAGTTCCTGGCGCCCTATACCGGCTGCACCATGGGCGAATTCTTCCGCGATAACGGCATGCACGCGGTCATCTGCTACGACGACTTGTCGAAGCAGGCCGTCGCCTACCGTCAGATGTCGCTGCTGCTGCGCCGCCCGCCGGGTCGCGAAGCCTATCCGGGCGACGTGTTCTATCTGCATTCACGCCTGCTCGAACGGGCGGCGAAGATGAGCAAGGCCAACGGTTCGGGTTCGCTCACCGCGCTGCCGGTTATCGAGACCCAGGCCAATGACGTTTCGGCCTATATCCCGACCAACGTCATTTCGATCACCGACGGCCAGATCTTCCTGGAAACCGATCTGTTCTATCGTGGCATCCGTCCGGCGGTGAACGTCGGCCTGTCGGTCAGCCGCGTCGGTTCCGCCGCTCAGACACGGGCGATGAAAAAGGTCGCCGGTTCGATCAAGCTTGAGCTCGCCCAGTATCGCGAAATGGCGGCTTTCGCCCAGTTCGCCTCGGACTTGGACGCCTCGACCCAGCGCCTGCTGGCGCGCGGCGCACGTCTGACCGAAGTGTTGAAGCAGGGTCAGTTCCAGCCCTATGCGATGGAAGAGCAGGTGGTCGCCATCTATGCCGGCGTGCGCGGTTATCTGGATCGCGTGCCCGTCAATCAGGTGACCCGCTTCGAAAAGGCCATGCTCGACGAGATCAGGGCTAAGGCGCCGGAGATCCTGGTCGACATCCGCGATACCAAGGATGTGACCGAGGGAACCGAGACCAAGCTTAAGGCCTTCCTCGAAGGCTTCGCCAAGACCTTCGCCTGATCGGACCCGGCCGACACGGAAAGCGCGCCCCATGGCAAGTCTCAAGGACCTTCGCGTCCGCATCGCCAGCGTCAAATCGACGCGCAAGATCACCTCGGCCATGAAGATGGTGGCCGCGGCCAAGCTGCGCCGTGCCCAGGAAGCTGCCGAAGCCGGCCGGCCCTATGCCGAGCGTATGGAACGCATGTTGACGGCTCTGACCGCCAGCCTGCCGACCTTTCAGGGTGCGCCCGTGCTGTTGGCCGGCACCGGCAAGGACGACACCCACCTGTTGGTGGTGGTTTCGGCCGACCGTGGGTTATGCGGCGGCTTCAACAGCAATATCGTGCGCGAAACCCGCCGCCGGATTTTGGCGCTGCGCCAGCAGGGCAAGACGGTGAAGCTGTTCTTCCTTGGCCGCAAGGCGCGCGATGCATTGCGTCGTCAATTCAGCGATGCCGTCGTCGGCGGCGTGGAAAATCTCACGCGCAACGGCGTATCGTTCGATGCGGGTCGCGAGATCGCGGGCAAGCTGCGCGATATGGCCCATGCCGGCGAGTTCGACGTGTGCACGGTGATCTACAACCGCTTCAAATCGGTGATCAGTCAGGAAGTGACCGGCCAGCAGCTGATCCCCTTCCCGGTGCCGCAGAAGACCGAGGCGCAGGTGGCCGCCGAGATCGCAGCCGGCCCCAAGGCGACCTACATCATGGAGCCTTCCGAGGAAGAGATCATCGAGGCGCTGCTGCCGCGCAATCTGTCGGTCCAGGTCTTCCGTGCTCTGCTCGAAAGCTATGCGTCCGAACAGGGTGCGCGGATGAGCGCCATGGACAATGCGACGCGCAATGCCGGCGACATGTTGGGCAAGCTGACGCTGGTCTATAACCGCACGCGCCAGGCCATGATCACCAAGGAACTTATCGAAATCATTTCCGGCGCCGAGGCCATCTAGGCCGCCGCACCAAACGACCGTGTCCGGTCAGAGGAGTCTGAGCGATGACGAAAAACAACGTGGGGGCCATCAGCCAGGTCACAGGCGCCGTCGTCGACGTGCGCTTCGAAGGCGAGCTGCCGGCCATTCTCAACGCGCTGCACGTCGATAACGGCGGCAACCGTCTGGTCCTCGAAGTTGCCCAGCACCTGGGCGAATCGGTGGTCCGTACCGTCGCTATGGACACCACTGATGGCTTGATGCGCGGCCTGGAAGTGATCGATACGGGTTCGCCGATCTCCATCCCTGTCGGACCCGAGACGCTCGGCCGCATTCTCAATGTCATCGGTGAGCCGGTGGACGAACGCGGTCCGATCACCACCAAGATGCGTTCGCCGATCCACCGTTCGGCGCCGGCGTTCCTCGATCAGTCGACGGATACCGAAATTCTCGCTACCGGCATCAAGGTCATCGACTTGATCGCGCCTTATTCCAAGGGCGGCAAGGTCGGCCTGTTCGGCGGCGCCGGTGTCGGCAAGACCGTCATCATCATGGAATTGATCAATAACATCGCCAAGGCGCACGGCGGCGTGTCGGTGTTCGCCGGCGTCGGCGAGCGGACCCGCGAAGGCAACGACCTCTATCACGAAATGATCGAGTCGGGCGTTATCAAGCTCGACGGCCCCGGTTCCAAGGTGGCGCTGGTTTACGGTCAGATGAACGAACCGCCGGGTGCGCGCGCCCGCGTCGGCCTGTCCGGTCTGACGGCGGCCGAATACTTCCGCGACGAGGAAGGCCAGGACGTGCTGTTCTTCGTCGACAATATCTTCCGCTTTACCCAGGCGGGCTCCGAGGTGTCGGCTCTTCTCGGCCGCATTCCGTCGGCGGTGGGCTACCAGCCGACGCTCGCCACCGACATGGGCCAGATGCAGGAACGCATCACCTCCACCAAGAAGGGTTCGATCACCTCGGTGCAGGCCATCTACGTGCCGGCCGACGACTTGACCGATCCGGCGCCGGCGACCTCCTTCGCTCATTTGGACGCGACCACGGTGCTCAACCGCTCGATCGCCGAACTCGGCATCTATCCGGCGGTCGACCCGCTCGACTCAACCTCGCGCGTGCTCGACCCGCGCGTCGTCGGCGAGGAACATTACGCCGCCGCCCGTGAGGTGCAGCGTATCCTGCAGACCTACAAGTCGCTGCAGGACATCATCGCCATCCTGGGCATGGACGAACTGTCGGAAGAAGACAAACTGACGGTAGCCCGCGCCCGCAAGATCCAGCGCTTCCTGAGCCAGCCGTTCCACGTCGCCGAAGTGTTCACCGGCACGCCGGGCGTTTTCGTCAGCCTCGAAGACACTATCAAGGGCTTCAAGGGCATCTGCGCGGGCGAATACGATCACTTGCCGGAAGCCGCCTTCTATATGGTCGGCACCATCGAAGAGGCGGTCGCCAAGGCCAAGAAGATGGCCGCCGAGGCGGCCTGACAGCCTCTCGTAACCCCGAACGGAAGAGCAGGCGATGGCCGACAAGGTGCCCTTCGAGTTGGTGACCCCCACCCGCCTCCTGGTGTCTGAACTCGTCGACATGGTGGTGGTGCCAGGCGGCGATGGCGACTTCGGTGTGTTGCCCGGCCATTCGCCGCTTCTGTCGACGGTTCGCGCCGGTACGGTCGACCTGCACGACGGCGGCAAGATCACCGCCCGCTTCTTTGTCGCTGGCGGATTCGCCGAGGTGACACCGGAACGCTGTACGCTGTTGGCCGAAGAAGCGGCGCCGGTGGCGGAACTGACCCGCGCCGACGCCGATCAGCGGCTGGCAGCGGCACGCAAGCTCGGCGAAGCGGCGAAGAGCGACGGCGAAAAGCAGGATGCCGCCGCTGCCCTTGCCGCGGCCGAGGCGATGCTGGCGGCGGTTCAGGCGCACGGCTAGCCTATCGATCCTTCCGGTCTTCCCGGATGACGCAGGACCAGCGCGCGGCTATCATCGGCCGCGCGTTTTGCGTTTGGGAACGGATCGAGGAAGGGGCGCCATGCAAATCCATGATGCGAAGCATCGTCTCGACGTCAGGAAAGCCGATCTGTCCGGATCGATCATCGACGATGTCAACCTGTCGGGGACGACGTTCAACAACGTCAACCTGTCCGGGGCCAGCATCGAGAACGCCAATCTGTCGGGATGGATCGTTCAGGACGTCAACCTGTCGGGCTTGCGCGTCGATCAGGCGAACCTGTCGGGCGTGCGCATCACCAATGCCAACCTGGCGGGCACCTCGATCGTCGGCTGCCGGCTCGACGGCATGACCATCGACGGTATCGCGGTACCGGACCTGCTGGCGGCCTATCGGGCACGCACAACGGATTGAATTTACGTTATTTTTCGTTCAGGCGCCGTGGCCGGCGGTGTGCGATAGCAAATTGATCACCAGCACCCCGGCGGTGATCAGGCTGATACCGACGACGGCTGCCAGATCGAGCCGCTGGCCGTAGTAGATGACGCCGCCGACGGTGATCAGCACGACCCCGACCCCCGACCACACGGCGTAACCGACGCCGATCGGGATCGTGCGCATGGCCAGTGTCATGAAATAAAAAGCAATGGCGTAGCTAACCGCCACCACCAGCGACGGCCACAGCCGGGTGAATTCCTCCGTCGAATTCAGGGTCAGAGTGCCGATGACTTCGGCGACGATGGCAATCGCAAGAAAAACGTAACTCATCCGCTCCGATTGGCCCCGCTTAATCCGGCAGTTTGGCTGTGTCCGAGTGGCGTGGTTCGATGTCGAACAGGTTGCTGACCATCGACAACAGCGAGAATTGCCCGGCGATAGCGACGAGTTCTATCACCCCTTCTTTACAGAAGCGTTTCAGCGCTCGATCGTAGAGACCCTGTTCGAGCGCACCTCCCTTAAGCAGGGCTTCGGTGACGTCGTAGATGCATTCCAAATCCGCATCGCCGTGAAAGTCGGGGCGCCGACGGGCGATCAACGCCTGGATAACGTCCTCCGGCAGTTTGGCCGTGCGGGCATGGCGGACGTGTGCCACCCAGACGTATTGGGAGGAATAGTGGCGCCCGACGATGCTCATGGCCAATTCCCGGTGCATGGGCGACAGCTGGCCTTTGAAGCGCAGGAACGTGCCGATCCGCTGCACGTGGTTGCACAATTCGGGGCAGTGCAGGAGCTGGGCGATCGGTCCATGCACGCCGCCGCGCGGACCGGTGACGATTTCGTCGTATACGGCGCGCTGGGCGGCATTCATGTCCTCAGGATTGAGGCCTGCAAGTCGAGTCATGGGAAAGGGTCCTTCTGCGGTTCGCTGTCCGGCGGCAGCTTGGCCGTGTCCTTGTGGCGCGATTCGAGATCGAAGACATTGCTGACCATCGAAATGAACGTGAACTGCCCCGTGATGGCGACCAGTTCGATCAGTTTCTCTTTGCCGAACCGTTTCACTGCACGGTCGTAAAGCCCCTGCTCGACAGCGCCGCCTTTAAGCAAGTTCTGAACGAAGTCGTAAACGCACTCCAGATCGCCATCATCGTGAAAATTCGGACGCTGACGGGCGATTAGCGCCTGGATGATGTCTTCCGGCAGCTTGGCCATGCGTGCTTGGCGGGCATGGGCGACCCACACGTATTGCGAGCTGATGTGGCGCGCCGCCATGCACATCGCCAGCTCTCGTTGCATCGGCGGAAGCTGGCCGTTGAAGCGCACGTACGCGCCGATGCGTTGCACATGACGGCATAGCTCCGGAATGTGCAGCAACTCGGCGAGCGGCCCATCGATGTAGCCGCGCGGACCGGCTACGACTTCGTCGTAGACAGCTCGCTGCGCGGCATTCATCTCCTCGGGCTTGGGGGCGGCCAATCGTGACATGGCAAGCTCCTTCGTCCGCCGCCGTCACACCGGCAGGAGAGGTTCGTCCTTGAACTTGGGATCGACGTCGAAGGTGTTGAGCGTCATCGAGATGATCGAATAGAAGCCGGAGATGCCGACCAGCTCAAACACCTTATCCTTGCCGAACCGCTTCATCGTGCGATCGTAAAGGCCCTGTTCGATGGTGCCGCCTTTGAGCAGGGCATTGACGAACTCGTAGATGGCCTCCAGGTTGGCATCGCCCTTGAAATCCGGCCGCTTGCGATGTGCCAACGCCTGGATGATGTGTTCCGGCAGCTTGGCCTCGCGGGCGATGCGCACATGGGCCACCCATTCGTATTGGCAAGTGTAATGCCGCCCGACCATGATGATGGCGAACTCGCGCTGGTCGGCGGGGAGCGTGGCGTTGAAGCGCAGGAAAGCGCCGATGCGCTGGACGTGGTTGCAAAGCTCGGGCGAATGCAGCAACAGACCGAAGGGGCCACTGACCCCGCCGCGCGGACCGGCTGAGATTTCGGCGGCGGCGGTGCGCTGGGCCTCGGTCATCTCCTCGGGCTTCGGCGGAGCTAGTCTGGTCATCGCGGTTCCTCCCGTTCGTCGTTTGTTGATCGTTTGTCGACCGTGTTGGGTCGCCATGCCGCAAGCGTCGCGGCGTGCACACCATACCGCCGACGCGCGGCCAAGGGAATGCCGTCCAGCTTTTCCGGGTCAGGCGTTGATGAGCGTGCGCAGCGACAGACTGATCAGGTCGAAAAACAGCGGGTGATCGGGATTGTCGACACGAGCCATGTGACCGCCTACTTCGGACAACAGACGGTCTTCCGAGCACAGCACCATGTGCATGACCAGTTTGTCGCCCGGCGCCGATTGCGGAATACGACCGGCGCAGATGGCGTTGCCGTCGGTGGCCGGTGGCGCGTCGAAGACAAGAACGACTCGGGTCTTTGGCTGAAATGCCTGGCTGGCGTCTGCCGTATAACGGGTGACCCGGGCGGCGACGGACCGCTCCAATAGCTCCAACACCTGGCGTTGGAAGGCCTCGTCACCAACAGCGAAAGGATTGCCGTGAATGACGGTCAGCACCGGTCCATGGGCGCCGGCATAGTCCCAGGCGGAACGCGCCGTGCCGCCCGCCTCGTAGCCCTTGACGATTGTTGGCCCGCGATTGAAAAACAGGGCGAACAGCAGGGCGCCGATGACGGCAATAACGATCACCGGGAGATAGGCATTGTTCATCGCTTTTCCTCCACCGGAATCAATCGAGAATAACCTGTCGCGCCCAGCCGATTCCGTCGAAGGAACGCTCGCGGGCCATGCTTTCCAATAGGGCAATCCGCTGCCGATAGGCGAGCAGGGCTTCCAGCAATTCGATATAGGCCCCATCGTCCTTCATGCGGGCGCGCACATCGCGCAGCCGGCTGGCTTCTTCGGGGCGAATCTTCTTGTCGCGCAATATCCGGCTAACGTTCTTACGCAATTCCATGAGCCGATTGTCGTCCATTGCTCAATCTCCGTGCAGCTCAACGTTACCGTATGTTAGCCGATCGGCGGCCGGGTTGCCGAGGTTGTGGCGCTTTGCTTTCGCGCGGACAAGCGGTACTTACAGGCCGGGCGGTCGCGCCGCCCCGTCGTCCGCTGTTCTGGAGAGGGAACCGCCGATGGTAACCCGGGTCGAATACTGGCAGGTGCGTAAACCCGCCGTGGTCAGCGACAACGGCGTCGTCACGGCGCAGCATTGGGCTGCGGCGCAGGCCGGTGCCGCCATGCTGAAAGCCGGCGGCAATGCCGTCGATGCGGCGGTGGCCGCCGCCATGGCACTCAACCCGGTCGAGCCGTGGATGAGCGGCATGGGCGGCAGCGGCTTCATGGTCGTCCACCGGGCGGCGGACGCCAGCCAGCACGCCATCGAATTCCAAGGCGCCGTCCCGTACGGCATCGATTCGGCCGATTACCCGCTGGATCCGGATGCACCCTTGGTGCTGATGGGCTATCCGGCCTGTGTCGGCAATTGCAACGTCGTCGGCTACCGTTCTATCAACGTACCCGGTGCCGTCGCCGGCTTGTCGGAAGCCCACACCCGCTTCGGTAAACTGGGGTGGGACCGGGTGCTGGCGCCCTCCGTCGATCTGGCCGAATCGGGCTTTCAGGTCGACTGGAACGTCATGATGAACATCGCCTTTGCTTCGGCCGAACTGGCGCTCGATGCCGGCGCCTCGGCCACATTTCTGCCCGGCGGCCATCCGCCGCGCCCCGGCACCGTGCTGCCGCGCCCCGAATTGGCCGCGACGTTGCGTCGTCTCGCCGACCGCGGTCCGCGCGATTTCTACGAGGGCGAGACGGCGGAGCTGTTGGTGGCCGATCTGAAGGCCGGTGGCAGCGCCATTGCCGCCGAAGACCTGGCCGCCTATCGGGCCAACGTCTGCGCACCGATGCGCGGCCCCCATCGCGGCGCGGTGCTGCATACGGCGGGCGAAACCAGCGGCGGCGAACGGCTGATCGATGCCTTCCGCCATGTCGCCGAACGCCTCAAACCGGGACCGGGCATCCGGCCGGAGACCTATGTCGCCTATGCCGACGGTCTCAACGCCGCGTTCGCGGCGCGGCGTCAGCGCCGGTCGCCGGCAGCCGAAATGGCGCCCGCCGCATCGACCACCCACATCAATGCCATCGACCGCGACGGTAACGCGGCGGCGATCACCTACACCCTGCTCAACCGTTTCGGCAGCAAGGTGGTGCTGCCCAGTACCGGCATCCTGATGAACAACGGTCTGTCTTATTTCGATCCGCGCCCCGGTCTGCCCGATTCCATGGTCGGCGGACGGCGGGTGATGACCAGCAACATGAGCCCGACCATCGCCACCGTCGATGGCCAGGTGCGCTTCGCCGTCGGGGCGTCGGGGGCCAACCATATCGTGCCGGCGATCTTCTGCATCGCCGGCTTCATGCTCGATCACGGCCTCGACGTCGAAGCCGCCGTCCATGCGCCGCGCATCGATGCCACTGGGCGCGAGGACGTTCAGGTCGATCTGCACCTGCCGGCCGATGCGATGGCGGCGCTCGAACAGCGCTTCAAGTTGAATGTGGTCGAACGGACGGTGCTGCCCAAACAGTTCGCTTCGCCTTCGGCCATCGGCCGCGATCCCAAGACGGGGCGCGTCGCGGGCTGCGCCGATGTCTATTCGCCGTCGGCGGCCGCCTTCGCCGGCGATCCGGCTTAGGGCTTCAGCGTCAGGACGCCGTTTTCCACCGCATAGCCGGACAGCCGGCTGAGAAAGCTCATGCCGAGCAGCGAGCGGTCCATCGGTGCGCCGTTGACCGAGGCCGGCACGTCGTCCATGACGATACTGCCGATGCGGATCCGTTCCAGGCGCACGGGCGCGCCTTGCACGTTGCCGTTCGCGGTGCTGAAAATCCGCGTGAACGACAGCTTGTCCGGATCGAAGCCAATGCGCCGGGCATCCCTCGGACTCAACACGATGGTGCTGGCGCCGGTATCGACCAGAAAATCGACGCGTGTTCCCTCCACCTCCGCCTCGACCGAGAAATGGCCGTCGGAACCGGCGCGGAAAGTCATCGCTCCGCCGACTTCCATGCCGCTGCGCGGCATCAGTTCGGCCATCAACCGGCGGCCGACGGCGGCAGCCTCGTCGCGGAAGGTATAGGCCAGCAGCAGAGCCAGACCGATGCCCATCCAGGCCAGCGCCGCCATCAGCGCTGGGCCCGGCTGCGTTCGAATCCGCAAAACCAGCGCCCCGCCGACAAAGGTCAGGATCAGCAGATTCTGCACCAGATCGACCTGTGACGACGGATCGGCAATCGCCCCTGGAAAGCGATTCAGAAGGACAATGACCAGCAGGAACAGCAATCCGCCGGCAGCGGCCAGCCACAGCCAAAGGCGGCGGCCAGGAGGTCTCATGGCGCTTTCCGCGTCCCGGCCGGCGACGGCAGGGCGGCCGGCATCACGGTACGGACGCCAGCCGGCCGGCCAAATAGCGTGCGACGTGAATGGCCTGGCGCTCGGTACCGTCGGCGATCTGGTGGCGGCAGCTGGTGCCATCGGCGACGACGACGGTTGCCGCTTCGGCGGCGCGCACCGCCGGCAGCAGGTTGGCCTCGGCCATGCGCCGCGAAACCTCGACGTGTTCGGCTTCGTAGCCGAAGCTGCCGGCCATGCCGCAACAGGACGAAGCGACGGTCTCCACCTTGACCCCTGGCGCCAG
>CANITX010000043.1 GCA_947470575.1 Rhodospirillales bacterium
CTTTAACGGCCTCGCCTTCGCCATGGATGGGCAGGTTGAGCTTTATCCAAAACGCCGACCCGCGGCCAAGCTCGCTTTCAACGCCGATTGAACCGCCCATTTTTTCCACGAGCGTGCGGCAGATCGAAAGGCCGAGACCCGTGCCCTCGTATTTTCGCGTCGTCGAATTGTCGACCTGAGAAAACTTCTCGAAAATCGATTCGAGCTTGTCGGACGGAATGCCGATGCCTGTGTCCTCAACTCGGACTTCGAGATTGCACCGATCGCCTGCCTGGACCCCAAGCACGGTAATGAGAACGTGGCCCTGGTCGGTAAACTTGATGGCATTCCCAATGAGATTCATCAGGATCTGGCGAATGCGGCCGTCGTCGCCGATGAATTCCTCCGGCAACCTCGGATGGAACCGCATGATCATCTCAAGGCCTTTTTCGTCGGCCTGCATCGAGACGAGGCTCGCGATCTCTTCAACAATCGATTTCAGATTGAACGGCTGCTCGTCGAGCTCGATTTTTCCGGCCTCAATCTTCGAGAAGTCGAGGATGTCATTGATGATGGTGAGGAGCGAATTCGTCGATTTCAGGATGATTTCGGCGAATGAGCGCTGCTTCGGCGACAGCTCCGTGCGGTCGAGCAGCTCCGCCATACCCATGATGCCGTTCATCGGCGTACGGATTTCGTGACTCATGTTGGCGAGGAACTCCGACTTCGCTTTGTCGGCTCGTTGCGCTGCCTCGGCCGCCGCCTGCAGTTTTTGCGTCCGTTCGGCGACCGTGCTCTCAAGTCGATGAACGAAGGTCTCGCGCTCCTCGTCGGCATTGCGCATCGCGACACCGATCCGGTGTCCGTAGACGGTCACGCCGCACACGATGAGAATGATCGCAAATGCGATGAAAATTTTGAAGCCGCGCATCGATTGCGCCCTGCTCATCTGGGCAATGAGGTTCGCCGACTGGCGGTCAGAAAGGAGCTCGGTCGCATCGCCGATGGCAGAGCCGAGGATCGCGAGTTTACGGTCCATCGTCGCCATGTGCTGGCCGGCGATGGTGACGTAGCCGATTTCGAAATTAGAGAAAATAACGTCGGTCTCCTCGGTCATCGACGTCATCTTTTGTCCGACCTCGACGAGGGCGCGGTTGAGTTCGGGATCGGCCTTCGCGTCGCGTTCAAGGTTGGCGAGTTGAATGTTGAATTGGCCGAGCGCTCCGTCCCGTCGTGAGCGCTCGAGACCGACGTTGCGGCTATCGAACACGTCATTACCCGGCGCATTGGTCCCGGTCGCCAATTCGCGGAGCGCGGACACTTCCCTGATCTTGCTGGCGAGATGCTGATTTTGCGCCACCGACTCGGTGTGAATCGACATCATATGGTGGGTGAGGAATAGCGTGCCGACCACGGTTGCCAGATCGAACGCGGCGAGTAAAAAGTAGACGTGATTAAGCCTTAGTCGACGCTTCACAGGCGCTGGGGCGCCAGCCGCGTGGCGCGGCTCTTCCTCGATCGACGGCATCGCCGTCCTCCCATGACTTTCATTTAGCGAGCTGTCCATCAGATCGTAATTCCGTGAAATGTCGCGAGGCCGGCACTCGGTCGGCAACCAATTATCGAAAATCCCCAAACATTCTTTGCAAATCCATCGTTGTCGAAAAATGCCTATCTTCGGAACGCTTCCGACGCGGATTGAGATTGCGACACCAAAGGCAGAATGGCGCCACGTCCGATAAAAACGTTGTTTTTCAACATTCTGTCAAATCGATCCTGAGCAAAGAAGCTGAGGTCATCGGAGCTTTAGCGAATCCTCGGAGAGTCAAAAAGATATCCAAACGTATGCCCCCGCCTTACACGGCATAGTCGAGCCGATCCGGTGCGCCGTATTGTTGACACTGGGCAGAGCGTGAGGCACCGGACGACGTGATTCACATCGACATCGAAAAGCTTGGCCGCTTCACGCGCACCGGCCAGATGGGCAACCGTAGCAAGCGCGGCGGCAACCGAAGAAGCCGGAAGACCTGATCCGCGGACTGTTGAAAGGCTTTGGCCGCTAGCGGTTCAGCACTCGCCGGCGCGACGTTTCAGATCATCCAGCACGAACAGACGGACGGCGGCCGACAGGCTGCCGGTGCGGCCACTATCGATTGTGGCAATCAGGTCGTTGACCGAAGTCCCGCGACGGGCAGCGATGGCCGTCAGCTCCCGCCAGAAGGCGTCTTCCACCGTGAGGCTGGTGGCATGACCGGCGATGCGGACGGAATGCTTGCGCAGGTTTGCGTCGATATCCACTCCTCTATTCCTCTCATCTCGACTTTCAACCGATCCACGTCATATCCTGCGATCAATTCGACAATAGGCGGAACACGAAATTCGACCTATTCCCATGCACGCCGCCGCCTTGACGGCTACAATAACAGCAACCGATTGTCGCAAAGGGTAGAGAACCGTGTGGACGCAAGTCGCCCTATCCAGTGCAAAGGCCTGCATATTTTTCCGGAATGAAATACGCACCGCGCTTCGCAGGTTCAGACCTTATGCGTCCGAGCCCGCCAATGACCAACTGGCTTTCCGCCAAGGCTTGGAGATCATCCGTCAGGCCAAGTTGGCAGGCGGCAAGCTCGGCCGGGTCCTTGAAATCGGAACCGGCTGGGTTCCGACGATTCCCTATCTCTTCCACGCCGCCGGCGCCGGCGAAATCGTCATGACGGACGTCGAAGAGCTGATCGACGCGCACACGCATGCCGCCGCCAAGGCCTTTGTCGCCAAGAATATCGACGAGATAGCCGACCAATTGAACTTGTCCGCGGATGTGGCACGCGCCAACCTGGAACGGCCCTTCGCCGGTTTGTACATGTGTCCTTTCGACAGAAGCCGCGTGGCTGCGCGATCGATCGATGTGGTTTACTCACGCACCGTGCTTGAGCATATATCGCCGCCGACGCTCGAACACATCCTTAGCGACGGTCGCGATTACCTGGCGCCGGGCGGTCTATCGATCCACGTCATCGACAACAGCGATCACTTCGAACATCGAGACAAGTCCCTGTCCCGCATAAACTTCCTCCGTTATCCCGATTGGATATGGCGGATGACCCACTTGAACATCCAATCCTACCAAAACCGTCTGCGTCATTCGGATTACATCCGGCTGTTCCAACAAGCCGGTTACGACTTGCTCCACGTCGAGGGCGAGGCGCATGCCGGCTGCCTGGAAGAACTGAAGACCATGAAACTGGCCCCGCGATTCAAAGGATATACCCCGAACGATTTGGCGACGCTGACCAGCTTGATCGTCGCGCGCAACGGGTAAGCCGAATCGTTCCCGACCGACGAAGTCGGCAGACAAGGACAGCAATAATTCGGCCGTGTTTACGCCTGCCTCGCTCCTGCCGGCCGCCGGGGCTTGCGGGGCTTCGCTTTGTTCGCGGCGGCGCGGCGCGCCGCTTCCCAACCTTTGGCCGCCCAGGCCGCAAGCGCCCCGGCATCGTCCATATCGTCGTCCGGGACCCGCCAGTAGGACATGACCACCGCATCGCGGCCCTTACGGTCGTAAACGAAGGGGCTGCTGCCGGCGGCTTCGAAGTCGCCGCGACTGACCTCGTCGGTCTTGAAGTAGAGCACATCGTCGGCGATCAGGGCGAACATGACGCCGTCGCGGAACAGCCCGGCGCCGCCGAACATGCGGCGAATGGCGAACGGACCGAAGCCACCCAGCATATCGCGCAGATGTTCGAGAAGTTCCGGACTGGCGGCCATCGTCATGGGCTCCGTTCACGCCAGGTGATCGTATAACAGCAAAGCGGCAAAGCCGATGAAGACGACGCCGGTCGCCCGCGCCACGGCCCGTTGGATATCCGGCCGGTCGAGCCAACGGCGCGCCGCCTGCGCCGCCCAGGCCATCGGCAGCTGCCATGCGATGTTGATCAGCAACAATACGGCGGCGAGCGTCGCCAACTGGGCGGGCACATCGTTGCGCGCCGGATCGACGAATTGCGGGAACAAGGCCAGGAACATCAGGATGACCTTGGGGTTGAGCAGGTTGCAGAAGAAGGCGTCGCGCAGCGCCTTGGCGGCGCCGACCCGCCCGCCGACGCCGAGCGCCAGCGCCCCGCCCCCGCCCAGACCTTGCCAACCGATCCAGGCCAGATAGGCGGCGCCGGCAATGGCAATGGCGTTGAACAGAACCGGCGAGGTGGCGATCAACACCGAGATGCCGGCCACGGCCAGCAAAGTGTGCGCGATCAGTCCCAGCTGCACCCCGGCGACGGCGGCGACGCCGACCCGATGACCGGAGCCCAGGGCGTAACGCAGGATCAAGACCGTGTCGGGGCCGGGCGACAGCACCAGCGCCGCCGCCGGCACCGCGAAGGCGAGCAGCGTCGCTGTGTCGACGGCCAGCACGCGGGAGCTACGCCGCCAGGTTCTCGCCGGCCAGCGCCCGGCGGATCAGCGTCACCGTCTCGTCGATGCCGTAAAGGGCGATGAACGAACCCATACGCGGCCCCTGTTCCTGCCCCAGCAGTATTTCGTAAAGCGCCTTGAACCAGGCCTTGAGGTCGGCGAAGGCATGGCGCTTGCCGACTTCGTAGACCTGGGTCTGGATGTCCTCGGCCGAGGCGCCGGCCGGCAGGGCGAGCAACGTGGCTTCGAGATCGGCCAGCGCGGCGCGTTCGGCGGCGCCCGGCGCCCGATAGGTCTTCGCCGGCTTGACGAAATCCCGGTAGTAGACGATGGCGTAGTCCATCAGCCGATCCAGGATCGGATGGGTTTCCGGCTTGGCATCCGGCCGGTAGCGCGAGACGAAGTGCCAGAGCACCGATTTGTCTTCGGTGTGGCAGACACTGGCGAGGTTCAGCAGGATGCCATAGCTGAGCGCCGCGTCCTCGGCCGGTGGATGACCGGCGTGGATGTGCCAGACCGGATTGTCCAACTGCTTGGCCGGCTCCTGATCCGGGTAGGCGGCGAGATGCTGCAGGTATTCGTCGACCGTGCGCGGGATGACGTCGAAATAGAGCCGCTTGGCCGCCTTCGGCTTCTGGTACATGAACAGCGCCAGGCTTTCCGGCGGCGCATAGCGCAGCCATTCGTCCACGGCGAGACCGTTGCCGCGCGACTTGGAAATCTTCTCGCCACGATCGTCGAGGAACAGCTCGTAGGTGAGGTTGAGCGGCGGGGCGGCACCCAGGATGCGGCAGATCGCCGAGGACAGGCGCACCGAATCGATCAGGTCCTTGCCCGACATTTCGTAGTCGACGCCGAGCGCCACCCAGCGCATCGCCCAATCGACCTTCCATTGCAGCTTGCAATGGCCGCCGGTAACGGGGGTTTCGATCTTGGTGCCGTCTTCGTCCTGGAAGACAATGGTGCCGGCCTTCACATCCCGCTCCAGGATCGGCACCTGCAAGACGCGCCCGGTGGTCGGGCTGACCGGCAGGAAGGGACTGTAGGTGGCCTGACGTTCGGCGCGCAGCGACGGCAGCATCACCTTCATCACCGCGTCGTAGCGTTCGAGCACGCCCCGCAGCGCCGCATCGAAACGGCCGGACTTGTAAAATTCGCTGGAGCTTTGGAATTCGTATTCGAAGCCGAAGGTATCGAGGAAGGCGCGCAGGCGGGCATTATTGTGATGCCCGAAGCTCTCGTGGGTGCCGAACGGATCGGGGATGGCGGTCAGCGGCTTACCCAGATGCTGGGCGACCATCTCCTTGTTGGGGATGTTGTCAGGCACCTTGCGCAGGCCGTCCATGTCGTCGGAGAAGGCGAACAGCCGGGTCGGCAGCGGCGACAGAAGCGAAAACGCCTTGCGCACCATGGTCGTGCGCGCCACCTCGCCGAAGGTGCCGATGTGCGGCAGGCCGGACGGGCCGTAGCCGGTTTCGAACAGCACGTAGCCCTTCTCCGGCGCCTTATCGCCGACCCGCTTCAACAGCTCGCGCGCCTCGGCGAAGGGCCAGGCGGTGGCGTGATGGGCGAGCGTGGCGAGATTGTCGGCGGTCATGGCGGCGGACTCACGAGACGGTGGCACGAGCAGCGTGAAGCCCCCTATGTATGGGCGGGGCGGCGACCCGTCAACGCCGGGAGTCGCTGGCCAGGCAAGCAAGGAAGCCTTCGACCAGCGGCGTCGGCGCCGCCATGTGGCTGTATTGCACGAGTTGTTTGGCGATCAGGGCCAGCCGTCCCTTGAGGTCGGGGAAGACGCCGGCAGGCAGCACCGGACGATTGAAGGGCTCGACGTCGCCGCGCTGGAATTCCATGGCGATGCTGAGACGCGGGCCGCGGGCCTGCCGGCTCGAACGGCCGCCCCAATGCAGCACCGCCTGATTCCAGGCGAGCACGGTGCCGGCGGTGGCCGGCACGGCGGTGACGGCGTCGGGCGTAAACCGGTGGCTGTCTTCGTCAGGCGTGCCGTAGGTCGGGTCGCGGTCGGCGGGCACCAGATGGATGCAGCCGTTTTCCGGCACCGCGTCGGTCAGCGCCACCCACAGGGTGAGAGCCGCCGGGCCGCCACCGGGCAACAGGGCGCGCCGGCCGCGGTCGCGGTGCGCCGCCCAGCCGGCGGCATCGTCGCTGGTGGCCACATGCCAGGCCCAGAAGTCGGGCAGCGCCCGGTAATCGGCACCGAGCAGGCGGATAAGCAGCGGGGCGAGACCGGCGAACAGCAGCCACGCCTGATCGTAGACGAAGACGAAGGGCGTCGGCAGACCGACCGCCGCCAGCCGGCGCACGCCTTCGGCCAGACCGGCGATATCGGCATCCCAGGCCTCAGGCCGCCAGCGGCTCCAACCGGCGCGGGCGATGTCGCCGGCAAAGCCGTCGAGCACCCCGGCAGGCGGCAGCAGCGGCCGGGGCGGCGTCGGCATCCCGATGGTCAGGCCAGGTGCGAGGGCCGTCCAGAACCGGGGCGACAGCAGGTCGTCCGGGGTCATGGCAGCCGCCTTACTTCCAAATCGGCCGGCCGGAGCCGGGCAGGCCGTAGCGGTCCCATTTTTCGGTGACGGCCGCGACGACATCGTCGGACATGCGGATCTTGCGGCCCCATTCGCGGTGGGTTTCCGAGCCGATCTTGGCGGTGGCGTCGATGCCCATCTTGCCGCCGAGGCCCGGTTCGGGCGAGGCGAAGTCGAGATAGTCGATGGGCGTGTTTTCGACGATCATCGTGTCGCGGCCGGGATCGACGTTGGTCGAGATCGCCCAGACCACGTCGGTCCAGTTACGGGCATCGATGTCGGCGTCCACGACGATGACGAACTTGGTGTAGGTAAACTGGCGCAGGTAGGACCACACCGCCATCATCACGCGCCGGGCGTGGCCGGGATAGGCCTTGCGCATCGATACCACGGCGACCCGATAGGAACATGCTTCCGGCGGCAGCCAGAAATCGACGATCTCGGGGAACTGCTGGGTAATCAGCGGCACGAAGACGTCGTTGAGCGCCGCGCCCAGCACCGAAGGTTCGTCGGGTGGCCGGCCGGTAAAGGTCGAAAGATAGATCGGGTCGCGGCGCATGGTGATGGCGCTGACCGTGAATACCGGAAAGGGCTCGACAGAATTGTAGTAGCCGGTGTGATCGCCGTAGGGGCCTTCGGCAGCAACCTCTTCCAGCGCCACGTGGCCTTCGATGACGATTTCCGCCTCGGCCGGTACTTTGAGCGGCACGGTCAAGCAGTCGGCCAGCTCCATCGCCTTGCCACGCAGAAGACCGGCGAATTGGTATTCCGACAGGGTGTCGGGAACCGGCGTGACGGCGGCCAAAATGGCGCCGGGATCGGCGCCGATGACGGCGGCAACCGGCATCGGATCGGAGCGCCGCTGCTTCCAACGCTGCAAATGCTGGGCGCCGCCGCGATGGGCGAGCCAGCGCATGCAAGTCCGATCGGGCCCCAGGACCTGCATGCGATAGATGCCGAGGTTGAAGCGGTCGCGCTTGTCGCCATCGGGATCGGCAGCCTCCGGTCCCTGGGTGACGACCAGCGGCCAGGTGATCAGCGGCGCCGGCTCGCCCGGCCAGCAGGTCTGGATCGGCAGTCGGCCGAGATCGATATCGGCGCCCCGCCACACCACCTCATGACAGGGGGCGCGCGAAACGGTGCGCGGACGCATGGCCATCACCGTCTTCAAGAGCGGCAGCAGCTCCATCGCCTGACGCCAGCCGCCAGGCGGTTCGGGCTGGCGCAGGAAGGCCAGCGTCTCGCCGACCTGACGCAGACGGTCGGGCGTGCGGTCCATGCCGAGGGCAACGCGCTCGACCGTGCCGAACAGATTGACCAGCACCGGCATCGGATGACGCCCGCCGGCAGCATCCAGCACATGTTCGAAAAGAACAGCCGGGCCGCCTTCGGCCAGCAGGCGGGTTTGGATCTCAGTCATTTCGAGGACCGGCGATACCGGCTCGGCGACGCGGACCAACTGGCCGTCCTGTTCGAGGCGCGCCATGAAATCGCGCAGGCTGGCGTAGGGCATCGGGTGGCGTCCTCGGCGGTCGGAATGCGGCAAATGTCGGGAGCAGGACGCCAAAGGGTATTCGACACCCGTCGTATGTGCAATTCCCGCCCCGTTGCACCTGTCCCTGAAGACCGATACGCTGTCGGCAATAACGCCGTCGGCAACCGAACCGCTCGTAACCCCTGGACCTGTTCGGGGGGAGTGGCGGTTGAGAAACACGCCGAACGGCTTGGCATGGACGATCGGGTCGGATACCGGGGAAGGGCATGCGCGCAGGGAATATCCCGCCGTATGGCCGGCCTCCTAGGGGAGCGAAGCCGATACGACGATGACGACGGCAGCCACGCAAGCAGGACAGATCGATACGTCGCGCCGTTACCTGCGGTTGGTGGAGATCGGCATCGCCCTGTCGGCGGAGCGCGATCACAACCGGCTGATGGAACGCATCCTGCTGGAGGCCAAGGGGCTGTGCAACGCCGACGGCGGCACCTTTTACCTGCGCACGCCGGAAGACACGCTGAAATTCGAGATCATGCGCACCGATTCGCTGGGCATCGCGCTGGGCGGCACCACCGGCAAGGACATCGCCTTCCCGCCGTTGCGCATGTACAGCGCGACCGGCGAACCCAACCGGGAGAATGTTGCAACGGCTGCGGCGCTGACCGGGCAGTCGATCAACATCGCCGATGCCTACGAGGTCAAGAATTTCGATTTTTCCGGCACCAAGAAGTTCGACGCAGGGACCGGCTTCCGTTCCAAATCGTTTTTGACCGTGCCGCTGAAGAACCACGAGGGCGACGTCATCGGCGTACTGCAATTGATCAACGCCACCGACCTGGAAAGCGGTCAGACAATTGCCTTTTCCGACGAAATCCAACCGCTGATCGAGGCGCTCGCCTCGCAAGCGGCAGTGGCGTTGAGCAACCAGCAACTGATCGATACGCAGAAGGCGCTGCTCAATTCCTTCATCGAGCTGATCGCGTCGGCCATCGACGCCAAGCCGCCCTACACCGGCGGCCACTGCACGCGGGTGCCGGAGCTGACCAAGATGCTGGCCCGCGCCGCCTGCGATTCGAAAGCGCCGCCGTTCGCCGACTTCAACCTGAGCGATGACGAGTGGTACGAGGTCGAGATCGCCGCGTGGCTGCACGATTGCGGCAAGGTGACGACTCCGGAATACGTGGTCGACAAGGCGACCAAGCTGGAGGCCAACTACGACCGTATCCATGAAATCCGCACCCGTTTCGAAGTGCTCAAGCGCGACGCCGAAATCGACTATTGGCAGAAAGTGGCCGACGGTGGCGACCGCGCGGCGCTGAGGGGCGAGTTGGAGACCGAATGGGCCCGCCTCGACGACGATTTCTATTTCCTTGCCGAAAGCAACATCGGCGGCGAATTCATGGCGCCAGAGCGGATCGCCCGCGTCAAGACCATCGCCGAGCGCACTTGGCTGCGCACCCTGGACGACCGCAAGGGCATCGCCGAGGGCGAGCTGAAGCGCAAGGCGCGCACGCCGGCAAAGCCGTTGCCGGTGCGCGAGCCCCTGCTGGCCGACCGCGAGGAGCACATCCATTACCGCGACAGCAACGACGCCGCCGCGCTCAACGACCGCTTCGGCTTCAAGCTCAACGTGCCGGAGCACATGTACAACCTGGGCGAAATCTACAACCTGTGCATCGCCCGCGGCACACTGACCACGGAAGAACGCTACAAGATCAACGACCACATCGTGCAGACCATCATCATGCTCGAGTCGTTGACCTTCCCGAAGAATCTGCGCCGGGTGCCGGAGATCGCCGGCGGTCATCATGAGACGATGATCGGCACCGGCTATCCGCGCAAACTGACCCGCGAGCAGATGTCGATCCCGGCGCGCATCATGGCCATCGCCGATATCTTCGAGGCGCTGACCGCATCCGACCGGCCCTATAAGAAGGCCAAGACCCTGAGCGAAAGCATGAAGATCATGTACTTCATGAAGAAGGATAAGCACATCGATCCGGATCTGTTCGAGCTGTTCCTGACCACTGGCATCTGGAAGGAATACGCCGAGCGGTTCCTGCTGCCCGACCAGGTCGACGAGGTCGATATCGCCGCCTATCTCGATAAGGCGGCGGAATAGCCCCTTAGCTCACAACTCTGCCAGCGACGATTCCCGCCAGCACCAGCCAACCGACGACACGGTTGGCACGGAATTTGGCGAGGCAATCGTTCGGATCGTCGATGTCGACGCGGGCCGCCTGCCGTTCCAGGTGCCCGGCAGCAGCCGCAAGGCCGAGCCAGAACGGCCAAGCCAGGCCGGCCAACCAGCCGGCCAGCGCCAGCAAAGCAACCGCCGCCGCGTAGAAGGCGAACAACCATGGCCGGGTGGCGGCGCCGAGGCGCAAGGCCGAGGACTTGACGCCGATCAGCGCATCGTCGTCCTTGTCCTGGTGGGCATAAATGGTGTCGTAACCGAGCGTCCAGAAAAAGCCGGCGGCATAAAGCGCGACGGCCGGCCAGGCGAAATCGCCCTGGACCGCCGCCCAACCGAGCAGCGCGCCCCAGTTGAAGGTCAGCCCCAATACCGCCTGTGGCCAATAGGTGACCCGCTTGGCCAGCGGATAGGTGAAGACCAGGGCCAGGGAGGCGGCGCCGAGCGCGATGGCGAAGGCGTTGAATTGCAACAGCACGGCAAGGCCGGCCAGCAGCAGCAGCGCCAGGAAAATAAGCGCTTGGCGGACGCTGACGGCGCCCGAGGGGATCGGCCGGTCGGCAGTGCGCGCGACGCGGGCGTCGTAGTCGCGGTCGACAATATCGTTGTAGACGCAACCGGCGCCGCGCATGGCCACGGCGCCCATGGCGAACAGCGCCATCAGCCGGGCATCGGGCCAACCATCGGACGCCAGGGCGAGCCCCCACCAACTGGGCAACAGCAGCAGCCAGGTGCCGATCGGCCGGTCGAGGCGGGCGAGGCGCAGATAGGGACGCACCGGCGCCGGCATCCATCGATCGATCCAATTGCCGCGCGGAATATCGCTGGCGCCTTGCGCGGTGGCGGGGACGAGAGTCGGGCGGGTCATGGATCCGAGCTTCTGTGGACTCTGCGGTGAACTGACAGCGGTTGCCCGCGGTGGGCGGGGGCCTATGATGCGGCCGAACGATGACGGATTCCCGAATGGAAGCCAAGGCCGCGCGGGCCGATATCCGCCTTTACGTCGTCGCCCCCCTGGCGGTGGGCGAGGCCCTGCGCCTGGACGAACGGCAGAGCCATTATTTGCTGCGCGTCATGCGGCTCGCCCCCGGCGATACGGTCGGCCTGTTCAATGGCCGCGATGGCGAATGGCTGGCCCGCATCGAGGATACGGCGCGCGGCGGCTGCACGCTGACCCCCATCGAACGGATCGCTGCCCAGGTGACGGAGGGTGGACCGTGGCTGGCCTTCGCGCCGCTGAAAAAGGACGCGCTCGACGTATTGATCGAAAAGGCAACGGAGTTGGGGGTTGGCCGGCTGATCCCGGTACTGACCCAGCGCACCCAGGGAAGCCGTGTCAACATCGGACGGCTCAGCGCCCAGGCCATCGAGGCGGCCGAGCAATGCGGCCGCTTGACCGTGCCAACGGTCGACGAGCCCATGGCGCTGGCGCGTCTGGGTGAAAAGTGGCCCGCCGAGCGCCGCCTGCTGCTGCTCGACGAGACGGGCGAAGGCAGGCCGCTGGCCGATGTCCTGAGGGATTGGCCAGTGGACGCCAGAGATGCCGGATTTGTGTGCGGGCCGGAAGGGGGGTTTGCGCCCGAGGAGCTTGACGGGTTGGGCAAACTTCCCTTTGCTGTCCGTGTCGGTCTGGGGCCCCGCATCCTGCGCGCGGAAACGGCGGCCCTTTCGGCCTTGGCCTGCTGGCAGGCATGGCGGGGAGACTGGCGAGACGACCCGGCGGCCCGTACCGGCCGCCGCTGAGACAACAAGGACGCAGGACAATCATGGAAGCCGACACCATCGCCGCCCAACCCGAGGAGGCGATCACCAACAAGCGCCAGCTCGTCGACTACATCGCCGCCGGCTGCAAGCCGGCCGCCGACTGGCGCATCGGCACCGAGCACGAGAAATTCGGCTTCACGCTGGCCGACCTCAAGCCCATCGCCTATGAGGGCAAATCGGGGGTGCGCGCCCTGCTCGACGGACTGACCCGCTTCGGTTGGACGCCGGGATTGGAGAAGGGCAATCCAATTGCCCTGTTCAAGCCGGACAACAGCTCGATCAGCCTGGAGCCGGCCGGTCAGGTGGAACTGTCGGGCGCGCCGCTGCTTTGCCTGCATCAGACCTGTGCCGAGGTAAATGGCCACTTGCGCCAAGTGAAGGCGGTGGGCGACGAGTTGGGCATCGGATTCCTCGGCCTTGGCTACATCCCAAAGTGGTCGCCCGGCAGCCTGCCGTGGATGCCCAAGGGCCGCTACGCCATCATGCGCGAATACATGCCCAAGCGCGGCACCAGAGGCGTCGAGATGATGCAGGCGACCTGCACGGTGCAGGTCAACCTGGACTTCGAATCCGAAGCCAACATGGTACGCATGTTCCGCGTTTCGATGGCCTTGCAGCCGATCGCCACGGCGCTGTTCGCCAATTCGCCGTTCAAGGAAGGCCGGCCGAACGGCTATCTCAGCTATCGCAGCCACATTTGGGAGGATACCGATCCCGACCGCTGCGGCATCCTGCCTTTCATCTTCGAGGACGGCTTCGGCTTCGAGCGCTATGTCGACTATCTGCTCGACGTGCCGATGTACTTCGTCTACCGCAAAGGCACTTACATCAACGCCGCCGGCCAATCGTTCCGCGACTTCATGGCGGGCAAGCTGCCGGCCTTGCCGGGCGAGCGGCCGACCGTGAAGGACCTGGCCGACCACCTGACGGTGGCCTTCCCCGAGGTGCGGCTGAAGCGCTATCTGGAGATGCGCGGCGCCGACGGCGGGCCATGGGGCCGGCTGTGCGCGCTACCGGCCTTGTGGGTCGGATTGCTTTACGACCGCACCGCGCTGGACGCCGCCTGGGACCTGATCAAGGATTGGACAGCGGAAGAGCATGTCCAACTGCGTTCCTCGGTTCCCAAGCTGGCGCTGAAAGCGCCGTTCCGCGGCGGCACGGTGAAAGACATCGCCCAGCGCGTGATGGCCATTGCCGATGCCGGATTGAAGGCCCGCGCCATCGAGGATTCCCTGGGCCAGGACGAATCCCATTTCCTCAACCCGCTGCGCCGTATCGCCGAATCGGGAAAGACTCCGGCCGAAGAGCTGCTCGATCTTTACCACGGACCGTGGCGGGGCTCGGTCGATCCGGTTTACAAGGAATTCGCCTATTAGGCCGGTGGCCTGCCAACCCGCCTTCACGGAGATTTACCATGAAGCGACGTATCGTCGGCAGCCTTGCCGCGCTATTGCTGGCCGGCACGGCCGCGGCGGATACCGCCGCCCCTTACGCCGGACAGCAGACGCGGGCCATTAAGGCGCTGTCACCGGAGGATATCGCCGGACTGCGCGCCGGCGACGGCATGGCCATGGCCAAGGCCGCCGAACTCAACCGCTATCCGGGGCCGCGCCATGTGCTGGACTTGGCGGGGCCGCTTGCGCTCAGCGCCTAACAAAGGACGGACAGCGAAGCGATCCTAACCGCCATGCGCGAAGCCGCCTCCGCCATCGGCGCCGAGACCATCGACCGGGAAACCGAACTCGACCGCCAATTTGCCGAAGGTAAGGCCGAGCCGGCAACGGTGGCGCGGTTGACGGCAGCCATCGGTGCGTTGCAAGCGGAGCTCAGGGCCGTTCACCTCAACGCCCATATCGCCCAACGCGCCCTACTCAGCACCGAACAGATCGCTCACTATGACATGCTGCGGGGTTACGCCGGCGGGGGTGGCGCCACGCACGACGGCCATCGTCACTGACCAACCCCATCGATGCGAAAGTCCATCGCCGTGCCCGGCATCGTCGCCGCGATTTTTGGCGCCGTGCTGATCTGGTTTACCGTGATGCCGGTGGAGCCGGATCGGGCCGATGCCGCCGACGCCGGTCTGGTGGCCTCCGGCCAGGCGGTTTACAGCCAATACTGTGCCGGCTGTCACGGTCCCAACCTCGAGGGCGAGCCCGATTGGCAATTGCGGCGACCGGACGGTACCCTGCCGGCGCCGCCCCACGATGCGACCGGCCATACCTGGCACCATTCCGACACGGCACTGTTCGACCTCACCAAACGCGGCACGGCGGCGGTGGTCGGCGGCGGCTATCGCAGCAACATGCCACCCTTCGGCCCGTTGCTGTCGGATCGCGAGATTTGGGCGGTATTGTCCTACATCAAGAGCCAGTGGCCGGCCAAAATCCGCGAAGCCCATGAACGCTCACAGCAGAAGTAAGCAGCGTCAGCCGCGACCGCGATAGGGTGCCACGCCGGGCTCCGGCAGCCAGACGCCGGCCGGCGGCTCCTCTGTCTGGTAGAAGACGTCGATGGGCATGCCGCCACGCGGATACCAATAGCCGCCGATGCGCAGCCAGCGCGGCGCCAACACGGCTTGCAGCCGGCGGGCTATGCCGACGGTGCAATCTTCGTGGAAGGCGCCATGATTGCGGAACGATCCCAGGAACAGCTTCAGCGACTTGCTTTCGACCAACAGACGGTCGGGCACGTAGTCGATGACCAGATGGGCGAAGTCCGGTTGGCCGGTGATCGGGCACAAGCTGGTGAATTCCGGACAGGTGAAGCGCACCACATAGGCCGCGTCCGGATGCGGATTGGGCACGCTTTCGAGGACGGCGGCGTCCGGCGAGGCGGGCATCGCCGCCGGCCGGCCAAGTTGGGTCAGATCAGACACGGGAGTCCGCCTATTCCTTAGACAGCCGTACCGCCGACGGTCAGCGCGTCGATGCGCAGAGTCGGCTGGCCGACGCCGACGGGCACGCCTTGGCCATCTTTACCACAGGTGCCGACGCCGGGATCGAGCGCCATGTCGTTGCCGACCATGGAGACCTTGGTCAGCACGTCGGGACCGTTGCCGATCAGGGTGGCGCCCTTGACCGGCGCGCCTTTCTTGCCGTCCTCGATCATGTAGGCCTCGGTACAGGTGAAGACAAATTTGCCCGAGGTGATATCGACCTGGCCGCCGCCGAAGTTGACCGCGTAAAGCCCCTTCTTCACCGACTTGAGAATATCGTTCGGATCGTGCGGGCCATTGAGCATGCAGGTGTTGGTCATGCGCGGCAACGGCATGTGACCGTAGCTTTGGCGCCGGCCATTGCCGGTGGCCGGAACGCCCATCAGGCGGGCGTTCAGCCGGTCGTGCATGTGGCCGACCAGAATGCCGTCGTCAATCAGCACGGTGCGCTGGCTAGGCGTGCCTTCGTCGTCGATGGTCAGCGAGCCGCGGCGGTCTTGAATGGTGCCGTCGTCGACGACGGTAACGCCGGGCGAGGCGATGCGCTGACCCATCAGCCCGGCAAAGGCCGACGTCTTCTTGCGGTTGAAGTCGCCTTCCAGGCCATGGCCGATGGCTTCGTGCAGCAGGATGCCGGGCCAGCCGGGGCCGAGCACGACCGGCATCTCGCCGGCCGGGGTGGCCACCGATTCGAGATTGACCAGGGCCTGGCGCAGGGCTTCGTCGACCGCCGCCTTCCACGCCTGGGGCTTCATGTAGGCATCGAAGGGCACGCGGCCGCCGGTGCCGAAGCTGCCGGTTTCCATGCGCCCGTTGTGTTCGACCATCACCGAGACATTGAGGCGGACCAGCGGGCGAATGTCGGCAGCGCGGCTGCCGTCGGCGCGCAGGATCTGCACCGCCTGCCATTGACCGGCCAGCGACGCCATGACCTGCTTGACGCGCGGATCGCGCGACCGCGCGTAGGCATCCATCTCTTCGAGCAGCTTCACCTTCAATTCGAAGGCGGTGCCCGAGAGCGGATTGTCCTCGGTGTAAAGCGCCCGGTTGGTGCCCGACGGCCCCGCCGCCTGGACGCCCGAATGGCCGCGGGTGACGGCTTTCACCGTGTCGGCAGCGCGCTTGATGGCGGCCTCGGACAGTTCGGAGGCATGGGCATAGCCGGTCGCCTCGTCGGCGATGGCACGCAGGCCGAAGCCCTGCGACGTATCGAAACTGGCCGCCTTCAGCTTGCCGTCGTCCCACGACAGGCTTTCCGACTGATTGAATTCGAGAAACAGCTCGCCATCGTCGGCGTCCTTGAGCGCATCGCGCAGCGTCGCTTCGACCCGGACCCGGTCCATGCCGGCGCGTTGAAAGAACAGCTTGTCGGAGGTGGCGAGGTCGGACATCGCGGGATTCCTGTCGGTGAATGGCGCCAGCCCCTAACAAGGCATGTGGCGGAGCGGAATTCAAGGGCGGCGCCGAGGGATGGTCCCAGGCGATCTTGTAATTTCCTTTCGCGTAATTTCCTTTCGCGTACTATGATTTTCGCGCTACCGAACGCCATTCCGACGCGCGCGGCGGACATCACCATCGCAGATCAAATCGTTGGCGAAGGCCGACGGCCGGGAGGACGGAATTCCATGCAGCGGGTCAAACTCGACCGTATCGACCGGCAGATTCTGCGCGACCTGCAGGCGGATGGGCGCATCACCAACGTCGAACTGGCGCAACGCGCCGGCATTTCGGCGCCACCCTGCCTGCGCCGCGTCCGCGCACTGGAAACCGCAGGCTTCATTCGCGGCTACCACGCCGACATCGAGCCGAAGGCGATGGGCTATAACGTTACCGTCTTCGCCCATGTCGGGCTGAGCAGCCAGGCGGAACACGACCTGGAAGCCTTCGAGGCGCTGATCCGCCAGTGGCCGGAAGTGCGCGAGTGCCACATGCTGGCCGGCGAAACCGATTTCCTGCTGAAGGTGGTGGCCCGCGACTGGGACGCCTATCAGAACTTCCTAACCACCCGGCTGACCGCGGCGCCCAACGTCAGCCACGTCAAATCGGCGCTCTCCATCCGCACCTCGAAGGCCGAGCCGGGCGTGCCGATCGAGGCGGCATGAACGATACTGCGGCCCATCCTTCGAGACAGCCGCTTGGCGGCTTCCTCAGGGTGAGGGCGATTGGGATGCAGGGCATCCCATAAAAGGACGTCAGCGGAAAGAGACGCCGACGATTTCGTAGGATTTGTGACCGCGCGGGGTGGTGACCTCGACGACATCGCCGATGGTCTTGCCGATCAAGGCCCGCGCCAAGGGCGAGGTGATCGACAGACGGCCGCTGGCGATGTCGGATTCGTGGCTGCCGACGATGACGTAGTTCGTTTCTTCGTCGGTGTCTTCATCGGCGACTTTCACCTTGGCGCCGAAGCGTACGACCTTGCCGGTCAGCTTCGAGGTGTCGATAACCTCAGCCCGGCTGACCAGGTCTTCGAGTTCGGCAACCCGACCTTCGACGAAGCTTTGCCGCTCGCGCGCCGCATTGTATTCGGCGTTCTCGGAAAGATCGCCGTGGGCGCGGGCCTCGGCGATGGCGCGGATGATGGCCGGGCGTTCTTCGTGCTTGAGGCGCTTGAGTTCGTCCTCAATCCGAGTAAGCCCTTCCTTGGTCGTCGGAATCTTTTCCATTCGCGCACACCTCTCGCCGGGCAGCAGGCCGCCCCCGGTACATCCGCCGCGACAGCCGGCCGAGTGCCGTGGTCGTCAGGGCGTCGGGCTAAAATAAGACTGCAGCGGTGCCACTTCAAGAGCGCCCCGACGCATGGCGTCGATGGCATCGGCGGCGGCGGCGGCACCCGTCATGGTGGTATAGTAGGGCACCGAGCTGGTCAGCGCCGAACGGCGGATGCTGACGCTGTCGGCGATGGCCTGGACCCCTTCCGTCGTATTGATGACCATCTGCACCTGGCCGTTGACGATGGCATCGACGCAATGCGGCCGGCCTTCCTGAACCTTGTTCACGGTGGTGACGGCCAGTCCCGCCTCGCGCATCGTCGCCACCGTGCCGCTGGTGGCGAGCAGCTTGAAGCCCATGTCGATCAAATGCCGGGCGATGCGGCAGGCGACCGATTTGTCGTGTTCGCGCACCGAGATGAAGACGGTGCCGGTGGCAGGCAAGTCGACACCGGCAGCCAACTGCGACTTGGCGAAGGCGCGTTGAAAATCGGTATCGATGCCCATGACTTCGCCGGTCGAGCGCATTTCAGGGCCGAGCAGAATATCGACGCCGGGGAAGCGGGTGAAGGGAAACACCGCCTCTTTCACCGCCACGTGACGGGTGACCGGACGGCGACCCAGCCGGAAGGATGCCAGCTTTTCGCCGGCCATCACCCGGGCAGCGATCTTGGCCACCGGCACGCCGGTCGCCTTGGCGACGAAGGGCACCGTGCGGCTGGCGCGCGGGTTGACTTCGAGAATGTAGATATCGCCATCCTTGATGGCAAACTGCACGTTCATCAGGCCGACGACGCCCAAGGCCAGGGCGAGCTGCTGCGCCTGCAATTCGAGTTCGGCGACCGTCGCCTCGTCGAGCGAAAACGGCGGCAGCGAACAGGCCGAGTCGCCGGAATGAATGCCGGCTTCCTCGATGTGCTGCATGACGCCGGCGACGTAGACGTCCTTGCCGTCGCACAGCGCATCGACATCGATCTCGATGGCATCGGTGAGGAAGGAGTCGAGCAGCACCGGACTGTCGCCGGAAACCTGCACCGCCTGCGTCATGTAACGCAGCAACTGTGATTCGTCGTGAACGATCTCCATGGCCCGCCCACCCAACACATAGGACGGCCGGATGACCAGCGGATAGCCAACCACGTTGGCGACCGCGACGGCGCTTTCGCTGGAGGTGGCCAGCCCATTGGCCGGCTGGCGCAGGGCAAGGCGGCGCAGCAGCTTCTGGAAGCGCTCACGATCCTCGGCCAGATCGATGGCGTCGGGCGGCGTGCCGAGAATGGGAATGCCCGCCGCTTCCAAAGCCGCCGCCAGTTTGAGCGGCGTCTGGCCACCGAACTGGACGATGACGCCCAACACCCGGCCGCGCCGCTGTTCGACGCGGATCAGCGCGATGACGTCTTCGGCGGTCAGCGGCTCGAAGTACAGCCGGTCGGAGGTGTCGTAGTCGGTGGACACGGTTTCCGGATTGCAGTTGACCATGATGGTCTCGTAGCCGGCTTCCTTCAGCGCGAAGGCGGCATGGACGCAGCAATAGTCGAACTCGATGCCCTGGCCGATGCGGTTGGGACCGCCGCCGAGGATGACCACCTTGTCGCGGCCGCTGGGATCGGATTCGCATTCGGCGGCGCCGGACCCGTCGGTTTCGTAGGTCGAATACATGTAGGGCGTGCGCGACGGAAATTCGGCGGCACAGGTATCGACCCGCTTGTAGACCGGAGCGATACTGAGTGTGGCGCGCCGCGCCGCGACCTCGGCCGGCTTGAGACCGGCGAGGCGGGCCAACCGTTCGTCGGAGAAGCCCATCGATTTGAGGGTGAGCAGACCGTGCGCATCGGCGGGCAGGCCGGCGCGGCGCACGCCCTCCTCCGCTTCGACGATGGCGCGGATCTGTTCGAGGAACCAGGGATCGTAACGGCAGGCGCGTTGCACCTCGGCCACCGTCAGGCCGTGACGGAAGGCCTGGGCGATGACCAGTAGGCGATCGGCGCGCGGCTTGGCCAGTGCCGCCAACACGGCGGAACGGGCATCGGACCCGACGGCCCCGTCGATGACCACTTCGTTGAGGCCGGTATAGCCGGTCTCCATCGAGCGCAGACCCTTCTGCAGGGATTCGGCGAAGCAGCGGCCGATGGCCATGGCTTCGCCCACCGACTTCATCGAGGTAGTAAGCAGCGGATCGGCGCCGGGAAACTTTTCGAAGGTGAAGCGCGGGATCTTGGTGACGACGTAATCGATGGTCGGCTCGAAGGAAGCCGGCGTCACCCCGGTGATGTCGTTGGTCAGCTCGTCGAGGCGATAGCCGACGGCGAGCCGTGCCGCGACCTTGGCGATGGGAAAGCCGGTTGCCTTCGAAGCCAACGCCGAGGAGCGCGAGACGCGCGGGTTCATCTCGATGACGACCAGGCGGCCGTTTTCTGGATTGACCGCAAACTGGACGTTGGAGCCGCCGGTATCGACCCCGATCTCGCGCAGCACCTGTATCGAGGCGTTGCGCATGATCTGATATTCCTTGTCGGTCAGGGTCAGCGCCGGGGCCACCGTGATCGAATCGCCCGTATGTACCCCCATCGGATCGACGTTCTCGATCGAACAAATGATGATGCAGTTGTCCGCGCTATCGCGGACAACTTCCATCTCGAATTCCTTCCAGCCGAGCACGGATTCCTCGACCAGCACTTCGTGCACCGGCGAGGCGGCCAATCCCGAGGCGACGATCTGTTCGTATTCGGGCCGGTTGTAGGCGATGCCGCCGCCGATGCCGCCCAAGGTGAAGGACGGGCGAATGATCAGCGGCAAGCCGATCTCGTCGAGCGCCTTGGCGGCATCCGCCATCGAAGCGACCAGCATGCTTTTCGGGCAATCCAGGCCGATCGAGGTCATCGCGTCGCGGAACTTCAGCCGGTCCTCGGCCTTGGAGATGGCCTCGGCATTGGCGCCGATCAGTTCGACGCCGTACTTTTCGAGCACCCCGTCGCGATGCAGCGCCATGGCGACATTAAGCGCCGTCTGCCCGCCCATGGTCGGCAGGATGGCATCGGGCCGTTCGCGCTCGATGACTTTGGTCACCATGGCCGGAGTGATCGGCTCGATGTAGGTGGCATCGGCCATGTCCGGATCGGTCATGATCGTCGCCGGGTTGGAATTGATCAGCACGACCCGATAGCCTTCGGCGCGCAGCGCCTTGCACGCCTGGACCCCCGAATAGTCGAACTCGCAGGCCTGGCCGATGACGATGGGGCCGGCGCCGATGATCAGGATGGAATGGATGTCGGTGCGTTTGGGCATCAGATGTCCTTGCTGACCCATCGGACGAGATCGATTCGTCCCGCTCGTTCAGGCGATAGGCGCGGTGTTCTCCAAGGCCGCTTCGATGACGACAAGGACGCCCTCAAGATCGGAGAGAACCTGGTTGTTCCAAAACCGCAAAACCCGCAATCCTTGGGATTCCAGCCATTCGCTACGCCGCGCGTCGGCTTCGATCCGTCGTGCATGCTGGCCGCCGTCCACCTCGACGACCAGGTGGGCGGAGGAGCAGTAGAAATCGACCACGTAGGGACCGATAACTTGCTGCCGGCGGAACTGACGGCCGGCGAGCTGGTGGTTACGTAAGGCGTTCCAAAGCTTTCGCTCGGCAATGGTGGCGTCGCGGCGGAGGTGACGGGCGCGGTCTTTGTCCATATCGAATATTGTCGCACGTTTTGGGGGCGGCGCCCCCCCACCCTGTCCCTCCCCCACAAGGGGAGAGGGGACGATGCGGCGCCGCCACGGCACGCCAATAGTGGACGAGAGGTCGAAAC
>CANITX010000044.1 GCA_947470575.1 Rhodospirillales bacterium
CCGGCGGACTCCAATACGACCTGTAGCAGCACGTCGCAACCGGCCGCGAGGTCGGCTGGCGCGGCGTTCTAGATCTCGGAATGGCTGATGCCGCCTTCGCAGGGGACGAAGACCATCGCCGCTGGCACGGCGCGCGCCATGTAGACGGCGTCGTGGCCGGCGCCGCTGACGATATCCATATGCGGATGGCCGAGGCGTTCGGCCGCGCCGCGCACGGCGGCGACGCAGCTGGCGTCGAACGGCTGCGCCGCGAAATGCAGGATCTGCTGGATATCGACGAACAGCTTTTCCTCCTCGCCCAAGGACTTGCAGGCGTCGCGCAGCGCCGCGTCCATCGCCGCCAGTGCGACGTCGTCGGGATGGCGCAGGTCGACGGTGACGAAGACGCGGCCGGGGATGACGTTGCGCGAATTCGGATAGACCTCGACGAAGCCACAGGTCGAACGGCCGTGGGGCGCGAAGTCGTTGCCGATGTGGCGTACCGCGGCGATCACGCGGGCGGCGCCGACCAAGGCGTCGCGGCGCACCGGCATAGGCGTCGGGCCAGCATGCGCTTCCTGGCCGGTCACTGTTACCTCGTACCAGCGCTGGCCCTGCGCGCCGGTGACGACGCCGATGGTGCGGCGTTCGGCTTCCAGGATAGGCCCCTGTTCGATATGCGCCTCGAAATAGGCGCCGACCGGGCGGCCGCCGACGGCGGCGGGGCCGGCGTAGCCGATGGCGGAGAGCGCCTCGCCCAGGGAGGTACCTTCCGTGTCCTTGGCGGCGCGGGCCTTGTCGAGCGCGAAGACGCCGGCGAAGACGCCGGATCCGACCATCGGCGGCTGGAAGCGCGAGCCTTCCTCGTTGGTCCAGTCGACGACCTCGATGGCGGCCTCGGTCTCGGTGCCGGCATCGTTCAGCGCGCGCACTACTTCCAGGCCGGCCAGCACACCGTAGGTGCCGTCGAACTTGCCGCCGGTCGGCTGGCTGTCCAGGTGGCTGCCGATGAGCACCGGGGGCCGAAGGGGGTCGCGACCGGGGCGGCGGGCAAAGATGTTGCCGATGCCATCGACCGACATTGTACAGCCGGCTTCCCGGCACCAGCGGACGAACAGGTCGCGGGCGTCCTTGTCGACGCCGGTCAGCGCCAACCGGCGGACGCCGCCCCTATCCGTGGCGCCGATCTCGGCCATCGTCATCAGCGACCGCCACAGCCGGTCGCCGTCGATTCGCACGTTGTGCATGGTCCTGGTTCCTCGCGCTTGCGGCGCCAACGGCAGCTTCTTACCGGCTGACGTTCTGCCGGCATGTCGGTACTCTGGCGCTTCCGGATGCCGGTGTGGCCAGCGTTCCTCGGCGAATCATGATGCCATGAATTTCCTGAAGCGCACCAAAGTTGTCAGGTGCCGGCCGTTGTGACCGTTCGGCGAAGCGAACTGGCCGCCGGGCGCGAACTGGCCTAAAAAGGGCCCGCCGGGTCTGCCGGCGGCGGTGCGGTCGCAACGGCGATCCGCGTCAGGGACCGACAAGCAAGAGAAGGATCGACGGGATGAGCGATAAGAAGACCGGCATGTACAAGGGCCTGACCTCGTATGGCGACGCGGGGTTCTCGGTCTTCCTGCGCAAGGCCTTCATCAAAGCGATGGGCTATACCGACGATGCGCTGGAACGCCCGATCATCGGCATTACCGACACCTTCAGCGGCTACAACGCCTGCCATCGCAATGTGCCCGACCTGATCGAGGCGGTGAAACGCGGCGTCATGCTGGCCGGCGGCCTGCCGGTGGATTTCCCGGTCATCTCGCTGCACGAGTCCTTCGCGCATCCGACCAGCATGTTCCTTCGCAACCAGATGTCGATCGATACCGAAGAGATGATCAAGGGCCAGCCGATGGACGCCGTCGTGCTGATCGGCGGCTGCGATAAGACGGTGCCGGCGTTGCTGATGGGGGCGGCCAGCGCCAACGTGCCGGCGATTCTGCTGCTGACCGGGCCGATGATGGCCGGCAGCCATCGCGGCAACCGGCTGGGGGCCTGCACCGACTGCCGCCGCTTCTGGGCCGCTTATCGCGCCGAGGAGATGGAGGAAGAGGAACTGTGGCAGGCCAACGCCGAGCTGTGCCCGACGGCGGGCACCTGCATGGTGATGGGCACGGCCAGCACCATGGCCTGCATGTCGGAAGCGCTCGGTATGACCTTGCCGGGCGGCGCCGCCGTGCCGGCGGTGGCGGCGGAGAAACTGCGTCATGCCGAGATGAGCGGGACGCGCGCCGTGGCGTTGGCGAAAGAGGGCCTGACGCCGGATAAGATCATGACGCCGGCGGCCTTCGAGAATTCGCTGCGCATGCTGTTGGCCATCGGCGGTTCGACCAACGCCATCGTCCATATCGCGGCAGTGGCCGGGCGGCTGGGTTATCGCCTCGACCTCGACGGTTTCGACAAGATGGGCCGCGAGACGCCAATGCTGGTCGACCTCAAACCCTCCGGCCAGGGCTTCATGGAAGACCTGTACAAGGCGGGCGGCGCGGGGGCGGTGATGCGCGAACTGAAGCACCAGCTCAACCTCGACTGTCTGACCATCAACGGCAAGACGCTGGGCGAGAACCTGGACGCGGCGCCGCCGCCGTGGCCGCAGAACGTCATTCACACGGTCGCCAATCCGATCCATTCGGGCGGCGCCATGGCGGTGGTGCGCGGCAACCTGGCGCCGGGCGGGGCCATCGTGAAGCCGTCGGCGGCCACCGAGAAACTGCTCAGCCACACCGGTCGCGCCGTGGTCTTCAGCGACCTGGACGATCTGGCGGCGCGCATCGACGACGACAATCTGGACGTTGCCGCCGATGACGTGCTGGTGCTGCGCAACGCCGGTCCGCTCGGCGCGCCGGGCATGCCGGAGGCCGGCTATATTCCGATCCCGAAGAAGCTGGCGCGCCAAGGGGTCAAGGACATGGTGCGCATTTCCGACGCGCGGATGAGCGGCACCGCCTTCGGCACGATCGTCCTGCACATCACGCCGGAAAGCGCCGCCGGCGGTCCGTTGCGTCTGGTCGAAACCGGCGACCGCATTACCCTCGACGTGCCCAACCGGCGGATCGACGTCCTGGTCGATGCGGCGATCCTGGCCAAGCGCGAGAAGGCGCTGGGCCCGGTGAAGCTCGACGTGCCGCAACGCGGTTATGGCAAGCTGTTCATGGAGACGGTGCTGCAGGCGGACAAAGGCTGCGATTTCGCCTTCCTGCTGCCGGAGCAGGACAAGGGCACGGTGCCGCGGGTTAAAGCCTGATTGGCAATCAGGCTACTCACCCCGGTTGCCTGAATATTGGGCAATGATGTTATGGTAGGGTGGACGATGGCGCCGCCGGGCGTTGGCGCGCTCCTTGCATTTTGAGGACGCAGTGCTTCCCGGCCAGCTGTCCAAAGGCGGGCAGGAACACGCCCCTTTCGTCGCGGGGGCGCACCCGCGACCGACAACCTGGAGATTGCCCCATGTCTCATACTCACCGCATCGGCGCCCTGATCGGTGGCGCGGCTATCGCGGCCCTAGCCGCCTTCGGCACGGTTGCCGCCGCCGAAACCGAGATCAAGTTCGCTCTGGACTGGAAGTTCGAAGGCCCGTCGGCGCCCTATTTCGTCGCCATCGATAAGGGTTACTACAAGGCGGAAGGGCTGAACGTCACGGTCGATGCCGGGCAGGGCTCGGTGCAGGGCATCGGCCGGGTGGCCAGCGGCGCCTATCCGATGGGCTTCGTCGATATCAACTCGCTGGTCAAATTCCAGAGCGAGAACCCGGACAAGAAGGTCAAGGGCGTGCTGATGATGTACGACGCGCCGCCCTTCGCCATCGTCAGTCTGAAGAAATTCGGCATCGGCAAGCCGAAGGACCTGGAAGGCAAGGTGCTGGGTGCACCTGCCGCCGACGGCGCCTTTGCCCAATGGAAGGCCTTCGTCCAGGAAAACAACATCGATGCCGCCAAGGTGACGATCAACAATGTCGGTTTCCCGGTGCGCGAGCCGATGCTGGCCTCGGGCGAGGTCCAGGCGATCACCGGCTTTTCGTTCTCGTCCTATTTCAACCTGGTCGCCAAAGGCGTGAAGCCTGACGACATCGCCGTCATGTTGATGTCCGACCACGGGCTGGTGCTGTACGGCAACGCGGTGATCGTCAATCCCGACTTCGCCAAGGCCAACCCGGAAGCGGTGAAGGCTTTCGTGCGCGCCACCATCAAGGGCGTCGTCGATACCGTCAAGGACCCGGTTGCCGCCAATAAGGCGGTGATGAAGCGAAACGAGATCGGCGAGGAGCAGGTCGAACTCGACCGCTTGAAAATGGCTATCCGTGACAATTTCGTAACGCCGTGGGTGAAGAAGAACGGCTTCGGCGGCGTCGATATGGCGCGCCTGGAAAAATCCATCGAGCAGATCGGTATGACCTATACCTACCAGAGCAAGCCGAAGCCCGCCGATATCTTCGACAGCTCGTTCCTGGCTCCCGCGGCGGAGCGTATGGTTCCTTAAGGCGGCGCTGGGTTCGAAAGCACCGTTCTGCCGGGAGGCCGATCCGATGGATGCGCTCGTCGCCCTCGACGACGTTTCGCTGACTTACGGCGGTGCAGCGGACGGAACGTTAGCATTGGACGGGACCAGCCTGCGCATCGGCGGCGGCGAATTCGTCGCCGTGGTCGGTCCCAGCGGCTGCGGCAAGTCGAGCCTGATGAAGTTGGTCACCGGCCTGGTGCGGCCGCAGAAGGGGGCCGTGACGGTGGCCGGCCGGGAAGTGACCGGGCCGGTGAAGATCGCCGGCATGGCCTTTCAGAATCCGTCGTTGCTGCCGTGGCGGACGACGCGGGACAACATTCTGCTGCCACTGGAAATCGTCCAGCCGCACCGTTCACGCTTTCGCGCCCATCGGGCGGAATACATCGCCAAGGTCGAGGCGCTGCTGGCCACCGTCGGGCTGGCGGGCTGCGGCGACCGCTTCCCCTGGCAGCTATCGGGCGGCATGCAGCAGCGGGCGTCGCTCTGCCGGGCACTGATCCACGAGCCGGAACTGCTGATGCTGGACGAACCCTTCGCGGCGCTCGACGCCTTCACCCGCGAGGATCTGTGGTGCGTGCTGCGCGATCTGTGGGAGGCGCGGCGCTTCACCGTTATCCTCGTGACCCACGACCTGCACGAGGCGGTGTTCCTGGCCGATACCATCCACGTGATGAGTGCCCGGCCAGGGCGCATCGTCGCCACCCGACAGGTCGACTTCCCGCGACCGCGCGACCTGTCCATCTGTTACGAGCCGGCCTTCGTCGAACGGGTCCAGGAGCTGCGCCAGTATATTGCCGGGGTGCGACTCGCATGACGCGCGATACCTTGCAGGAACGCCTGGCGCCATGGATTTGCACCATCGCCCTGCTGCTGTTCTGGGAAGGGGCTTGCCGGGGATTCGCCATCGATCCCTTCATCCTGCCGCCGCCGTCGGCGGTGGCCGGGGCCTTCGTCAAATACTGGTCGCCGCTGCTCAAGAACGCCTGGGTGACCCTGTGGACGACGCTGGTCGGCTTCGCCATCGCCGTCGGCTTCGGCCTGCTGCTCGGCATCGTCATCGGCTGGTCGCGGGTCATCTATAACGGCCTCTATCCGATGATGGTCGGCTTCAACGCCGTGCCCAAGGTGGCGGTGGTGCCGATCCTGATCATCTGGTTCGGCATCGGCGAAGTCCCGGCGATCATCACAGCCTTCCTGATTTTCTTCTTTCCCATCGTCGTTAACGTGGCGACCGGCATCGCCACCATCGAGCCCGAACTTGAGGATGTGCTGCGCGCCCTCGGTGCGCGTAAGATGGACATCATGGTCAAGGTCGGCATCCCGCGCTCGCTGCCCTATTTCTTCGCCTCGCTGAAGGTGGCGATCACGCTCGCCTTCGTCGGCGCCGTGGTGTCCGAGACGGTCGGCGCCAACGTCGGCATCGGCAACCTGATGTTGCAGGCAGGTGCTAATTTCCAGCTGCCGCTGGTCTTCGCGGGGCTGGTCACGTTGGCGGTCATGGGCATCGTCATGTACGCGCTGTTCGCCCGGCTGGAGGTGCGTTTGGCCGGCTGGGCGTTCCGCTCCGGCATGAACGCGAGCCGCTGATGGATGCGCCCGGCGCCCCTGCGGTTGCGCGCTTGGAACTGAAGGGCATCTCCAAGAGCTTTCCTGGCGTGAAGGCGAATGAGGCCGTCGACCTGATCCTGATGCAGGGTGCGATCCATGCCTTGCTGGGCGAAAACGGCGCCGGCAAGAGCACGCTGGTGAAGATCGTCTACGGCGTCATGCGGGCCGACGCTGGGGAGATCCTCTGGAATGGCCAGGCCGTGGACATCGGCTCGCCGGCAGCGGCGCGGCGGCTGGGCATCGGCTTGGTGTTCCAGCATTTCTCCCTGTTCGAGTCGCTGACGGTGGCGGAAAACATCGCGCTCGGCATGGACGAGAAGATCCCGATGCGGACGCTGACCCAGCGCATCGGCGAGGTTTCGGCGCGCTACGGACTGAGCCTCGATCCGGGCCGGCACGTCCATTCCCTGTCGATGGGCGAGCGTCAGCGGGTGGAGATCGTGCGTTGCCTGCTGCAAAATCCGTCATTGCTGATCATGGACGAGCCGACCTCGGTGCTGACGCCGCAGGAAGCCGACCGGCTGTTCACGACCCTGCGCCGGCTGGCCGCCGAGGGCTGCACCATTCTTTATATCAGCCATAAGTTGGAGGAGATTCGCGCGCTGTGCTCGCGGGCCACCGTGATGCGCGGCGGCCGGGTGGTGGCTGACTGCGACCCGCGCGCCCAATCGGCCAACAGCCTGGCCGAGACGATGATCGGCAGCGCCATGGCCGCGCCGGTACGCGCCGATGCAGCGGAACCGGGGGCGCGCCGACTGGCCGTCGCCGGATTGTCGCTGCCTGCCGACGATCCCTTTGGGGTGGCGCTGCAAGATATCTCGTTCGACGTGCGGGCCGGCGAGATCGTCGGCATCGCGGGCGTCGCCGGCAATGGCCAAATCGAGTTGCTGAAGGCACTGTCGGGGGAGCGGCGGCTGGAGAACGGCAGCCGGGCGATCCTGCTCGACAGCAAGCCGGTCGGCGACCTGGGGCCGCGCGAGCGGCGCTTGCGCGGTCTGGCCTTTCTTCCGGAAGAGCGACTGGGGCGCGGCGCGGTGCCGGAAATGTCGCTGGCCGAAAACAGCATTCTCGGCGGCTATCGCTGCGATGGACTGATCGAAGGCGGCTTGATCCATCCCGATGTCGCCCGACGGTTCGCCAGCGATATCATCGACGGGTATCGGGTGGTGGCGCGCGGTCCGCAGGCGCAGGCCAAGAGCCTGTCCGGCGGCAACCTGCAGAAGTACATGATCGGCCGCGAAATCCTGCAACGGCCGGGTGTGCTGCTGGCGGCCCATCCGACCTGGGGCGTCGATGCCGGCGCGGCGGCAGCCATCCATCGGGCGTTGATCGAACTGGCGCGCAGCGGCTCGGCGGTGCTGGTCGTGTCGGAAGACTTGGACGAACTGTTCGCCATCAGCGACCGCCTGGCGGTCATCAATCGCGGACGTCTTTCCGAGGCGCGGCCGACCCGCGAGATGACGGTCGAGCAAGCCGGTCTGCTGATGGGCGGCGTGACGGGCGCCAAGGAACCGTCGGGCAGGGGGCGGGCCGGTCATGTTGCTTAGGTTGGAGCCGAGGGGCGAGGCGTCGCGGGCCATGATCTGGCTGACGCCGGTGCTATCGATCCTGCTGACCCTGACTTTCGGCGCGATCCTGTTCGCCGCCCTGGGTTTCGATCCGCTGCGGGCGCTGGCCGCCTACTTCATTCGTCCGGTTTCGACGCTTTACGGCTTGGGCGAGTTGGCGTTGAAGGCGACACCGTTGGCCATGATCGGAGTCGGTCTGGCGCTCGGCTTTCGCGCCAATGTCTGGAACATCGGCGCTGAGGGCCAGTTCACCATGGGGGCCATTTGCGGCGGCGGCGTGGCGCTGATCTTTCACGACACCGAAGGCTTCTGGGTGCTGCCGCTGATGGCGCTGGCCGGCATTGCCGGCGGCATGGCCTATGGCGCCATCCCGGCTCTGCTGCGCACCCGATTTAACGCCAACGAGATTCTGACCAGCCTGATGCTGACCTACGTCGCTACCCTGTTCCTGAGTTACCTGGTGCATGGGCCGTGGCGCGACCCCAAGGGCCTGAACTTTCCGGAGACCCGGATGTTCAACGCCTCCGCCCAGTTGCCGGGGCTGCTGGACGGCACCCGCTTCAACCTGGGGGCCATCGTCGCTTTGCTGGTGGTGGCGGCCGGCTGGCTGCTGCTGGCGCGCGGCTTCATCGGCTATCAGATCAAGGTGGTGGGCCAGGCCCCGAAGGCGGCCGCTTTCGCCGGGTTCGATCAGAATCGCATCGTCTGGTTCAGCTTCCTGGTCGGTGGCGGTCTGGCCGGGCTGGCCGGGTTGATCGAGGTCGCCGGTGCCATCGGCCAACTGCATCCGCGCATTTCGCCGGGCTACGGATTCACCGCCATCATCGTCGCCTTCCTGGGGCGGCTGCATCCGGTGGGGATCCTGGCCGCAGCGCTGATGATCGCGCTGTCCTACCTGGGCGGCGAGGCGGCCCAGATCGAAATGCGCCTGCCGCTGGCCATCACCGGCGTGTTTCAGGGCGTGCTGCTGTTCTTCCTGTTGGGCACCGACGTGCTGATCCGTTACCGGGTCCGCTTCGGACGGCCGGCCACGTCGCGGGGAGGCTGAGGCGATGGATTTTACCGCTGCCGTGCTGTTGTCGGTGATTGCTGCCGCCACACCCTTGCTGTTTGCCGCCACCGGCGAGTTGGTGACGGAGAAGTCCGGCGTCCTCAACCTGGGGGTCGAGGGCATGATGCTGGTCGGTGCCGTCGGCGCCTTTTCCACCGCCGCGGCTACCGGTAATCCGTGGCTTGCCATTCTGGTCGGGGCTGGCGCCGGGGCGGCGGTGTCGCTGATCTTCGCATTCTTGACCCTGTCGCTGCTGACCAACCAGGTGGCGACTGGGCTGGCCTTAACCTTGTTCGGCGTCGGCCTGAGCGCCTCGATCGGGCAGGGCTTCGTCGGCACGCCGATGCGGCCGTTGCCGAAGCTCGCCATACCGGGCCTCAGCGAGGTGCCGCTGATCGGGCCGTTGCTGTTCGGCCACGATCCGCTGGTCTACCTGTCGATCCTGCTGCTGGCCGGGGTGTGGCGGTTCCTCTATCGCAGCCGGCCGGGGCTGGTGTTGCGCGCCGTCGGCGAATCCCACGAGGCGGCGCATGCCATCGGCTATCCGGTGATCGCCATCCGCTATGGCGCGGTGGCTTTCGGCGGCGCCATGGCGGGGTTGGGGGGCGCCTACCTGCCCCTGGCCTATACGCCGATGTGGATCGAAAACATGACCGCCGGACGCGGCTGGATCGCGTTGGCGCTGGTGGTCTTCGCCACCTGGCGGCCGGGCCGCGTGCTGCTCGGTGCCTATCTGTTCGGCGGTGTGACCATCCTGCAACTGCACGTCCAAGCCGGCGGCGTCGGCGTTGCCTCGCAACTCATGTCGATGCTGCCCTATCTTGCGACCATCGCCGTATTGGTGCTGATATCGCGGGACGCGACTCGCATCCGGCTTAACGCGCCGGCGGATATCGGCAAGGTCTTTCATCCCCAGGCTTGACGGATTTCCATAACACCGGAGGAAAATTCGATGACCAGATTCCCAGGATTGCGCCACCTGGTGGCCGGCGCGGCAGCGATGGCCGTGGTTGCAGCGGCGGCGGGCGGCGTCCAGGCCGCCGACAAGGTCAAGGCCGCCTTCGTCTATGTCGGACCGGTCAACGATAACGGTTGGACCTCCCGCCATGACGCCGGCCGCCAGGAGATGGAAAAGGCGCTGGGCGATAAGGCCGAGAAGAGCGCTTTTGTGGAGAACGTTCCCGAGGGGGCGGATGCCGAACGGGTCATCCAGCAGCTCGCCCTCAGCGGCCACAACCTGATCTTCACAACCTCGTTCGGCTTCATGAATCCGACGCAGAAGGTGGCGCAGCGCTTCCCCAACGTCATGTTCGAACACGCCACCGGCTTCAAGCGCGAAATAAACATGAGCACCTATAATGCCCGTTTCTATGAAGGGCGCGCGGTGGCCGGCCTGCTCGCCGGGCATATGACCAAGACCAAGGTCATCGGCTACATCGGCTCGTTCCCGATCCCCGAAGTGGTGCAGGGCATCGATGCCACGACGATCGCGCTGCGCAAGGTCGCGCCCGACGCCATCGTCAAGGTGATCTGGGTTAACACCTGGGTCGACCCCGGCAAGGAAGCCGATGCCGCCAAGGCGCTGATCGACCAAGGCGCCGACGTTATCATGCAGCACACCGATTCCTCGGCCCCCTGCCAAGTCGCCCAGGAGCGCGGCGTGTGGTGCGTCGGTCAGGCGTCCGACCAGACCCGTTTCGCCCCGAAGGCGCATCTGACGGCCATCGTCGACGAATGGGGCAGCTATTACATCAAGCGCGCCAAGGCGGTGCTCGACGGCACCTGGAAGTCGGAAGACGTCTGGGGCGGCATGAAGGACGGCTTCTTGAGCCTGGCGCCATTCAATCCCGCTATTCCCGCCGATGTGCGGGCCAAGGCGGATCAAGCCGTCGCCGATATCAAGGCGGGCAAGCTTCTGCCTTTCGCCGGGCCGATCAAGAACCAAGCCGGAGCCGAAGTGGTGAAGGCCGGAGAAAGCATCCCTGACGACAAGTTGGCCGGTCTCGACTGGTACGTCGAGGGCGTACAGGGACAACTGCCAAAGTAAGACCATTGCGAAGTCTATCGCGAGGGGGCAGACAGGGGCATCGGCGGCCGGCGGATCGCAACATCCGCCGGCCGCGGGTCATTCAGGCAGGACGCGGACGGGAGAACGGGAATGGCGACAGGAGAGCGTTATCAAAAGGGATTCCCCGTTTCCTGGGACCAGCTGCACCGCGATGCCAAGGCCTTGGCTTGGCGGTTGATGGAGCTCGGTCCGTGGAAGAAGGTGGTGGCGATCACCCGCGGCGGCCTGGTGCCGGCCGCCATCATCGCCCGCGAATTGGACGTGCGGTTGATCGATACGGTCTGCGTTGCCGGTTACGACCATCAGCAACAGGGGACGGCGCGGGTGTTGAAGGCAGCGGAAGGCAATGGCGACGGCGCGGGCGTTTTGGTCATCGACGATTTGGTCGATACAGGCGCGACTGCGCGTGTCGTGCGCGAGCTGCTGCCCAAGGCGCATCTGGCAACCGTCTATGCCAAACCCGCCGGGCGCCCCCTGGTCGATACCTTCGTAACCGAGGTCAGCCAGGACACCTGGATCTTCTTTCCTTGGGACACGGAGTTGCAGTTCGTGCAGCCGCTGGCCAAAAGCAACGGCAACGGTTGAGGCCACGCGATATCAGGGGGCGTTCCACCAGATGACCGCCATCGCCGATTTCATTACGGGGTTGCCCAAGGCCGAACTGCACCTGCACATCGAGGGTTCGTTGGATCCCGAGCTGGCTTTCGACATGGCTTGGCGCAACGGGGTACAGCTTGGCCATCCCAGCATCGAGGCGCTGCGCGCCGCCTATGCCTTCCGCAATCTTCAGGAGTTCCTCGACCTCTACTATCAGTGCATGAAGGTGCTTCGCCGCGAGCAGGATTTTTTCGACCTGACCTGGGCCTATCTGAGCAAGGCCCGCGATCAAGGCGTGCGTCACGCCGAAATCTTCTTCGATCCGCAAGCGCATACGGCGCGCGGTGTGACCTTCGACGCCGTCATCGAGGGTATCTGGGCGGCCTTGCGCCAGGCCGAGGCCGAATGGGGGCTGAGCTCGCGCTTGATCCTTTGCTTTTTACGCCACCTGGACGAAGCTTCGGCCTTCGCTACCCTAGAGGAGTCCCGGCCGTGGCGACATTGCATCGCCGCCGTCGGATTGGATTCCTCGGAGGTCGGGCACCCACCGTCCAAATTCACCCGGGTTTTTGCCAAGGCGCGGGCGGAGGGGTTACCCGCAGTCGCCCATGCCGGCGAAGAGGGGCCGCCGGCCTACGTGCGCGAAGCCCTCGATCTGTTGCAGGCGGTGCGCATCGATCACGGCAACCGGGCGCTCGAAGACGACGATCTGGTCCGTCGCCTGGTCGCGGCGAAAATACCGCTGACGGTTTGCCCGCTGTCCAATCTGCGCCTGTGCGTGGTGGACGATCTTATCCATCATCCCTTGAAGCGGATGCTCGACCTCGGTCTGATGGCGACGGTGAATTCGGATGATCCGGCTTACTTCGGCGGCTATGTCGCCGACAACTACCTGGCCGTTCACAAGGCGCTTGGCCTTGGGCGCGGCGATCTGATCCGCTTGGCCAGGAATTCCTTCGAGGCCTCGTTCCTGGACCCAGCGGCCAAGGGCCGGTTGATGGCCGAGGTCGATGCCTATGCGGCGGCTTGGCCGGTTATTTCGCCTTCCGGCTCTTGACCCAGGCTTCGAGTTCGGCGCGGGTCCGATCGCCCATGGCGCCGTCGAGGCTGCCGGGGTCCTTGCCCAACGCCTTCAGCAGGGCCTGCGCGTCCTTGACGATGGCCGTATTTGCCGGGGCGGCCAGCGCGGCCACGGCGAAACTGTCCATGGCCTCCTGTTTGCGGTCGAGGCCCCGCAAGGCGACGCCCTTGGTGTGCTGGCTGTCGGGCAGGTCGGGCTGCAGCGCCAATCCCCTTTCCGCGTCGGCGAGGCAGGACCTGAAATCCTCTGTCAGGCAGTAGACCCAGGCCCGATTGTTGTAGGCGACGGCGTAGTCCTTCTGCAGCTGAATGGCCGTGTCGTAATCGGCGATGGCTTTGGCGTAGTCCTTTTTGTCGCGAAAGGCGTTACCGCGATAGTAGTGGGCGCGGGCGCTTTTGGCTTCGAGGCGAATGGCTTCGTTGAAATCCTCAATCGCTCTTTCCGGCTGCTGCAGGTCGGAATAGACGACGCCGCGATTGATCAGCGCTTCGGTCAGTTTCGGGTTGTAGCGGATTGCCTGAGCATAGTCGGCCAGCGCTTCCTGATGCTTGCCTTCCAGGTGATGGGTATTGCCACGGTTATTGAAGGCGCTGGCGAAGTTGGGTTTGAGCTTGATGGCCTGATCGTAATCGATCAGGGCCGCGGTCATATCTCCCTTGTCGCGGTTGGCGGTGCCCCGGTTGTAGAGGGCGGTCGCCCGGTTATCCTGGCTGCGATCGTCGAAGATGATGCGCGTGCAGGCCTCGATCTTGGTTTCGAGCTTGATGCCGCGGGCGCAGATCGCATAGTCGTTCGATTCCAAGGCGGCAGCCGTGGTGGCAATTCCGACGGCGCCGGCTATCGCGAGGCTGACGACTGAATAAAAGCGGCGGAATCGGTAGGCCATGGCGATCCTCGAACTAATGCAAACCCAGGGGTTAAATCCTAACACGATGCCGGTACCCCTAGAAGGGTGCAGTCTCAATAGCGGATGAAGCGCGGGTCCTTTTGCCATTCGGCGAAGGTCTCGCCGGCTTCCTCGGCCAAGAGCCGCTCTGCCGGGATGGCGCGCCGGTCGAGGGGCTTGGCGATCTCGTTGTAGATAAGGTCGTCGTCGAAGCCGATGCGGGCGGCGTCGGCGCGGCTGTTGGCGTAATAGATACGGCCGATGCGCGCCCAATAGATGGCGGCCAGGCACATCGGGCAGGGCTCGCACGAGGTATATATCTCGCAGCCATCCAAGCTGTAGGTGCCGAGTGTCCGGCAGGCGGCGCGGATGGCGCCGATCTCGGCATGCGCCGTCGGGTCGTTGGCCGACGTGACCCGGTTGTTGCGTTCGCCGACGATGCGGCCGTCCTTGACGACGACGGCGCCGAAGGGTCCGCCGTCGCCGTCCCGCATGCCCTGCGACGCCAGATCGATGGCGCGGCGCATGAAGTCTTTCGGGGTCATCGGAGAGGTCATTCGTCAACTGCCGCGATAGGTCGAATAGCTCCACGGCGAGACCAGCAGCGGAACGTGATAATGGGCGTCGGCGTCGGCAACGCCGAAGCGCAACACCACCCGGTCGAGAAACGGCGGATCGGGAAGGGCCGCGCCGCGGGCCGCGAAATAAGCGCCGGCCTCGAATTCCAATTCATAGATGCCTTTCTCCAGCTTGGCGCCTTCCAGCAACGGCGCATCGCAGCGGCCGTCCGCGTTGGTAGCGGTCGAAGCCACCGGTCGTCTGAGGCCGTTCTCGACGCGAAACAGCGATACGGCCATGCCGGCGGCCGGCCGGCCGTTGGCGGTATCGAGGACGTGGGTGGTCAGGCGTCCCATGGCGGTCTTTCGGTTGGTTGGGCGTTGGGCTGGGTTACGGGCGTTGCGCTGGTAAATTGCCGCTTCATAATGACGGTTCGCGGGCCGGCGGCAAAGCCGGCAATTCGGGGCAAGGCCGGGTGCAAAGTATCGCCACATGGATCCATTGACTGTCGAATGGCTGAACTTGGCATTGCGCTGGACGCACGTCATCACCGGTATCGCCTGGATCGGGTCGTCGTTCTATTTCATGTGGCTGGATGCCCACTTGGTTCGCGCGGACCCGCCCCATCCGACCGTCGAAGGGCACATCTGGTTGGTCCACAGCGGCGGCTTCTACATCACCGAGAAGCGCAAGCTGGCGGCGGGCCAGGTGCCGCCCGATCTGCATTGGTTCAAGTGGGAGGCATTCTACACGCTGGTCACCGGCCTGCTGCTGCTCGGCGTCGTTTACTATGCCGCTGCCGGCACCTTCATGGTGGATTCGAGCAAGGCCAACTTTCTGCCCTGGCAGGCCATTGCCATCGGCGTTGCGACGCTGGTCGTCGGCTGGCTGGTCTACGACGGCCTGTGGATGTCTCCGCTGGCCCGCCACCAGGGTTGGCTGACCGCCTTCTGCTGCCTGCTGCTGGCAGGGGTCGTCTGGGGCTTGGGCCAGGTGTTCAGCGGGCGGGCGGCCTATATGCACACCGGGGCGCTGATGGGCGTCATCATGGCGGTCAACGTCTGGATGCGCATCCTGCCGGCGCAGGCGGCGATGATCGCCGCCACCCAGACCGGAACGCCGGTCGACTGGAGCCTGGGCGAAAAAGCCAAGCACCGCTCGGTGCACAACAATTACATGACGCTGCCGGTGGTGTTCGTCATGCTGAGCAGCCATTACCCGAGCACCTACGGCCATCCGCACGGCTGGGCGATTCTGATCGGGCTGTTCGCGGTCGGCGCCATCGTCCGCCACTGGTTCAACCTGCGCGCCCGCGGCCGGGACAATCCGCTGCTGATCCCGGCGGCGATCTTCGGCGGCGCGTTGCTCGCCACTTATGCCGGGCTGGGTGGGCGCGATGTCGGATCGGGCGGCCCCCCTGTGGCCTTCGCGGAAGTCAGGAAGGTGATCGATACCCGTTGCGTCGCCTGCCATTCGGCCAGGCCGACCAATCCGGCCTTCGATGCGGCGCCGAAAAACATCAAGCTCGACACGCCGGCCGAGATCAGGGCGCAGGCGCTGCCGATCAAGGCGCAGGCGGTGGTCTCGCGGGTCATGCCGCTGGGCAACCTTACGGAAATGACCGATGCAGAACGCGACTTGCTCGGCCGTTGGGTGAACCAGGGAGCGAAGGTGGAGTAACGCGGCGCATTTTCCCCTCGCCCTGCCAGCTTCGCTGGCATTCATTTGATGGCAGCGAAGCTGCCGTGGGGAGAGGCAGGGGGCCCGCGTCAGCGCGAGGGTGAGGGGGAACGGCACTCTCCGGGGATTAAGAATTGACGTGGGATTTCAAGTCGGCCGCCACCGGCTCCCCCCTCATCCCCGACCCTCTCCCCGCCGGGGAGAGGGAGCGTGCAAGTGCCGTAAGAAAATTCCGGCAACTAAGCGATCAGATCGCGCAGCCGCAATTCCGCGATGAGGTGGATGTTGGCGAGGGCCTCGGCGATTTCCGTCGCCCGGTCGTGGGCCAGGCGGACTTCGAAGGCGGCGAGGATCGACTCCTTGGTGTGGCGGCGCACGGCGATGACGAAGGGGAAGCCAAAGCGGGCCTTGTAAGCGTCGTTGAGGCGGTGGAAGCGTTCGAACTCCTCGTCGCTCAGCCTGTCGAGGCCGAGGCCGGCCTGTTCGCGGGTCGAATGTTCGCCGAGCGCCCCGGCGCGCGCCGCTTTGCCGGCAAGGTCGGGGTGGGCGCGGATCAGGGCGACGTGCCGGGCCTCGCCTGCAGTGTCGACGGCGGCGCGCAGCGCGGCCAGCAGGGCTTCGATGGTGGCGAAAGGCCGCGTGGCGTAGGCCGCATCGGCGACCCAGGGCGAGTCCTCGTAGATGGCGCCCAGCGCTGCGACGAAGCCGGCGGCATCCAGGCCGTCGATAGCGGAAAGCGTGAGCGTCATCGGCCGATATCGACCAACTTCAGGGCAGCATCGCGGCCGCGTTTGCGGATGTCGTCGACGGCGGCCAGCACCTTCTCCGGCGTCGCCGGGGCATCGAGCTTCGGCACCAGCCGGTGATTGGCTAGCGACGAAATCGCGTCGCGCAGGGCCAACCAGACGGAAATCGCCAGCATCAACGGCGGCTCGCCAATGGCCTTGGAACGGAAGATCGTCGGTTCGCGGTTGGGCGCATCGGCCAGGATGTGGACGTTGAAGACCGGCGGCACGTCGCGGCTGCCTGGAATTTTATAGGTCGAAGGGCCATGGGTGCGCAGCCGGCCTTCGGCGTCCCACCACAGTTCCTCCATGGTCAGCCAGCCCATGCCCTGGACGAAGGCGCCCTCGATCTGGCCCAAGTCGACGGCGGGATTGAGCGAGGCGCCGCAGTCCTGGAGGATATCGGCGCGCAGCAGCCGGTTCTCGCCGGTCAGGGTGTCGATCACCACCTCGGCGACGCAGGCTCCGTAGCTGTAATAGAAGAACGGCCGGCCGGTCATCGTCTGGCCGTCCCAGTGGATCTTCGGCGTCTTGTAGAAGCCGGTGGCCGATAACGACACGCGCTGTGCCCAGCATTTATGCGCCAGCTCGGCGAAGGACAGGCTTTCGTTGCCGGCGTAGACGCGGTTGTCGGCGAAGCGGATATCGGCGGGCGACACATCGAAGTGGCCAGCGGCGACTTCGGTCATCCGCGTCTTGATGGTACCGGCCGCCTCGAGGGCCGCCATGCCGTTGAGGTCGGAGCCCGACGAGGCGGCGGTGGCCGAGGTGTTGGGCACCTTGTCGGTCGTCGTGGCGCTGATCTTCACCCGGTCGAGATCGATGGCGAAGACCTGGGAGACGACCTGGGCGACCTTGACGAACAGGCCCTGGCCCATCTCCGTACCGCCGTGGTTCAGATGGACGCTGCCGTCGGTATAGACATGGACCAGCGCCCCGGCCTGGTTGAGCGAGGTGAGGTTGAAGGAGATGCCGAATTTGACCGGCATCAGGGCGAGGCCCTTCTTGAGGATCGGGCTCTGGCGGTTGAAATCGGCGACCCGTTCGCGCCAGGCCGGCAGGTCGACCTCGCGCTCCAGCCGATCGACGATCTCGACGATGATGTTGTCCTCGACGACGGCGCCGTAGGGCGTGATGTTGCGCTCGCCGATGCCGTAGTAGTTGCGCCGGCGTACCAGCTCGGGCGCGATGTGCAGCTCGCGGGCGATGTGGTCCATCACGGTTTCGATGGCCAGCATGCCCTGCGGCCCGCCGAAGCCGCGAAAGGCGGTGTTGGACACCGTGTTCGTGCGGCAAGGGTAGCCGCGCAGCTCGCAGGCCGGGATGAAATAGGCATTGTCGGCGTGGCAGAGCGCCCGGCTGACCACCGGTGCCGACAGGTCGGCGACGTTGCCGGCGCGCGCCGCCAGGGTCATGTCGAGGCCGAGCAGGCGGCCGTCTTCTTCGAAGCCAACGTCGTAGCGGATCAGGAAATCGTGGCGCTTGCCGGTGATCGTCATGTCGTCGTCGCGGGTCAGGCGCAGCTTGACCGGCCGGCGGGTGCGATCGGCGAGCAAAGCGGCGACGGCGGCGACGATCGTCGCCTGGCTTTCCTTGCCGCCGAAGGCGCCGCCGAGGCGGCGTACTTCGACCGTCACGGCGTTCGACGGGATGCCCAGGACGTAGGCGACACCGTGCTGCACTTCGGTGGGATGCTGCGTCGAGCTATAGACCAGCATGTCGCGGTCTTCCTGGGGCAGGGCCAGGGCGATCTGGCCTTCCAGGTAAAAATGGTCCTGGCCGCCGCAGCGAACCTCGCCCGTCAGCCGGCGCGGCGCCGATGCCAATGCGGCTTGCACATCGCCGCGCCGCATGATCTGCGGCGGGCAGACGAAGTCCTGGTTGACGAGCGCAGTTTCGATGTCGAGCACGGCGGGCAGATCTTCGTAGGCGATCTCGATCAGCGCGGCGGCGGCGCGGGCGATGTCCATGCTGTCGGCCGCGACGGCGGCGAGGGGATGACCGACGTATTGGACTTCGCCCTCGGCCAGGGCCGGCTCACCCGCAAAGATCGGCGCGATATCGTTGACGCCAGGAACGTCGGCGGCGGTGACGACGGCGACGACGCCGGGCAGGGCGGCGGCGCGACCGGTGTCGATGGCGACGATGCGGGCGTGCGCCCTGGTCGATATCGCGAAGGCGGCATGCAGGGTGCCCGGCAGGTTCGGCATGTCGTCGATGTAAATGGCGCGGCCGGAGACATGTTTGGTGGCGCTGTCGTGATGGAAGGGACGATACACGCCGCCACGGGATGCGACGGTCATAGTTCCATCACCTCCAGCGGGGTTTGCGGCGCCGTGATTTCCAGGAACAGGCGACGGATGAGATTGCCGGCGACGGTCAGGCGATAGCCGGCGGAAGCGCGGAAATCGCCAATCGGCTGGAAATCCGCGCTTAACATCCCGATGGCGGCGGCGATCGAGTCTTCGGTCCAGGGCCGGCCACGTAGGGCCGCCTCGGCCCCGCGGGCGCGTTTCGGCGTCGCCGCCATGCCGCCATAGACGATGCGGGCATCGCCTACCTTGGTTCCTTCGAAGGTTAGGCGATAGGCGCCGATCACCGCCGAGATGTCCTGGTCGTGGCGCTTCGCTACCTTGTGGCAATGGAAGGCCTGGTCATCGCGCAGCAGGGGCAGGCACACGGCGACGAGCACTTCGTCGGGGGTCAGCGCTGTCTTGCGATAATCGACGAAAAAGGCGTCAGCCGGAATCTCGCGCCGGCCGTTGGGACCGGCAACGATCATCGTCGCTTCGAGTGCGATCAGGCACGGCAAGGTATCGCCGATGGGCGAGGCATTGGCGCAATTTCCGCCCAGCGTGCCCAGGTTGCGGATCTGGCGCGAACCGATGCGCCGGACCAGTGCCCCCAGGCCGGGAAATGCCTCGTCGATCAAAGGCAGAGCGCGGCTATAGGTGACGGCGGCGCCGATCTTCAGATATCGCTCGGTCAGTTCCAGTTCGTTGAGTTCGGCCACCTGCGACAGCCAAATCACCGTCCCTAGCGGCCGGCGTTCCTTGCCGACCAACAGACCAAGATCCGTACCGCCGGCCAGCAATCGGGCTTCGGGGTTGGCGACGCGCAGGGCGATGAGGTCATCGAGGTGCAGCGGCGATAGGAATTGCTGCGTGCCGACGACATAATCGGCGGGTTCGGGCAGGTCGGCAAGCTCTTGGCGCCACCCCTGGCTGCGCAGGGCGAAGGCGGCATCGGCAGTGCCGGCGATGCGGCGCATCGCCTCGACAATCGGGCGATAGCCGGTGCAGCGGCACAGGTTGCCGGCCAGCGCCTCGTGGATTGTCGCATCCTCGGCTTCCTCGCCGCCCTGCTGGAAGGCGAACATCGCCATGGCGAATCCCGGCGTGCAAAAACCGCATTGGCTGGCATCGGTATCGACCAGGGCCTGCTGCACGGGCGCCAGGCTGCCGTCGGCGCCGGCCAACGCTTCGACTGTCAGTAAGGCGCGGCCATGCACTTGCGGCAGCATCAACAGGCAGCTATTGGCGGCCTGCCAGCACAGTCCCTTGCCATTTTCCGCGGGCGTTCCGAGGGCGATGGTGCAGGCGCCGCAATCGCCTTCGGCACAGCCTTCCTTGGTACCCTTCAGGCCGGCATGATCGCGCAGCCAGTCGAGCAGGGTCGTCGTCGGCGAAATGCCCGAAACCGCGTGCCGTTCGCCGTTGAGCAGGAAGCGGATGGCTGGGTCGGATGGCGGCAACGACGACTCCTTGGTTGGGTCATGCCGGCGCAAGCGCTTGAGATCGAAAGCAGGCTATGCGCAAAGTGCGGAGCAAGGCAACCACTGCACAGAAACCGAGGGGAGGGCTACCATGGCCAACATGAGGCAGATCGCCAGCGGAATGCGTTTTCCCGAAGGACCCGTCGCCTTTCCCGACGGGTCGCTGGTGGTGGTCGAGATCGAGGCGCGGCGCCTGACCCGCATCGATCCCGACGGTACCAAAACCATCGTTGCGCGCCCCGGCGGCGGACCCAATGGCCTGGCCATGGGTCCGGGCGGTTACGGCTATATCGCCAATAACGGCGGCTTTAAATATCACGACAAAAACGGCGAACTGCGCTCCATTGGTCCGTCGGACGACTATACCGGCGGGCGCATCGAACGGGTCGACCTGAAGACCGGCAAGGTCGATGTGCTGTATCGCGAATGCAACGGTTACTCGCTGTCGGGACCCAACGACCTGTGCATCGACAAGGACGGCGGCATCTGGTTCACCGACCTTGGCAAACGCCGGGAACGGGATCGCGACAACGGCGGCGTCTATTATTGCCGCTCCGACGGCAGTTTGATCCGCGAGGTCGCCTATCCCAGCCTGTCGCCGAACGGCATCGGCCTGTCGCCCGACGGCAGCATTCTTTATGTCGCCGAGACGGAAACCAGCCGCTTGTGGGCCTACGACATCATCGGTCCGGGCGAGGTCAAGCTGCAGCCCTGGCCATCGCCCAATGGCGGGCGGCTGGTCTGCGGCCTGCCCGGGTTTCAGCGCTTCGATTCCCTGGCGGTGGAAGCCAACGGCAATATCTGTGTCGGCACACTGGTGCGCGGTGGGGTCACGGTCATTTCGCCGGATGGCAAGGTGGTCGATTTCGTGGCGACGCCGCAGGACCCGATGTGCACCAATATCTGTTTTGGCGGACCGGACCTGAAGACCGCCTATCTCACCCTTTCGCTCTACGGTACCGTGGTCGCCGTGGATTGGCCGCGTCCTGGGGTGACGCTGCCCTTCCTCAACGTCTGAGACCGGGAGGCCCGGAGCGGGGACCCGCCGCGGTGTTCGGCGGAATCCCGATTGTCGCCCTCCGGGCGATTGTTTACAGTTTCCGGCAACGGCGGCCATACGCCGGTACGACGGGAGTTGCGTGGCGGTCCTTAGGGAGAGGGACCTGCTCGAAGACTGACGATATCGGGCAACCGAACGGCGTGGCCTGCGGTCATCGCCGCGTCACCGGATATCGCTCCGGGACGGGGCGATAGAGACGCAGCCCGAAGAACCGTAGCAAGGAAAGGGTTCGTGTCATGGAAGTTGTGCCTACCGGAAAATCTCTGGGCGCGGAAATTCGCGGGGTCGATATCCGCAAGCCGCTGTCTTCCGCCGATGCGCAGGCCATTCGCGATGCCTGGCACAAGCATCTGGTGTTCATCGTTCGCGAACAGCCGATGACGGTTGAACAGCATATGGCGTTCTCCGCGAACTTCGGCGAACTCGAACTTTCGGGTAACAGCCTGTATAAAAAGAACTACTCGGGCGAGAAGCTCGGCAATGTCGACGGGGTGACGCCGCCGCAGATCTCCATCGTCTCCAACATTGTGGTCGACGGCAAGCCGATCGGCAGCCTGGGCAACG
>CANITX010000045.1 GCA_947470575.1 Rhodospirillales bacterium
CGATAACTTCTTCAGGCCCGTGCTTCTTGCCCATGTTCCGTCTCCTTCAGGGTCCAGTCTAAGTTAACTTTTGGACCGCTCTAAAGGGAGCAGATCAGATGTCGCCGGCAATACGCGGGACGGGCGCAAGGGTATCGCCGGTCAATTCCCGATACACGGTGCCGATCAGCGGCAGATGCTGCAGGGGGTTGATGATGTCGAGGACATCGAGAAAGGTAAACCCGTCCTCGCCAAACGGCTTCAGCTCATCGCCAGCCGGCTCGTTGGGCTGAGCAGCCGCCTCCGACGTATCCACCACACGCGGCGGCAAAATGGCGAACCGGGTTTGAGTCTCGGGATATGCGGCAATCAAGCCGGGTTTCCTTTCTTGTTTCACGCCAAGCCGTGACGCTAGCCGTGCTTAGCGAAGCAAACCCCATGCCAGGGTGTTCATGGCGGAATTCGGCCCGTAGCACTGCTTTGCTGGCTGCCGGGGCACCCACGGCCGGTTCTCTCCCGGCAAGAAGTGCCGGCTTGGCGGGACGATCCGGCCAGTCCCCGCATCGGCGCGCGAGGCACAACAGCTTGAAATTGAATGTGGAAGGCCTAGACAGGTTACGATAGGTTTTGTCCGACACCCCCTGAGTCTCCTCCTCTCGACATGCGCAGCCTACGGCGCTGCCTTATCAGGGAATGGGCGGTCAGGGTTGCGAACAGCGGCGTGCTCCCCGTTGCGGGGCACAGGAATGGAACGCACCTGAATGACCGCCGGAAAGCGTGTGCTGCTGGTCGATGACGACGACACATTGCGCACCATGCTGTGCGAGCAATTGCAGCTGCACGAGGAATTCCACACCATTCCTGCAGCCACCGGTGCCGAAGCCCTGGCATGCTGCCGCAACGACTATTTCGATGTCATCATCCTCGACGTCGGATTGCCCGATATGGACGGCCGCGAAGTTTGCCGCCTGATGCGCCGGGCTGGCATCAAGGCGCCGATCATCATGTTGACCGGCGCCGATACGGACGCCGACGCCATCCTCGGCCTGGATGCCGGCGCCAACGATTACATCACCAAGCCGTTCAAGCTGGGCGTGTTGTTGGCCCGTCTGCGCGCCCATATCCGCCAGCACGAGCGCAGCGACGATGCGGTCTTCACCATCGGCCCCTATACCTTCCAGCCCAGTGCCAAGCTGCTGGTCGGCAACGACACCGGCAAGAAGGTCCGCTTGACCGACAAGGAAGCGGCCATCCTCAAGTTTCTCTACCGGGCCGGAGACCGGGTGGTCGGCCGCGACGTGCTGCTCGACGAGGTGTGGGGCTACAACGCGGGTGTCACCACCCACACGTTGGAAACCCACGTCTACCGCTTGCGCCAGAAGATCGAAGCCGATCCATCGAGCGCCCGCATCCTGGTGACGGAGCCCGGCGGCTATCGCCTGATACCCTAAGACGCCCGGCTAGATGCCCAGTACGACGCGGACCGGCGCGTGATCGGAAGCCGGAGCCCAATCGCGGGCATCGAGCAGCACGTCGGCGGCCCGTACCCGAGGAACAAGATCGGGCGAAACCCAGATATGGTCCAGGCGCCGGCCTTTGTCGGCGGCGCGCCAATCGGCGGCACGATAGCTCCACCAGGTGAAGACCTTTGCCGGTTCCGGGTGCATCCGGCGCACCGCATCGACCCAGCCGCCCGCTGCCATGATGCCCGTCAGGCGCGAGACCTCCGCCGGCGTATGAGTGACCACCCGGCTCAGCCGCTGGTGATCCCAAACATCCGTAGGCAACGGTGCCACGTTGAGATCGCCGACGAGCACGGCACGCCCGCTGGCGACGGCGCCGTCGCGCGACCAATCGGCCATGGCGTCGAGGAACCGAAGCTTATGGGCGAACTTGGGATTGCGCTGCGGATCGGGATCGTCCCCGCCTGCCGGGACATAAAGGTTGTGCACGATCACCGGGCAGCCGTCATCGTCGGCGATCTCGGCGTAGGCGTGACGGCAATCGGCGCGATCCAGCCAATGGCGCGTGCCCGTGCGCAGCAACGGCCGGCGCGACAGAATCGCCACGCCGTTGTAGCCTTTCATGCCGTGCGCCAGACGGTGCTCGAAACCTAGCGCCGCCGTTGCCAGATGCGGAAACAGATCGTCGACGACCTTGGTTTCCTGCAGGCACAGGACATCCGGACGCAGCCGCTCGACCACCCGCGCCAGAACATCCAGCCGGAACCGCACCGAATTCACGTTCCATGTGACGATCGTCAGTGCCATGTCGCAGACATCGTCAGTGCCATGTCGCAGACATCGTCAGCCAAGGGGGAAAGAAGCCGCTCACTCCTGGCGCGGTTGAGCGGGCAGCACGACGTCGAACAAGGTGCGCTTGAGCGCCTCGCCGAAATGAGTTTCCATCAGCGATACGGTGGTTTCGATACCTTGCGCGTCGATCACCGACCATTTGCGCAAGGCCAGGGGCCGGTCGCTGAAGACCAGGGTCAGGCTGCCGTCTCCGGGATCTTTGGTGTGCACCATGGTGACGCGCAAAGCATCGGCCTGACGGGCGACCGCCGTGACGGTGACATCGCCCGAAAGCTTGGTGTCCTTGCGCAACAGGATGCCCGCCGGGGTCGAGTTCAACGGAATATGGGTGACCTGGTTGAGCTTGGTATCGATGTAAATCAGCCAACTACCGTTGGCGACCACCAGGATCGGGACCGGCGGATCGTAGTCGATGCGCATATTGCCCGGCCGGTCGATGTAGATATTGCCCTCGGTAGTGCTCCCATCTGAGGACGCCTGCAGAAAGCGCGCCCGCATCGTATCGATGGCGTTCAAATAGGTTTCGATTCGAGTGAGATCGGCGCGGTCCTGGTCGGACAGATTCGCGACAGGGGGCCCCGCCATGACAAGACCTGGCAGCCAAAGCGCGACGAGCACCAGGATGGCCACCCGCAACAGGCGGAAACAGGTATGGTTCACCGAAATATCCTATGCCGGGCGAACGTCAGTCTTCCGCGGAAGCACGTCCCAGCAGAACCTCGCGGCGACCGACCCGGTCGGGCTTGGAAATCATGCCTTCCGCCTCCATGCGCTCGACGATGCGTGCTGCCCTATTGTATCCGATCTGCAGGTAGCGCTGGACAAAGCTGGTTGAAACCTTGCCTTCGCGGGCGACCAGGGCAACCGCCTGGTCGAACAACCCATCGCCTTCGGTGCCACCGCTTTGGCCGGCGCCGATGCCACTGAAGCCCGTTGACCCATCGTCGCTGTCCTCGGTGACTTCCTCCAGATAGTCAGGTTCCCCCTGGGATTTCAAGTAGGCGACGACCCGCTCGACCTCTTCGTCCGAAACGAAGGGCCCATGGACCCGGGTGATTCGGCCGCCACCGACCATGTAAAGCATGTCGCCCTGCCCGAGGAGCTGTTCCGCCCCCTGCTCGCCCAAAATGGTGCGGCTGTCGATCTTCGAGGTGACCTGGAAGCTGATGCGGGTCGGAAAGTTCGCCTTGATCGTGCCGGTGATGACGTCGACGGACGGCCGTTGCGTTGCCATGATCAGGTGGATGCCGGCGGCGCGCGCCATCTGCGCCAGCCGCTGTACGGCCGCCTCGATGTCCTTGCCGGCGACCAGCATCAGATCGGCCATCTCGTCGACAACAACGACGATGAAGGGCAAGGGTTCCATGTCGAGGGGTTGTTCCTCGAACACTGGCTTGCCGGTGCCGGATTCGAACCCGGTCTGCACCCGCCGGGTAAGGGTTTCGCCCTTGCGGCGTGCTTCCTCGATGCGCGTGTTGTAGCCGGCGATATTGCGCACGCCCAACTGCGACATGGCACGGTATCGCTGCTCCATCTCGCGCACCGTCCATTTGAGCGCCATCACCGCCTTGCCGGGTTCGGTGACCACCGGACAGAGCAGATGCGGGATGCCTTGATAGACGGAAAGCTCGAGCATCTTCGGATCGATCATGATCAGCCGGCACTTTTCCGGCGGCAGTTGGAATAACAAGGCCAGCACCATGGCGTTCATGCCGACCGACTTGCCCGATCCGGTGGTGCCGGCAATCAGCAGATGCGGCATGCGGGCCAAATCGGCGATCACCGGCGCACCGCTGATGTCCTTGCCCAGAGCCAGGGTCAGTTTGCCGCTGTTGCGCTCGAAGGAATCCGAGGCGAGTAATTCGCGCAGATGCACCGAGTCGCGGTGGGCGTTTGGCAGTTCCAGACCGATGACGTTGCGCCCCGGTATCACCGCAATGCGCACGGAGACAGCGCTCATCGAGCGGGCGATGTCGTCGGCCAGACCGATGACGCGCGCTGTCTTGGTACCGGGCGCCGGTTCCAATTCGTAGAGCGTGACGACCGGACCCGGGCGGACCTTGACGATCTCGCCACGCACGCCGAAGTCCTCGAGCACGGATTCGAGCATGCGGGCATTCTGTTCCAACGCATCGCGATTTGCGGAATCCGCATGGGCAGGCGGCGGCTTGTCGAGCAGGTCTAAGGGCGGCGGCTTGTGATGGCTGCTGAAGTCGAGACGCCCCTGCCGGTCGGTACGGGGCGCGCGACCGGTCTTGGCCGAGGGTGGCTTGACGACGACCCTGTTTGTCCGGCTCGGTACTGTCAGCGCTTCGGCACCATCTTCATCTGCTGCCGGTAGCAGCGCCTCATCGGAAAGGTCATCGTCCACATCGTCGCTCAGGCGGCGCTCGTGTGCCGGCTCCAATCGGGGCTCGATACGGTCCCGTCGTGCCTGCACTTCGTCCCAGATGGCGCGTCCTCGCCGCGCCGCGGCGAGACTGCCAAGGGCGGCCCGCACGCAGCCGGAGGCAAAGCTGCGGCCGCTGGCCTGCCATTCGTCGCTGCCGATGCCAAGCGCGCCAATCAACGCCGTTGCGCCACCGAGGAGACCGATACCGGCAACGACATGAGGCGCGATGGGGATGGCGAAGCTCTGGCAAACGCCAACGGCAAATGCGAACCCGGTGGAACCGATGACCCCGCCGAGCAAGGTGACGGATGGCCAAACCGCGGCGCTGGGAAATAGAGCGAGACCGATGGATACGAACAGGACCGCAATCAACATGGCCAACAGCCGCCATCCGATCGCCCCCGGTGGCTGCTTGTGAAGCAGCCGCCAGCCCCAGGTGGCGGCGATCGCAGCGGGGAGCACGGCGGCGATGCCGACGCTTTGCAACATCAGGTCGGCGACCCAGGCGCCGCTGCGGCCCATCAAATTCTGAACGGCGCTGTCCGTGGCGCTGTTGAGGGACGGGTCGCTGGGGCCGTAGCTCAGCAGCGAGACGCACAGGAAGAAGGCGATGCCGAGCAAAATGGCCCCGGTCAACTCCGCCAGCCGCCGGAGAAAGAACGCGCCGGTGCCCCGCGGCAGAATTGGCGTGCCGTTGGCGTGACTGCTGGTTCGAGCCATAGCCTTGTTCTAGGCCGCTGCCGGTTTACAAGACCTTAACGGGGGCTTTCACAGAACCTGGACAAGCCGTTCCAGCGCTTGCGATGTGCTATCGACATCGCCGACCAATGCGACGCGGATGAAAGGCTGTCCGGGGTTCGCTCCGGTTGCGTCGTCGCGCGATACGTAAGCGCCGGGCAGAACGCGCACCGCTGCTTCCGCCCACAGGCGCTTCGCTGCGGCCTCGCCGTCGCCGACATCGAGCCATAGAAAGAAACCACCGGCCGGACGATAGAAGCCCAGACGCCCCGCAAGACGCTGTTCGGCCAGATCGAACTTGGCCCGGTACAGGCTGCGGTTGGCTTCGACATGGCCCTCATCACGCCAGAGGGCGGTGCTGGCCGCCATAATCGGGACCGGTATGGTCGGCGAGGCATAGTTGCGCAGCCGCTTGAAGGCACGGATCAGTTCGGGATCGCCGGCAACGAAACCCGAGCGCAGACCCGGCGCGCTCGAACGTTTGGACAATGAATGAAAGACCAGGACATTGTTGAAACCACCGCCCAAGGATTGGCAGACGGCCAAGGCGCCCGGCGGCGGTTCGCGGTCGTAGATTTCGGCATAACATTCGTCGACGACCAAAACGGTGTCGTGGGCACGGGCTTTTTCGATGGCGTAGGCGAGATAGTCGACGCCGGCAATGGCGCCCTGTGGGTTCGATGGCGTGCACAGGATCATCATGGCGGCGCGGCGCCAATCGTCGTTCGACAGCGCCCGAATGTCGGGCAGAAAGCCTGTCGAGGCATCCGCCGGCATCAGCAGCGGTTCGGCCCCGGCCATGACGGCGGCGCCGAGATAGACATTGTAGAATGGGTTGGGCTGAATGACGGTGGGCTGGCGGCCGTCGGGCAACGTCGGCGGCACCACCAGCAGTCCGGCCAGAAACAGGGCTTCCTTGGTGCCGGCTACCGGTATGATATGTCGATCGGCATCGATGAATCCTGGCTTCAGCGCATAACGCCGGGTCAGCCAGTCAGCGATGGCGCTGCGCAATTCCGGGGTGCCTTCGGCAGGCGGATATTTGCCCCACAGATGCGCATTGGCCGCCACAGCTTCGGCGATCATCGGCGGTGCGCCATGCTGCGGCTCGCCGAGCGACAGCAGGATCGGTTCCAGTCCGGACGGCGGCTCCACACCGGCGATCAGGTCGCGCAGGCGCTGGAATGGAAAGTCGGTGAATTCGTCGAGGCGAGGATTGAGCATGGAGCAGATATTAGGCCGGCGCCGAAATCCCGACAACTGCTGCCTGGGAAACCAGGACGGCCGGCAGTCCTCGACCCGCCCCCCGCGCCGATAGGAGATGGCTGTAGCGCGGGGGACGGGTGAGGCCGGGCGGCGCCGGGAGAGCGAGCAGCGCCGCTCAGGCGTCAGTGCACGGTTTCACCGTGCAGTTCGATGTCGAGACCGACAACTTCGGCTTCTTCGTCGACTCGCAGGCCCATGACGGCGTCGATGATCTTCAGCAAGATGAAGGACACGACGGCGCAATAGACGACAGTGGCAAGGATGCCCATGGCCTGGATGCCGAGTTGGGCGGCATTGCCTTCGAGGAGGCCGGATTTGCCGCTGCCGCCGACGGCTTCGACAGCGAAGACGCCGGTCAGTAGAGCACCGACCATGCCGCCGATGCCATGTACGCCGAAGGCATCGAGCGAATCGTCATAGCCCATCATTCGCTTCAACGAGGTTGCTCCCCAGAAGCAGGCGATACCTGCGATCAGGCCGATGACCAAAGCGCCCGACGGATCGACGAAGCCGGATGCCGGGGTGATGGCCACGAGACCGGAGACGGCGCCGGAAACGATGCCGAGCACGCTCGGTTTGCCGCGTGCCATCCATTCGACCGCCATCCACGACATGGCGGCGGCAGCGGTGGCGATCTGCGTTACGGCCATGGCCATACCCGCAGCGCCGTTGGCGGCCAGCGCCGAACCGGCGTTGAAGCCAAACCAGCCCACCCACAGCAAGGCGGCACCGATAACACTCAGCACCAGGTTGTGTGGGGCCATGTTCTCGCTGCCGTAGCCGCGACGCTTACCCAGCACGAGGGCCGCCACCAGGCCGGCGACGCCGGCATTGATGTGAACCACCGTGCCGCCGGCGAAGTCGAGTACGCCGTCATCGAACAGGAAGCCGCCGGTCGCCCATACCCAATGACAGATCGGCGAATAAACGACTATCGACCACAGGCCGAGGAAAACCAGCATGGCGGAAAATTTCATGCGATCGGCGAAAGCACCGCAGATCAATGCCGGCGTGATGATGGCAAAGGTCATTTGGAAGGTGAAAAACACCGATTCCGGGATCGTTCCGTTTAAGGCATCGACCCCCATGCCGGACAACATGAATCGATCCATGCCGCCGATCCAGGCATTCATGGAGCCGCCGTCCCTGAAGGCCAACGAGTAACCGACCACCATCCAAATAATGGTGATGAGACAGGTGACGGCGAAGCTCTGCATGACGGTGGCCAACACGTTCTTCTTGCGGACCATGCCGCCGTAGAACAACGCCAAACCGGGAATGGTCATCAACAGCACCAGGGCCGTCGATGTCAGCATCCAGGCGGTGTTGCCCGAATCGATGGTCGGTGCCGCCGCTTCCGCTTCCTGGGCCAGTGCGGGCAGGCCCGTTGCCAATAGCGTAACGTGGGCCAAAACTGCGGCGCGCCACGCTCTCCCAATAAAACGCATCAGAACTCTCCTTCGAAAAAGCCAGGCCAAATCCTGGCGCGATGGGATATCCGAGAATCCCTCGTGGACTCACCCATCGCTACATCAAGAATCGTGCCTAAGCTAGAATATGTGTGATTTCAAAGTGTTATAAAAATCCTGACCGGTTTGCCGCCACTATTACCGGTTAAAATATAAGCATTTTCTCTATTTTGATTAAAAAATAGCCACATTTATGGGCAGCTGGGCCATTCGGTGGCGTCTTTCTGCGGGCAGCCGACGCGAGCAGTTCTGGACAGCCGCAACAGGAGGTAAGAAAAAGAAGGATGAGCGTGGCAGCGACAGAACCTTCCGATATCCCGCCAAGGGAAAAGTCCGAGCCCCCAGGGAAGGCCATCGAGGCCGATGTCCTGGTGATCGGCGGCGGTTTGGTCGGCGGCATTGCCGCTGCCGCCCTGGATGTCGCGGGTTTATCGGCGGCGGTGGTCGATCGCGAGCCGCCGGCCGTGGCGTTGGCTGCCGGCTTCGATGGCCGAGCCTCGGCGATCGCGCGGGCTTCGCAGCAGGCGCTGAGGGTGCTGGGTCTGTGGGACGGGATTGCCCCTGAGGCCTGTCCGATTCACGACATCCGCGTGTCCGAAGGCGGATCGTTGCTCTTTTTGCATTATGACCACCGCGAGCTCGCGGATGCGCCATTCGGCTGCCTGGTTGAGAACCGTACCCTGCGCCGTGCCATCGCCGACCGCATGCCAGCCCTCCGTGGCGTGCGTTACATGGCGCCGGCGCGGCTGCTGACCCTGGAACGCGGCCCGTATCGCGTCCACGCGCGACTTGCCGACGGCCGGGAGATACGGGCACGCTTGGCCATCGGCGCCGACGGGCGCGGTTCATGGACCCGTCAGCAGGCTTCCATCCCGCTCACGCAGTGGTCCTACGGTCAAAGCGCCATCGTCTGCGCCGTCGCCCACGCGCGCGACCACGACAACGTCGCTCACGAGCGGTTTTTGCCGGGCGGTCCGTTTGCCATTTTGCCATTGGTGGATCGGCGTTCGTCGCTGGTGTGGGTGGCACCGACGGCGGTTGCAGGCGAGATCATGGCGCTGGACGACGACGCCTTTCTGGCCGAACTCGGCGACCGCTTCGGCGACTTCCTCGGCGATCTGCAGGTTGTCAGTCCGCGTTGGTGCCATCCGCTGTCGCTGCAATTCGCCCGCGAGACCACCGCGCCGCGCCTAGCCCTGATCGGCGATGCTGCGCATGCGATGCATCCGATCGCCGGACAGGGCCTCAACATGGGTATCCGCGACGTTGCCGCATTGGTCGAGGTATTGGCGGAGGCGGCGCGACTCGGGCTCGACATCGGTTCGCCGACGATACTGGCCCGCTATGAACGCTGGCGCCGCTTCGACAATCACCTGATGCTGGCCGCTACCGACGGCCTGAACCGTTTGTTCGCCAACGATCTGACGCCGCTGCGCTGGGCTCGCGACGTGGGCATGGCCGCGGTCGACCGCATCGTGCCGTTGAAGCGCGTCTTCGTCCGTCAGGCGATGGGATTGGCCGGAGACCTGCCGCGCCTGCTGCGCGGGGAAAGGCCTTAAGGCTCGCGGCTCAGGCCGAGCCTTGCCAGCGCGGTCAGGTAGTCCTGCCAAAGTTCGTCCTGGCGCAGGCCCATCTCGTAAAGAACGTCCCACGAATAAATGCCGGTGTCGTGCAGGTCGTCGAATCGCAGTCGGACGGCGTAATTGCCGACCGGTTCGACCTCCATGATGGCGACGTGGCGCCGGCCGGCCACAATCTTGCGCTGGCCCGGACCATGGCCGCGCACTTCGGCGGACGGACTTTCGACGCGGAGCAACTCAGCCGGCAGGCGAAAGGTGCGGCCGTCGTCGAACGCAATTTCCAACAGCTTCTCCGCCTTTTTCAGACGAATTTCCGTGGGCCGGGGCCGGGCGGGGAGCGATGGGCCGGAGGGCATGGGAACGCGTTGAAAAATGCCGGGTTCAGGATGCGGCGGTCAGGCCGCGCTTCCGCCATCCGGTCCGTCGAGGGCGCGGGCCTCGTCGAGCAGCATGATCGGAATGCCGTCGCGGATCGGATAGGCCAGCTTGGCCTTGTCGCTGATCAACTCCTGTCGTTCGGCGTCATAGCGCAGCGGCCCCTTAGTCAGCGGGCAAACCAGGATTTCCAACAGTTTGGGATCGACGGTGCGCGCGCTCATCGTATTGTCCTCGATCGGTTCCGTCACAAGTTCAGTGGCGGCGGTTGGAATCCGACCCGTCGCCTTCGCGCAAGGCCATTTCCATCAAGGTGGTCAGAACATCGCCCCGATTGGCGGTGCCCGATGCCTCAAGCAGGGCTTGCTTTTCGCCCGGGTCGAAAGGACACATCATCGCGAGCGAGGTGATCAGCGTCTCGTCCGTCGCCGCCGCAACCGCCTTCCAGTCGGCGTCGATGTCGCGCTGGTCGAAATAGCGCCGGACCAAAAGGTGCAGGGCCTCGCGGTCCTCCAGGCGGCTGGGGTCTTCGTCCAGATCCTGACGATAGGCGGTGTAGTCGGGGCGCACCCGGCGGTAGCCGTGCAGCCCGCCCACTTCCTCGACGATGCGAAAGCGCACCACGCCGGTCAGCGTGATCAGCAGGCGGCCGTCTTCGGTTTCGGAAAAGGCGGTGATGCGGCCGGCGCAGCCGACCTGATAGAGCACGGCTTCTTCGGGCACGGGGTGATCGACCGTTGCCGAAGGCTGGACCATGCCGATCATGCGTTCGCGACCGAGTGCGTCGCTGACCATGTTCAAGTAACGCGGTTCGAAGATATTGAGCGGCAGGCGGCCGCGCGGCAAGAGCAACACGCCCGGCAAGGGAAACACCGGCAGGATCGCCGGCAAAGCTGCGACACCCGCGACGGTTTCGCCGCTCATCGCGCGCTCATGAAAACAGCACGGAGGACAGCTTGCGCCGGCCTGCCACGGTCAACGGGTCGGTCGGTCCCAAGGCGTCGAAAATTTTCACCAGTTGCTTGCGCGCCGCTTCGTCGTTCCAGCCGCGCTCGCGACGGACAGACTCGACCAACTGGTCGATGGCTTCCTCGGCCCGACCGGCACCGTAGCAGGCCGTGGCCAGATCGAGCCGCGCTTGGTGGTCCTTGGGGTTGGCGGCAATACGCGCTTCCAGCGCGCTGGTGTCGAGAATCTCGACGGCGCTGCCCTGGCTGGCTAATTCGACCGCCGAAACAGCCGCCGCGATGTTGGTGTCGCGCAACATCTCGGGCGTCAAACCATCGATCATGGCCTGGGCCTCTTCGGCATGGCCAAGAGCGACCAGGGCGCGGATCATCCCGGCTAAGGCCTTGGTGCTATCCGGCTCCTGGGCTGAAATTTCGTTGTAGATGGCATAGGCGGTTTCGGCGTCGCCGGACTTCAACGCCTGTTCGGCCTGCTCCAGCGCCGCGTCCAGCGGCGGCTTGTGGCCGGCCAGCAGCCGATCGACGAAGGACTTGATTTGGCTTTCCGGCAAGGCGCCGGTGAAGCCGTCCACCGGCCGGCCGCCCTTGAAGGCATAGACGGTCGGAATCGATTGGATGCGCAACTGCGCCGCCAGTTCCTGATTTTCATCGATATTGATCTTGACCATGCGGACCAGACCGCCGGCATGACGCACGGCCTTTTCCAGCATCGGCCCCAACGTTTTGCAGGGGCCGCACCACGGGGCCCAAAAATCGACGATTACCGGCGTCTTCTGCGACGCCTCCATAACGTCGACGGCAAAACCGCTGGTGTTCGATTCCTTGATCAGATCGCCGGCGGCGATCGCGGTTTGTCCGCCGTTGCCGCCCTGCCGGGACGGCGCGCCGTCGGGATTGAGGATAAATTCCATGGCGGCCCTTTGCATTCCTTACCGGCCCGCTGGCCGGAATGCGCAATAAATGGCGGTATTCGCGTCATCCCGCAACCCCCGTCCTTTTGCCAGCGCGTGTTAAAAGTCGCCCTTGGCAACAACCAGCTGTTGCCGCGCCCGCAGGTTCGTGACCGTTGATCCTGTTGCCAGGCGCAGCCGTCATTAGGCTCCGGGGCTGCATGTGCTATCTCTCTTGAACCCATGGGCTTGCCGCCAAGAACGGCGTTGCAATGCCGGGAGGAATTCGTATGATCGGCGGCCTTGCGGGCCCCATGGGGCAGGTCGCAGCTAGGGAGCGCGGGCGTAGCTCAGGGGTAGAGCACAACCTTGCCAAGGTTGGGGTCGAGGGTTCGAATCCCTTCGCCCGCTCCAGTTTTGCACAATACCGGACCGGAAAGACGACGCCAGGGCGTGCCCAGGTGTTCGAGCAAGGCGTGAGCGCGGGCTCGCCCATCGCCTTTTCCTCCAGTAAGCAAAGCCAAGGGCATCGCGCCGGTCGAACCAAAGGGTATCGAAGGCGACGGGCCGAGTGGGCGACCGTTCCCCATAGTGCAGCGGACCCACCTGCTGCACCGCCGTCCAGCCGGATTCGCGAGCGCTCGTGTCCAGCTGCTGCTGGAGATCGGCCATGGGCGTTTTTGATCGTCCAGGGTGGCGAATTCTGTGAATATCGACCCCAAGCCGCGATGATTGACGGGCCAAGACAGCATAGGGCACTATCCCGGCCGTCAAGAATATGGCGTTATGCTGGCACCAACGAACTTGCTTTCCGTAATTGCCAAAGTTGCACGCCGAAGTTCTCATTACGTGTGAGAAGCGGCGGCCGAGTGCTATTTTCGCACCATTGCAGGCGCCGTGCTCTTGGATCGCTAATTCTGCGCAATCGTAGACGCGTCCGTCAGGGACGCACAGGGATGGAGTACATATGTCTATATCGAAAGGTAACTTGTTCAGTGTCGTTACGGCTTCGGCCGCCGCGGTACTGGGCTTGGCCCTGCTGATGCCGGGCCAAGCCAACGCCCAGGCCAAGCCGGGCTGGGTGACAGTCGTCCTGGAAGAAGAGCCGGAAGGCCTCGACGGCTGCGACATGAACCGTTCCACCATGGGCCGGGTCATTCGCCAGAACGTTGTCGAGACGCTGACCGAGATTAACCCCGACGACGGTTCGATCACGCCGCTGCTCGCCCTGTCGTGGGAGCGGGTGAACGACAAGACCTGGCGCTTCAAGCTGCGCCCGGGCGTGAAGTGGACCGACGGCACGCCGGTCACCGCCGCCAATATCGCCGCTTCCATGTCGCGCACACTGGACACGGAACTGAACTGCGAGACCCGAACCAAATCCTTCGGCAAGCTGAAGATGAAGGGCCAGGCCGTCGACGACCTGACCCTCGATGTGGTCACCGAGCCGGCGGACCCGATCGTACCGACCCGCATGGGCGTGCTCGGCCTGGTTTCGCCGAAGACGACGAAAGAGAAGAAGGTCCTCGATCCGATCGGCACCGGCGCTTACAAGATCGAGAAGTGGAATGCCGGCCAGGACATCGTCGCGGTCCGCAACCCCGACTGGTGGGGCAAGAAGAACAACATCGAAGGCATTCGCTACATCTGGCGCGGCGAGTCCTCGGTGCGCGCCGCCATGGTGAAGGTCGGCGAGGCCGACTTCGCGCCGACCATCGGCGTGAACGAAGCCAACGACCCGAAGATGGACTTCAGCTATCCGAACTCGGAAACGACCAAGCTGCGTATCGAGATGAACCGCAAGCCGCTCGACGACGTCCGGGTGCGCATGGCGATGAACTTGGCCTTCGACCGCTATTCCGTGCTGGGCACGATCCTGCCCAAGGACAGCATCCACGCGACGCAGATCGTGGTGCCGTCGATCTCCGGTCACAACCATGAGATCGATAAGAAAGTCCGTCCCTACGATCCGGTGAAGGCCAAGGCGCTGGTTGCCGAAGCCAAGGCGGCGGGCGCCAACGTCGGCCAGGAAGTGCTGATCATCGCTCGGACCAACCATTTCCCCGGCATCACCGAGCTGATGGAAGCGGCGATGCAGCAGTTCAACGCAGCCGGTCTGAACACCAAGTTGAAGATGGTGGAAGTGGCGGAATGGCTGGAATACCAGAACAAGCCGTACCGTGCAGACCGTTCGCCGATCCTGTTCAGCGGCATGCACGACAACAACAACGGCGACGCCGTGTTCTCGATGTTCAACAAGATGTCGTGCGGCGGCCTGCAGTCGTTCGTCTGCGATCCGAAGGTCGACGAACTGATCGACAAGGCGACGGTTGCCCCGGTCGGGCCGGAGCGCGTCAAGCTGTGGCAGGAAGCGATGCGGGTCATCTACGAGGATCTGGTCGCCCATGTGTGGCTCTATCACATGGTCGGTTATTCCCGCGTTGGTTCGCGCATCAACTTCAAGCCGTCGATCTCGACCAACAGCGAGATCCAGGTCTCTAAGATGTCGCTGAAATAGTATCTCCATTGGCGAATGGCCGGGCTTGCTCGATGCCCGGCCATTCAACGGACGACGACCCCCGGCGGCGGGTGCTACGCCGCCGGGGGTTCCTTCTCGTCAATGAGCAATCGTTGACAGCCGTTGCGCGGCAATGCTAATGGCGCTGCCCCCCGAACCCCAGGGTGTTGGGAGCAGCGGCGGGGTCGGGATCGATGAGGGATTGCTTCGACTCGTTTGACTCGGGACAAGCAATGTTTCACGATGCAGAATGCTGGCGGTGAAAAAGATCCTGCGAAGGACACATTGCCAGCTGGGGCAGACGCCAAGATCGGGGTGGTTTGTCTCATAAGGGCTTTGCGTTACCGGCGCCGATCGTTCGGCGCTGCCTCGAGAGAGGAAAACAGGGAGACGACCAGTGTCCGATATCTGCGCAATATGGGCGTACGCCGCCGTTGCTGCGGTTGCGCCGGTGTGTCGGCGTGGGTGTTAATTTATATTGGCCTGGGCGGACGGATGTGACCGTTCTTTCAGGCTATCCTGCGGCCGCGAAGGGCTACGGCCATTCGGGCGAACGGGGTGGAGAATACGACGAGGAACGACAGGACGAAGAAGCGGCTGACCGTTATCGTATGGATCGGACGTAAGGTCATACACCACTCAGGATCGCCAGTGTTCAAGCGTATGGCGGCTCCTGAATAATCCCTCGAACGGCGCCGGATTGGGCGCGTTGCGAGGAAGGAGATTCCCTTTGGCACGTTATCTGGGACAAAGAATGCTGCACAGCAGCATCGCATTGATCGGCCTGATCGTGGCCGTGTTCTTCCTGGCCCGCCTGACCGGCGACCCCACCAATCTGTACCTGCCGATCGACGCCAACCTGGAGACTCGGCAGGAATTCGCCAAGCTGCACGGCTTCGACCAGCCCTCGCATGTGCAATTCGTGAAGTTCGTCAAAGGTATCGCCGAAGGCGATCTCGGCTTCTCGATCCGCAAGCAGCGGCCGGCCTTCGATATCGTGCTCGAGGCCTATCCGACGACACTGAAGCTGGCCTTCACCACCATGACGCTGGTGATTACCTTCGCTGTCACGGTGGGCGCGCTTGCAGCCTACAAGCCGCGCGGCGTTTTCGACCGGGTGGCCAGTATCAGTTCGCTATCGACGGCGAGCGCGCCGGACTTCTGGGTGGCCATCACCGGCATCTTGATCTTTTCGGTGGCGTTGCGATGGCTGCCGACATCGGGCATGGGCGACGGCATCGAGTATTGGATCATGCCGGTTACCGTACTGATGCTGCGGCCCTTCGGGCTGCAGGTTCAGGTCGTGCGCGCCTCGATGCTGGGCGCGCTATCGTCGGCCTATGTCAAGACGGCACGTGCCAAAGGCGTGCGCGAGCGGCGTGTCATTTACGTGCACGCCCTGCGCAATGCCTTGTTGACCATCGTCACGGTGGCAGGCGACCAGACCGTGGGCATGATCAACGGCGCGGTGATCGTGGAGACGGTTTTCGGCTGGCCGGGCATCGGCAAGCTGATGGTCGATTCCGTCATTCAGCGCGATTACGCCATCGTCCAGGCGGCCATCACCATCACCGCCAGCGCGATTTTCCTCTTGTTCATCATCATCGATCTCCTATACGTGGCGCTCGATCCGCGCATCCGCCACCGATAAGAGTTGACGGGGAGAGCCAACACCATGACTACGGTCACCACCACACCGACAAGCGGGGAAGCGGAAGCGGTCATCATCCGCCGCGCCCAGCCCTGGTGGCAGCTGCTCTGGCGCGATAAATTCGCCTGCGTGGCCGCCGTCTGGCTGACGGTCCTGGCCTTTTGCCTGATCATCGGCCCCGAGCTGCTCGGCGATACCGCCACGCAGCTCAACCTGCGGGCCCGCAATGCGGTACCCGGCCTGGAAAACGGTCCGATGTGGATCCTCGGCGGCGACCCGTTGGGTCGCAGCCTGCTCGCTCGCTTGATCGTCGGCGCACGCAACACCATCTCCGTGGCGCTCACCGCGGTGTTCATCGCGATGACGGTCGGCGGTACGCTCGGCATGGTCGCTGGTTATGTCGGCAAGTGGGTCAGCCATGTCATCATGCGCTTGGCCGACGTGGTGCAGAGCTTCCCGTCGCTGCTGCTCGCGGTGATCGTGCTCTACATGCTCGAACCCCGGGTCGGCAACCTGATCATCGTGTTGGCCACGACGCGGACTCCGATCTATCTGCGCGTGACCCGCGCCGAGGTTCTGGAAATTCGCGAACGCGTCTTCGTCGATGCGTCACGGGCCTTGGGCAGCGGCCGCTTCCACATCCTGCGCAATCACATCGCACCGATCGTGGCGCCGACGCTGCTGACCATCATGACCGTCGACTTCGCCTCGGTCATGTTGTCGGAATCGGGCTTGAGCTTCCTTGGCATCGGCATTCAGCCCCCGGCGATCACCTGGGGCCTGATGGTGGCACAGGGCCGCAACTATCTGGCGCAAGCCTGGTGGCTGGCGTTCTTCCCGGGCCTGATGATCATGTTCGCGACGCTGTCGGCCAACATCCTGTCGAGCTGGCTGCGCTTGGCCACCGATCCGGTTCAACGCTGGCGGTTGGAAACGCACAAGAAGGAAGAGGACGATAAATAATGGCGGATAAACCCCTTCTTGAAGTGCGCGACCTCAAGGTCGAGTTCCGCACTGGCCGAGAGATCGTCAAGGCGGTCAACGGCGCCAACTTTACCGCCTACCCGGGCAAGACCCTCGCCATCTTGGGCGAAAGCGGCTCGGGCAAGAGCGTCAGCGCCCAGACGATCATGCGTCTGCTGCAAATACCACCGGGCGCGATCACCGGCGGAACGGCGATGTTCCACGGTGTGGACATCCTCAAGATGCCGATGGACGAGTGGCGCCAGATGTCCGGCAAGAAGATGGCCATGGTCTTCCAGGACGCCTTGGCCTCGCTCAATCCGGTGTTCACCGTCGGCTGGCAAATCGCTGAAACATTCCGCATTCATGGCGAATGCAGCCGCAGCGAGGCATTCGACCGGGCCGGCGCGCTGCTGGAACGTGTCGGCATCCCGGCCGCCCGCGACCGGGTGAAGGACTTCCCGCACCAGTTCTCAGGCGGCATGCGCCAGCGTGTGATGATTGCCATGGCGGTGGCCTTGAAGCCCGATCTGCTGATCGCCGACGAACCGACGACGGCGCTCGACGTGACGGTGCAGGCCCAGATCATGGACCTGATCAAGGACATCAGCAAAGAAAGCGGCATGTCCGTCATTCTCATCACCCATGACCTTGGCGTCGTCGTCGACGTCGCCGATACGGTGGCGGTGATGTATGCCGGGCGCGTCGTCGAAGGCGGCAACGTCATCGACGTTCTGCAACAGCCGGCGCATCCCTATACGCTGGCGTTGCTGCGTTCGGCGCCGCAGGCTCGCGAGAAAGGCGAACGCCTGCAGCCGATCGTCGGTTCGCCACCCGACTTGGCGAACCTGCCAACCGGCTGTTCGTTCCACCCCCGCTGCGCTTTCGCCACCGACATCTGCCGCCGTCAGGCGCCGCCGATCAAGTCCGTTGCGGAAGGCCGCATTTCCGAATGTCATCACGCCGAGACCGTGCATCATGAACCCGTCCACGCCTAGCCCCGCAGCCGCGGGGAAGAAGCCGATCCTGCAGGTGCGGGGTCTCACCAAGCATTTCGGAGCCAGCGGTGGTTTCGGATTGACCTCGCGTTCCAAGGTCATCCGCGCCGTCGATGGGGTCAGCTTCGACCTTTATCCCGGCGAGACCCTCGGTCTTGTCGGCGAGTCGGGTTGCGGCAAGTCGACCGTGGCGCGCACGCTTCTGCGTCTCGAAGAGCCGACCGCCGGACAGGCCTTGTTCGACGGCAAGGATATCTTCACCATGGACGGTGCCGAAATGCGCAACCTCAGGCGGCGCATGCAGGTGATCTTTCAGGATCCTTACGCGTCGCTCAACCCGCGCATGCGGGTGGAAGATATCATCTCGGAGCCATGGGTCATCCACCCCGACGTCGTACCGATAGACCAGCGCCCGGATCGGGTGCGCGATCTGCTGGAAAGCGTCGGCCTGCGCCGCGATCACGCGGAACGCTATCCGCACCAATTTTCCGGCGGTCAGCTACAACGCATCGGCATTGCCCGCGCGATGACGCTGAATCCCCAGGTGATGATCTGCGACGAACCGGTATCGGCGCTCGACCTGTCGATCCAGGCGCAGGTGATCAACCTACTGGAAGAAATCCAGGACCGCCATCAGATCGCCTATATCTTCATCGCCCATGACCTGTCGGTGGTGCGCCACATGTCGGATCGGGTGGCGGTGATGTATCTGGGGCGGGTCGCCGAACTCGGCACCGAGCGTCAGGTCTACGGATCGCCGCGCCATCCCTATACGAAGGCGCTGTTGTCGGCGGAACCGACGATCAACTTCACCAACGAAATGCAGTCCCGGCGCATCCTGCTCCAGGGCGAAGTTCCCAGCCCGGCAAATCCGCCGTCCGGCTGCCGCTTCCGCACCCGGTGCTGGAAGGCCGAAGAACGCTGCAAGGTCGACATTCCCGAACTGGTTGTCCAGTCCGACGGCGACGGGCATGTCGCGGCTTGCCATTTCCCGGAACCGTTGTCGACCGGGCCAGCGCACTGACACATAGCTATCCTCGCTATCTTGCGAAGCGTCGGGCGGAACCACCGCCCGGCGTTTTTCATTGCGGGCCTGCGCCGGGGCGTTGAGATACGTCGTCATCCGGAAACGGTGGGGTCCAAGCCGGTAACCTGTTATAACGTCCGGCGAACAGGAGACCGCAATGGCGCCCATCCGCCGGCGTAGAGACATCATCGACCGCGAGACGCTGATCGCCGAGATCGATGAGCTGCTCGACGATGCCGGCACGTCCAGGCGTACGCAGGGCGCGGTTCTTTCCCGCCTCAAGGACGCCTTGACCCGCGGTCGGGTCGAAATTCGCCGTCGCTTCGAAAGCGACGCGGTCGCCGGCGGCGAAACCGTACGGTCGTTGGCTTACCTGGTCGATGAATTGATCGCGGTCATCCATCATATCGCTTCCGATAAGATCTATCCGCAATCCAGGTCGACCAAGGGCGAATCGATCTGCATTCTTGCCACCGGCGGCTATGGCCGGGCTACGCTGGCACCTTTTTCCGACATCGATCTGATGTTTCTGCTGCCCTACAAGCAGACGCCGCGTGGCGAACAAGTCGTCGAATACATGCTCTATACCCTCTGGGACCTGGGGTTGAAGGTCGGGCATGCGACACGCACGGTTGACGATGCTATCCGGCTGTCACGCGACGACATCACGATCCGCACGAGCGTCCTGGAATCCCGGTGGCTGCTGGGCGCCAAGGAGCTCTATGAGGATTTCCGTACTCGCTTTCTTAAGCAGGTGCTAGCCAATACCGGACCGGAATACGTGGAAGCCAAGCTGGCCGAGCGCGACGAACGCCACGAACGCATGGGCGACACGCGCTATGTGCTTGAACCCAACGTTAAGGAGGGCAAAGGCGGCCTGCGCGACCTCAACACGTTGTTCTGGATCGCCAAGTATCTGTACCGTGTCGATACGGCGACCGATTTGGTGACGGCGGGTGTCTTTACCCGCGATGACGCCCTACGCTTTTCCAAAGCGCGCAACTTTCTTTGGACTGTGCGCTGCCATCTGCACTATCTGAGCGGGCGGCCCGAGGAGCGCCTGACCTTCGACGTGCAGCCGACCATCGCCCAACGCCTGGGGTACACGGACCGTACCAGCGTGCGCGGCGTCGAACGATTCATGAAGCACTACTTTCTGGTCGCTAAGGATGTCGGCGATCTCACCCGAATTCTTTGCGCCGTGCTCGAAGAACAGCACAAGAAACGCCAGACGTCGTCGGTACGCGCCCTTTTTGCCCGTTCCGCAAAAGGCCGGCGCGAGCAGACCATCGACGGCTTCCGCCTCGATGGCGGGCGGCTTACCGTCGACGCCGCCGATACCTTTCGCCAAGCGCCGGTGAAGCTTCTCGGCCTATTCCATGCCGCACAAGCGCACGATCTCGATATCCATCCGAACGCGCTGCGGCTGGTTCGCCAGAACCTCAACCTCATCGATGCCAAATTGCGCGAGGACGCCGAGGCCAACCGGCTGTTTCTCGACATGCTGACTTCGGCCAAGGGTCCGCGAGCGACCCTGACCCGGTTGAACGAAGCAGGCGTCTTCGGTCGCTTCGTTCCCGATTTCGGCCGTGTCGTGGCGCAGATGCAGTTCGATATGTACCATGTCTACACGGTCGATGAGCACACCATCCGGGCGCTCGGTATCCTGCACGGTATCGAAACGGGCGAACTGGCCGAAGATCATCCGATTTCCAGCAAGGTTATCCACGAGCTCCAATCGCGTCGCGTCCTTTACGTCGCGGTATTCCTTCATGACATCGCCAAGGGCCGCGGCGGCAATCATTCCATTTTGGGCGCCGAGGTCGCCGAGAAGCTGGGGCCGCGCTTCAACCTCAGCGAATGGGAAACCGGCACGGTTTCCTGGCTGGTACGTCATCACTTGATCATGAGCGAGACGGCATTTAAGCGCGATTTGGATGACCCCAAGGCCATCGCCGATTTTGCCGAGGCCGTGCAATCGCCGGAACGACTGCGCCTGCTGCTGGTATTGACGGTCGCCGATATCCGCGCCGTCGGTCCGGGCGTCTGGAACGGCTGGAAGGCAACCTTGTTGCGCGATCTTTATTGGCGCGCGATGGAGATATTGACGGGCGGCTCGATCACCACGCAGGCGGATGCCCGGATTAAAGCTTCCAAAACGGCCCTCGCCGCCCGTCTGGCCGATTGGCGGGCCGATGAGATCGCGGCGCATTTGGCGCTGGGTTACGACTCTTATTGGCTGGCTTTCGACGTCAATGAGCTTGAACGCCAAGCCCGTCTGGTCCGGGCCGCCGAAGCGGAAAAGCTACCGCTGTGCATCGAGACGGCAACCGATTCGGAAAACGATGTGACCGAGGTCATCGTCTACACCCAGGATCATCCGGGATTGTTTTCGCGCATTGCCGGGGCTATGGCCCTGAGCGGCGCCACCATCGTCGATGCCAAGATCGTGACG
>CANITX010000046.1 GCA_947470575.1 Rhodospirillales bacterium
CTTGTACTATGTTTTTCGCTTGGCTTGGCGCTAACCCTGGTCACTGTCGGCGCTACCGCCGCACTCGGCGCGCACTATGCCGCACAGCGTTTCACTTGGTTTTCAGCCCTGGCCGGACGGGCACCCTACTTCTCCGGCACCCTCGTCGTCGCGGTCGGCATCTACATGAGCTTCTATGGCTGGATGGCGATCCGCGCTTAATGCGCTGGCGCGGCGTTGGCAGTACCCTTCGAGATGCCAGCGGCTCGAGGCATGAAGCAGGCCGTTAACGTCCTCATTCTGGGGAAGCCGCGTCGCCGGCTGTCGCGAAGGAAGGGCAATCGCCGCGGCGCCGCTTATTCCACCGTGACGCTTTTCGCCAAATTGCGCGGCTGGTCGACGTCGGTGCCCTTCAGCACGGCGACGTGATAGGCCAGCAACTGCACGGGGATGGCGTAAAGGATCGGCGCCACGAAGGGATCGACGGTCGGCAGCACGATGGTGGCCGCCGCCAACCCGCCCAGGCGCTTTTCCCCGGCGGCGTCAGACAGGAAGATCACCTTACCCTTGCGCGCGATGACTTCTTGCATGTTCGAGGCGGTCTTATCGAACAGGCTGTCCGACGGCGCGATGACGATTACCGGCACCGTCTCGTCGATCAACGCGATGGGTCCGTGCTTCATCTCGCCGGCGGCGTAACCTTCGGCGTGGATGTAGGAGATTTCCTTGAGCTTGAGCGCGCCTTCGAGCGCGATGGGATAGCTGGTACCACGCCCCAGGTAGAGCACGTCGCGGGCCTCCATCACCTCACGGGCCAATGCCTTTAGCCGCTCGTCGTGGTTGAGCACTTCGGCGGCGCGGGCCGGCACCTCGATCAAGGCCTCCATCAGGCGGCCTTCGGCGGCGCCGTCCAATGCACCGCGCGCCCGAGCGATGGCGATGGTCAGACAGGCCAGCACCGTCAGCTGCGTGGTAAAGGCCTTGGTCGAGGCAACACCGATCTCGGGGCCGGCATGGGTCTGCACCACGGCGTCGGATTCCCGGGCGATGGTGCTTTCCGGCACGTTGACGATCGACAGGATGCGTTGCCCCTGGGTCCGTGAATAACGCAATGCCGCCAAGGTATCCGCCGTCTCGCCCGACTGCGAGATGAACAGCGCCAAGCCCTTCTCCGGCATCGCCGCGCCGCGGTAGCGGAACTCGGAAGCCACGTCGACCTCGACCGGCACGCGCGCCACCTGTTCCAGCCAGTATTTGGCGACCATACCCGCGTAGTACGACGTACCGCAGGCGATCAGCGTCACCTTGCTGATGTCGGCGAGGCTAAAGGGGAATTCCGGCAACGTAATCGACCGTTGAGTGGGGTTGATGAAACCTTGCAACGTATCGCCGATGACTTGTGGCTGTTCGTAGATTTCCTTGAGCATGAAATGGCGATGATTGCCCTTGCCCACCGACGCGCCGGACAATGCCGTCAATTTCACCTCGCGAGTCACCGGCTTGTCGTCGGTGTCGAACACCGCCGAGCCGGCCGGCGTCACCACCGTCCAGTCGCCGTCCTCCAGATAGCTGATGCGCTGGGTCAACGGCGCCAGCGCCAAGGCGTCGGAGCCGAGAAACATCTCGCCATCGCCGAAGCCGACTGCCAACGGACTGCCGCGCCTAGCCCCGATCATCATGTCGGGATGGCCGGCGAAGATGATGGCCAGCGCGAAGGCGCCGTCGAGCCGCTTCAGCGCCGCCGAGGTGGCCTCCTTCGGTGCCTTGCCCTCGTCCATGTACTTGGTGATCAGATGGGCGACGACCTCGGTGTCGGTGTCGGAGGCTAGCTTGCGCCCTTCGGCCTCCAATTCGGCGCGCAACTCCTGGAAATTCTCGATGATGCCGTTGTGGACCAGGGCGACCTTGGCCGTGGCGTGCGGGTGGGCATTGCGCTCGTTGGGTACGCCGTGGGTCGCCCATCGGGTGTGGCCGATGCCGGTGGTGCCGGACACAGGCTCGGCGAGTAGGCGCTTTTCCAGGTTGACGAGCTTGCCCTCGGCGCGCCGCCGCTCGATGCGGCCGTCGACCAGGGTGGCGATGCCGGCTGAATCGTAGCCCCGGTATTCCAGCCGTCTCAACCCTTCAACCAACAGGGGCGCCACCGCGCCCTTGCCGATGATACCGACGATGCCGCACATGCGCTTCAGCCTTTCTTTTTCGTTTTCGCTTTTTCGGCAGATTTGGCGGTCCGGAAACGTGCGGCCCAGCCGGGCTTCTCTTCGTGCGGCCCCCGGGTCAGCGCCAACGCGTCGGCGGACACGTCGCGCGTGATGACACTGCCGGCGCCGACGATAGCACCGTCGGCCACCTTCACGGGCGCCACCAGCGCCGTGTTCGATCCAATGAAGGCATTGGCCCCGATGTCCGTGTGGCTCTTAAAGAAGCCATCGTAGTTGCAGGTGATGGTTCCGGCTCCGATGTTGGCGCCGGCGCCAACGCGGGCATCGCCGATATAGCTCAAGTGATTGGCCTTGGCACCCGCTTCGATACGCGCGTTCTTGATCTCGACGAAATTGCCAATGTGCGCCTCGATGCCGATCTCCGCCCCCGGTCGCAGCCGGGCGAAGGGACCGATACGCGCGCCACGCGCCACCGTCGCTTCTTCGATGTGGCAGAACGAAAAGATTTCCACCTCGTCACCGATGGTAACGCCCGGTCCGAAGACCACGTAGGGACCGACGGTTACGTCCTTGCCGAGCCTGGTGTCATGGCTGAAATACACCGTCGCCGAATCGGTCAGCGTCGCACCTGCCGCCATGGCGCGCGCCCTCAGTCCCGCCTGCACGCGGGCCTCGGCCTCGGCCAATTCGGCGCGCGAATTGATACCGAGGAATTCCGCTTCCTCGCCTTCGACCACAGCGCAGGCGCAGCCATCGGCCCGCGCCAGGCGGACAATGTCGGTCAGGTAGTATTCGCCTTTGGCGTTGTCGTTTTTCACCCGGTCGAGCAAGCCCAACAGACGTCTGCCGTCCACGGCCATGAAGCCGGAGTTGCAAAGCGTGACGGCAAGCTGCTCGGGTGTCGCCTCGCGTGCTTCGACAATGGCCTGTAGGTTGCCTTTTTTGTCGACGATCAACCGACCGTAGGCGCCGGGGTCGGCCGGGCGAAACCCGGAGCCGACCACCGCCGGGCGATCGTCGCTTTGCCGGGCGGCCAACATGTTGCGCAACGTCTCCGCCCTCACCAGCGGCGTATCGCCGAACAGGATCAGCACATCGCCGTCAAATCCTACCCCATCGACACCTTTTAGGTGTTCGCGCGCCGCCAACACGGCATGCCCGGTGCCCAGGCGGTCTGTTTGAATAACCGTCGGGTGCGGCGCAACGGCGGCGGCGACCGAAGGCGTATCGGGCCCAACCACTATGACGATCTTGTCGAATCCGACTTCCGACAGGGTCGCCAACAGGTGGCCGATCATCGGCCGGCCGGCCAACGGATGCATGACCTTCGGCCGGGTCGATTTCATGCGGGTGCCGAGGCCCGCGGCAAGAACCACGGCGGCGGCAGGACGGTGGGTCATGGTTGGTTCAGCTTGCTCATGGCGGATCGGGGACGACCTTGCCACAGGCCCGGAATCCCGCCAAGTCAAAGATTGTTACGGAGTTTTGCAAGGACACTTAGGACTTGTGCTGTTGCCGCCCGGACCCTTCCTTGACAGCTCCCGGCAGCGCCCCTTATATGGCCGCCGGCCCCCACGATAGTCATTCTCGGGGGCCCATTCGGCGGCGGGCGCGTAGCTCAGCGGGAGAGCACTCCCTTCACACGGGAGGGGTCGCAGGTTCAATCCCTGCCGCGCCCACCACGCCGCTTTCCAACCGACCCGCCCATATCGTTTCACCCTCGCCCCTGGGTCGGAACGGCCCTCCGCTTGGGGATCGGCGATTTTCCGGCATACGGGAAATCCGAAGTTGAACCCTTGTTCCCTCCGCGCCAACATGCTTTTGCCGGGGTAGCCTTTGTGGGGGATGGCTGGCTGATTTTGTGCGTGGCTTCATTCCGGGGCGCAGCCAATAAGCGGCTTGTCCCCGATCAGGGCACGAGGGGGCATCGGGCCCTACTGCGGTCGTGACGTGGCGAAGGCTGGATATGTCCGGCCGCCAGTTAGGAAACAATAGTGGCCCTTCCCCTCGACGACATCCAGTCCATCCGGTCGCGCATTGCCAATTCATGCTTGGTTGGCGTCGGCATTGCCGCCCTGCCCGCCCTTGCCGGCAGCCTGTCGCGCATCTTCGACACCGGCTGGTTGCCGGTGATGGGCTTGCATATCGTCCTCACGGCTTCGGTCATCGCCGCCGCGCTGCTGCGCCGACACCTGCCCTATGGCCTACGCGCCGGTTACCTTGTCGCGCTGTTTTTCATCATCGGGCTGGGCGGTTTGGCCACGCTCGGCATCATGTCCGGGCCACAGCTGTTTTTCCTGGCGGCGAGTATACTCGCCTTTTTTCTGTTCGGCTCGGCGCTTGGCTTCATCATCGTCGGATTGGGCCTTGCCGCCTTGATTGTTGCATACAGCCTGCTTGCCCGCGGCATCCTGCCGTCGATCCCCGAACCGATTGCCTACATCGCCTCGGCTGGCGGCTGGATCACTGCCGGCACCAGCTTGGCGTTGACGGCAACGGTTATCGGCATCTCGCTGGTCGAGGTGTTTCGCAGCATGATCGGCTCCATCGAGCACGTTCGTCAGCAGAACGCGGAAATGAAGGCCGAAGTCGCTGAACGGCAGCGGGCCGAAGCAGCCCGGCTCGACCAGGACGCGCGCGCCCAGGCGATTGTCGACCACGCGCCGGCCGTCATCTTCATCAAGGACCGTAACGGCCGCTTTCTCATGGTTAACCAGGGCTTCCAGGAACAATACAAGGTTAGCGCCGCCGATGTGATCGGACAGACGGATGCGGCTGTCGTTTCACCGGCGTTGGCCGCCCTGTTTCGTCGCCGCGACCTGGAGGTTCTGAGCAACGACGCACCGCAGGAGCTCGAACACGTCGACGAGACGGAGCAAGGCCGGCGCATCTATTCGACGGTCCGCTTCCCCGTCCGCAACCACACGGGACAGGTATACGGCGTCTGCGGCATCGCTATCGACATTACGGAGCGCAAGCGCGTCGAGCGTGCCGCCGAAGATGCCCTCGCCAGCCTGCGAGATGCTATCGACAGCATCAACCAGGCGATCGTTCTTTGGGACAGCGACGACCGGATCGCCGTCTTCAACCAGCGTTACGCCGATACTTTCTTCGGCATCCCCGCAATCGGCTTGCACTTCGAGGATTTCATTCGGGCTGCCGTGGCCAAGGGAATGGGCAATCCCGCGCCCGGGCAGGAAGAAGCCTTAGTCGCGGAACGGTTGGCCATTCACCGTAAAGCCAACGGCATCGCCTTCGTCGAAACCCTGCCCGACGGCCGCAAGCTCAACGTCGTACGCACGCCGTCGCGAGCCGGCGGGATTGTCTCGGTCGTCACCGATATCACCGAACAGCTCATTACCGAAGCTCAGTTGCGCGAGATGCAGAAAATGGAGGCCATCGGCAAACTTACCGGCGGCATGGCCCACGACTTCAACAATTATCTTGCCGTCATCATCGGCAACCTCGACCTACTGCAGAACGACGGAATCACCGGCGCCGACGCCATGAAGCTGCTCGATCAGGCCCTGGCCGGCGCATTGCGCGCCGCCGAGCTGACACAAAGCCTTTTGGCCTTTTCGCGCAATCAGCCGCTCGAGCCGAGCAGCACCGACGTCAGCCGCCGCCTTACCATGGTCGCCAGCCTTCTGGAGCGTACGCTTGGGGAGGATATCGTCCTGCGGACGGAACTTGCTGACGATCTTTGGTCGGTGAAAATCGACGGTCCGCAGCTCGATAGCAGCATCGTCAACCTGGCCAACAATGCCCGCGACGCCATGCCCGACGGCGGCACATTGTTGATTGTAACCCGCAATGTCCGCTTCAACAGATCTCAGGCCAGGACGAGCCCAGAGATGGAACCGGGCGAGTATGTCCTCGTCGAAGTGGGCGATACCGGCACCGGCATACCGCCCGAGCTTATCGCCCACATATTCGAACCGTTCTTCACCACCAAGCGGTCGGGGCATGGAACGGGACTTGGCCTTAGCATGGTCTATGGCTACGTGAAGCAGTCCGGAGGGCATATCTTCATCGATAGCAAGGTTGGCCAGGGGACACGCGTTCGCATCTACCTGCCGCGCGAAAAAGAAGATCTATCCGCCGTGCCGCCCACCCCCGCCAGCTCGACCCCGCACAAGGCAACCGGCGGGATGGAAACGGTCCTCCTTGTCGAAGACAACCCGCAAATGCGCCGGACCGCACTGGCTCAACTTCGGTCGCTGGGCTATCGGGTGATCGAAGCAGCCGACGGCGAGGCAGCGCTCGACATCGTCGAACAGAAAGAAATACACCTCGATCTGCTGCTCAGCGACATTGTCATGCCGGGAAGAATAAACGGGTATGAACTGGCCAAGCTTGCTCTCGAGCGGCGGCCCGGCCTCAAGGTATTGCTGTCCTCCGGATATACGGGCAATTCGCTGCCCGCTGGCGGCATAGAGGGCCAAAACATGATGTTGCTGGCCAAGCCTTACCGATTGTCCGACCTGGCGAAAGCTGTCCGCGCCGCGCTCGACTCCGTTCCATCTCTGCCGGCCGCGGTGTCTTAAGGCCAGCGGCGGCGCGCCATGGTCAATGTCGCCCAACCGTCGATGATCCGGCGATGGGTCAGCACCAGTCCCTGCGCCCGGTGGGCGGCAACCACGGCGGCGGCGTCACCGGCCAGCAGGCCCGACAGCACCGCCCGCCCGCCCGGCGCCAAAGCGTCGGCCAGCGAGCCCGCCATCCGTTTCAGCGGGTTGGCCAGGATATTGGCGACGATCAGGTCATAAGGACCGGCGGCGCGCACCACGGCCGCCCGGTAGCCGTCGCTGACGGCGGCCCTCAGCCGAACCCCGTTGCGCAGGGCATTGCCGCGGGCGACCCGGACCGCCTCGCCATCGATGTCGGCGGCCGTGACGGCAATTGGCCACAGCTTGGCCATGGCGATGGCGAGAATGCCCGAACCACAACCCATGTCGAGCGCCTGCCTCGGCCGCATCGTGCGCGCCAGGTCCTGGAGCGCCAAAAGGCAACCCGCCGTTGTGGCATGCCGGCCGGAGCCGAAAGCGGTGGCAGCGTCCAGTCGGATCAAGATGCTGCCCGCCGGCGCCGCTACGTCGTGATGCGAACCCAAAAAATGGAACCGGCCGATGGAAAGCGGCTGCAGATCGCGGCGGTTCTCGGCCACCCAGTCGCGCGGCGGCAACCAGATCACATCAGCCACCGGCACCTTGATGCCCAGGGCCGCTGCGGTGTCCTTCAGTCCCTCGGCCAGCATCTCCTTGTCGGGCTCAGCCGCAGCGTAGCCTTGGACCAGCGCCGGGCCGCCATCGTCGGGGACCGTCCATGATACAGCTTCGGCCGTGGCCTCGATCGCTGCGGCGAAGTCTTCCGCAGCTGCAACGGGAACACGGATCTCGATGCGCCACAGGGCCGGCGTCAAGGTCATGATGGGCCGGGTGTTGCCGACTGAACGAAGCTATCCATGACCTTCTTGTTGCCAGCCTTTTCGAAGGCGATCTCCAGCTTATTGCCATCGACGTCGAGAATGCGGCCATAGCCGAATTTCTGATGGAAGACCCGTTCGCCGACTTGGAAGCGGTCGGCGGCCGACGGCCGCTCCTCGGCATGCCACGATGCGGCATCGATGGTCACTGCCCGGCGCCGGCCGCCACCGCCCGACCAGCCACCTCCGGAGAATACCGAATCGCTCACCATCGGCCGCTGAGATTGGTATCCGGCCAGCCCCGGTGCGGCGACCCGTTCGATGTGCTCGGCGGGCAGCTCATCGATAAAGCGCGACGGCAGCGCCGCTTGCCACTGGTTATAGATGCGCCGGCTGGCGGCGAAGGAAATCTCGGCGCGCTGCCTTGCCCGCGTCAACCCGACATAGGCCAGGCGCCGTTCCTCCTCGAGCCCGCCGACACCGCCTTCGTCCAACGCGCGTTGATGCGGAAACAGGCCTTCCTCCCAACCGGGCAAGAAGACCAGATCGAATTCCAGGCCCTTGGAGCCGTGCAGGGTCATCAGGCTCACCTTGTCGCCATCGGACGCCTCGTCGTTTTCCATCACCAGGCTGACGTGTTCGAGGAAGCCCCCCAGGCTTTCGAACTCGTCGAGCGCCGAAACCAGTTCCTTGAGGTTTTCCAACCGCCCCGGCGCTTCGACCGAGCGATCCTGCTGCCACATGCCGGTATACCCGGATTCGTCGAGCACCATGGCCGCCAGGTCCGATTGGCTCATGACGGGAACCAGGCCCCGCCAGCGCTCGAAGTCAGCAAGCAGACTGCCCAAGGTCTTGCGCGACTTGGGCGTCATGTCCTCAGTCTCGGCCAACCGGCCAGCGGCGGCGGTCAGCGGGATCTGCCGGTCGCGGGCCAGCCGGTGCATGGTCTGCAACGCCGCCGGGCCGAGGCCGCGGCGCGGCGTGTTGACGATGCGTTCGAAGGCGAGGTCGTCGTCGGGCTGGACGACGACGCGAAGGTAGGCGATGGCATCGCGGATTTCCTGGCGCTCGTAAAAGCGCGCCCCGCCGATCACCCGATAGGGGATGCCGAGTGTGATCAGCCGTTCTTCGAACTCGCGGGTCTGGAAGCCGGCGCGCACCAAAATCGCCATCTGGCTGAGCCTGAGGCCACCGCGCTGAGCCGCTTCGATCTCCTCGCCGACCACGCGGGCCTCTTCCTCGCCGTCCCAGACACCGCGCACGCGGACCTTTTCGCCCGATCCCACGTCGGTCCACAGGGTCTTGCCGAGCCGCCCAGTGTTGTGGGCGATCAGTCCGGAGGCAGCACCGAGAATATGTGGAGTGGAGCGGTAGTTGCGCTCCAACCGGATGATCTGGGCGCCAGGAAAATCGGCCTCGAAACGCAGGATGTTACCGACTTCGGCACCGCGCCAAGAATAGATCGACTGGTCATCGTCGCCGACGCAGCAGATATTGCGATGACCCTGGGCCAGCAGCCGCAGCCATAGGTACTGCGCGACGTTGGTGTCCTGGTATTCGTCAACCAGCAGGTAGCGGAACTGCCGCTGATAACGGGCGAGCGCCGCCGGGTCGGACTGGAATAGGGTCAGGCAATGCAGCATCAGGTCGCCGAAGTCGGCCGCGTTCAATGCCCTTAGCCGCGCCTGGTAATCGGCGTAGAGTTCCAGCGCCCGACCGCCGGCGGCGTCCGAGCCCTCGGCCGGCGAGACCTTATCTGGCGTTAGTCCACGATCCTTCCAACGCTGCAGGATGCCCGATAGTACGCGCGGCGGCCATTTCTTGTCGTCGATGCCATGCGCATCCAATAGCTGCTTGATCAGGCGCAGTTGGTCGTCGGTATCGAGGATCGTGAAATTGGGCTTTAGGCCGACCACCTCGGCATTGGCACGGAGCATACGCGCAGCTAAGGCATGGAAGGTGCCGACCCACCAACCCTCTACCGGCTGGCCAAGCAACCCGGCCACCCGCTCCTTCATTTCGCGCGCAGCCTTGTTGGTAAAGGTGACAGCCATCACCTCCCATGGCCGGGCCTTCGCACTTAGTAGGATATGGGCAAGGCGAGTGATCAGCACGCGGGTCTTGCCGGTACCCGCCCCCGCCAGCACCAGCACAGGCCCGTCGATAGCCTCCACCGCCTGGCGCTGGGTGTCGTTGAGATCCAGCAGGTAGCGGGGCGGCGATGCCGGGCGAAGGGAGGCCGCAGCAGGCGCCGAGGCGGGCTCGGGGTCGCCGAGTTCAAAGGGATCGGACATCGCAGTTCCCTACCATGGAATCGCCGCTCGGCGCGACCGGTAGGCTGAATGACGTTGCAGGTGATGGCAAGACGTCTCGCTTTCGCCATATAATAGTCACAGCTCCTTCCCGCCATGGGCCAATATGGGGGACTGGGTAGGTTCTTTCCGCGCGATTGATTGAAGGATGTGGCGATGATCCGTCCCGCTTCCGTCAAATGGCTTCCCGCCTTCGCAGCATTTCTGATCGTTCTGGCACTTGCTGGTCCGCTATCCGCCCAACAAGAGAGAAGCCCGCCGGCTGGACTAAACCCCGAAATCGTTAATTCGATCGTCAGCCTGCGCGCCCATATCGCGCCCGAAGGCCAAAGTACGGATACCCTGGGGCAGACGCGCTCCGGCAATGGTGTCATCGTCGATGCCTCGGGCCTGGTGGTGACGATCGGTTATCTCATCACGGAATCATACGCCATCGAAGTCACGCTGGCCGACGGCACCGGGGTTTCCGCGACCTTCGTCGGCTACGACAATGAAACCGGATTCGGTCTGTTGCGCGCCGAACTGCCCGCCGGTGCCAGGCCGATGCGGCTTGGCAATTCCGACCAGGCGACGGAAGGCGATGTCGCACTGGTATTGACCGCTGGCGGTCCGCTACCGGTGCTGCCGGTCAAGGTCGTGTCCCGGCGGGATTTCGCCGGCTGGTGGGAATACCTGTTAGAGAACGCCATCTTCACCAGCCCGCCACAGCCGAACTTCGGCGGCGCCGCTTTGGTCGGACGCGATGGCCGGCTTTTGGGTATCGGCTCGCTGCAGGTCGGCGATGCCGGTGTGCCGCAAACTCATTCGCCGGGCAATATGTTCGTGCCGATCAATCGGCTAAAGCCACTTTTGGCCGATCTTATCGATAGCGGCCGACCGGCCGCGAAAGGCCGGCCCTGGCTAGGGGTGACAACAAAAGACTCACCCTACGGCGTCGTCATAGAACACACGCGGAAAGATGGGCCTGCGGAAAAAGCAGGCATCCGGCCGCACGACATCATCGTCGGTGTCGGCGACAAGAGGGTTAAAGACAATCTGGAGTTTTTGCGCCGCGTCTATGCTTTGGGCGAGGCCGGCGTCACGGTACCATTGGTCGTACTGCGCGTCGAAGGTTCCAGTGGGACCACCCAGCGCATCGAGGTGCCCTCGGCCAGCCGCTACGACTTCATGCGCGCGTCAAGAGGCCTTTAGACGCCAACGTTCCCCATCAGTGGGCCACCGCGTCAAGGGCGTAACCAGCACCACGCACGGTACGGATCAGATCGGATTCCGCTGCTTCGTTGAGCGCCTTGCGCAGGCGCAAGATGTGCACGTCGACGGTGCGGGTTTCGACGTAGATATCGCGCCCCCAGACTGTGTCCAGGAGCTGTTCGCGGGAAAACACCCGGCCCGGCTTTTCCAGTAGAACGCGTAACAGACGATATTCGGTAGGGCCGAGATGCACGGCCCGGTCACTGCGCGTGACCCGATGGGTGGCCAGGTCCATGACGATATCTGCGTAGGATAACCGCTCTTCGCTGAGCGACGGCCGCGACCGGCGCAAGATGGCACGTACCCGGGCGATTAGCTCCTTCGGCGAAAACGGTTTGGCGATAAAATCGTCGGCACCGCTATCGAGACCTTGGACCCGGTCGCCTTCTTCGGAGCGCGCCGTCAGCATGATGATCGGCAGGTTCCGCGCCTCGCCCTTCTTGCGCAGTTGACGGCAAACCTCGATTCCAGACAGCCGGGGCAGCATCCAATCGAGAATGATGAGGTCGGGCTTGTCTTCGTCGACCAACATCAAGGCCTCCTCCCCGTCAACGGCGACGGAGGCCCGGAAGCCTTCTTTTTCAAGATTATAGCGGATGACCTCGACGAGAGGCGGTTCGTCTTCGACGATCAGGATATGGGGCTTCACGAATTAGCTCCGCTCGTCGGATCGGGTCGCCTATCCTGGGGTCTGACCAGTGTGACGCTGGAATCGTCACCCATCGGACGGCGATCCGTCGGGGCCTCGCCGCGGATCATGAAAACGATATTTTCAGCAATGTTGGTGGCGTGATCGCCCATGCGTTCGATGTTCTTGGCGACGAACAGCAGGTGGGTACAGGGCGTGATGTTCTGCGGACTTTCCATCATGTAAGTCAGCAATTCGCGGAACAGGCTGGTATGCAGTTGATCCACGTCGCGGTCCTGATTGCGCACATCGACAGCCTTGTCGGCATCGCGGGTAACGTAAGCATCCAACACATTCTTGATCATGCCCTGCACCAGGCGACCCATGCGGGCGATGGTCGGCACCGATACCATCGGCGCCGCCTGGGTCAGCACCAGGATGCGCTTGGACAGATTAACCGCATAGTCTCCGATGCGTTCCAGATCGGTGGCAATTTTGAGCGCCGCAACGGCAGCTCTAAGATCGTCCGCCATTGGCTGGCGCAGCGCCAGCATACGCACCGTCAGTACGTTGACTTGATACTCCAACTCGTCGATGCGTCTATCCTGAACGATGATGCGAGTTGCCAGATCGCCGTCGCGGGTAACCAGCGCCTTGATCGCTTCCGCGACCTGCGCCTCGACCAAGCCACCCATCTCGGCAATCTTGCTATCGAGAAGGTTAAGCTCCTCGTCGAACGACTTGACCGTGTGTTCGGTAACCATGGATTTGCTCCGCTCGACGCTGTCCGTCAGCCAAACCGGCCGGTGATGTAGTCCTGGGTGCGCTTGTCCTTGGGGGTGGTAAAGATATCTTCTGTTTCACCCGTTTCAACGAGCACACCAAGATGGAAAAAGGCCGTGCGTTGCGACACGCGCGCTGCCTGTTGCATGGAATGGGTGACGATAACGATGGTAAAGTTTTCCCTGAGTTCGTCGATCAGTTCCTCGATCTTCGCCGTGGCGATCGGATCGAGCGCCGAACACGGTTCATCCATCAAGATGACCTCGGGACCGACCGCGATGGCGCGGGCGATACAGAGCCGCTGCTGCTGACCACCGGAAAGCCCGGTACCGGGCTCGGTCAGCCGGTCTTTCACCTCTCCCAGCAACCCAGCCTTATCCAGGCTGGTGAGGACGATCTCATCCATCTCGGCCTTGCTGGCAGCAAGGCCATGGATGCGCGGCCCATACGCCACATTTTCGTAAATCGACTTGGGGAATGGATTGGGTTTCTGGAAAACCATGCCGACGCGGGCACGTAAATGCACGACGTCGATATCGGGATCGTGGATATCTTTGCCATATAGCGATATCTTGCCCGTCACTCGGCAAATCGGAATAGTGTCGTTCATCCGATTCAAGCATCGCAAGAAAGTGGACTTGCCACATCCGGAAGGGCCGATAAGAGCCGTCACCTCGTGACGTCCAATATCGAGATCGACATCGAACAACGCCTGCTTTTCACCGTAAAAAACAGAGACCTTGCGGGCAACAACCGATGGCTCGAATTGTTCCATTCGCTTGTGTTTGAGCGCACTTGCCGTTGCGGGAATTTGAGTGGTGGTTGTCATGGCGGTTCCTACCAACGTCTCTCAAAGCGTCTACGCAGCAAAACGGCGACCGCGTTCATTGCAAACAGAAAAACCAAAAGGACCATAATCGCAGCGGAAGTTCGCTCGACGAATGCGCGTTCCGGGCTGTCCGACCACAGATAGACCTGGACGGGCAACACCGTAGCGGGATCGGTCAACCCGCCAGGTATATCGACAATGAACGCGACCATGCCGATCATCAGCAAGGGCGCCGTTTCGCCCAAAGCATGCGCCATACCGATGATGGCGCCCGTCAAAATGCCGGGCATCGCCAGCGGCAACACATGATCCGTGACCGTCTGCAACCGCGACGCGCCAAGGCCCAATGCCGCTTCGCGGATAGACGGCGGAACCGACTTGAAGGCGGCACGCGAAGCAATAATGACCGTCGGCAGCGTTATGAGAGCGAGCACCATGCCACCGACCAACGGCGCCGAACGCGGCAAGCCAAAGAAGCCAAGGAAAACGGCAAGGCCAAGCAAACCGAAAACGATGGACGGCACTGCTGCCAGGTTGTTGATGTTGACTTCAATCAACTGGGTCCAGCGGTTCTTAGGTGCGAACTCTTCCAGATAGGTTGCTGTCATTACCGCGATCGGGAATGCCAGCGCGATGGTTACCGCCAGGGTGAAAAAGGAACCGACGGTAGCGCCCCAAAGACCGGCCAGCTCCGGTTCGCGAGAGTCGCCCATGGTAAAGAGTATCGTATTGAAATTGGTCTCAATCAGGCCTCGATCCTTCAACCGCTGAAACCACGCAATCTGCTTGTCCGACACCTTCCGATCCGCTTCAGCAACGTTGGGGTTTATATAACCCTTGTTGAGCTGATCGAGGTCGTCGGAAACGGGAATAGTGATCGACACGCGCTTACCAACAATCGACGGATCGGCCATTACCATGTCGCGAATCAAGAATACCGCGCCCGGACTGACTAAGGCATCCAACTGACGTTGGTCGGAACGTCCTTGAACATCGGGGAATAGATCGGCGACCGCCTGACGGATTGGCGTTCGATAGTCTGCGGTCGAAAGCACGTCTCGGTCGCGCTTGCCATCAGGGTCTATGTCCTGCGGATAAAGTGTGATTTCGAGGCGGACCATGGTCTGCACGAAGGCCGTATAGCCATGGGACACGATGGTCCACATCAGGAGCATGAGACATGCAAGGGCAAAGGCGATGGCCAGGACGCCATATGCCTTGAAGCGGCGTTCGGCAGCATAACGGCCCTTCAGGCCGGCAGCGACCCGCTGGCTGTTGGTGGTAGTCGCATCCATGGCACTGGTCATTCCGACATTGCGAATGGCTAGATCACTCATACTGCTCTCGGTACTTGTTGACCACGGACAGTGCGATCACGTTGAGGACAAGGGTGATGCAGAACAACACCAGACCCAAAGCGAAAGCGGCCAGAGTCTTCGGGCTGTCGAACTCCTGATCGCCGACCAGCAGGGTGACGATTTGCACCGTTACCGTCGTAACCGCCGCGAATGGATTAGCCGTCAGATTGGCTGCCAAGCCAGCCGCCATGACGACGATCATCGTCTCGCCGATGGCGCGCGAGACGGCCAGCAGCAGGCCGCCGACAATGCCCGGCAAGGCCGCCGGCACGATCACCCGCTTGATGGTTTCGGAATGAGTCGCGCCGAGCCCGAGGGAACCGTCGCGCATCGACTGAGGCACCGCGTTGATGACGTCGTCAGAGAGAGACGATACGAAGGGGATGATCATAATCCCCATGACGACGCCGGCGGCCAGGGCGCTTTCCGACGAGATATTGAGACCGAACATCAAGCCCGAGTCACGAAAGAAGGGTGCTATGGTCAGGGCGGCAAAAAACCCGTAGACAACTGTCGGCACACCGGCCAATACCTCCAATAACGGTTTGACGATGGCGCGCACGTTGCGTGGAGCGTACTCCGATAAGTAGATGGCCGACATCAAACCTACCGGGGCTGCAACCACCATGGCGATCGCCGAGATGAGAAACGTGCCGGCAAATAGCGGGATGGCGCCGAAAGCCCCCGTGCTGCCGACCTGATCCGCGCGCAATGCCATCTGCGGACTCCAATGGAGGCCGAACAGGAAATCCGTCACCGGAATTCGGGCAAAGAAGCGCAATGATTCAAACACCAGCGACAGGACGATCCCGATGGTCGTCAGGACGGCGATGGTCGAACTAACCATCAGGATCACCATGATTGCCTTTTCGACGCGGTTACGCGCCCAAAACTCCGGCTTGACGTTCTGGCGTCCGAACACGATGCCAACGACCGCAATACACATAGCGAGGATCGCCAGGGCAACTTGGCTAACAAATTTCAAGTGCGCATAGTAACTGGCGGCAGTACGCATCGCCGGATCCGAGGTCACGCTGGTCGCATTCCCCGTCGCCAGGTTGCGCACGTCGTTGATGACAAGCCCAAGCCGGTTCGCAGGCAGTGACTGCACCTCGGGCGGCAGACTGGAAATAAGCAGGGCGCGAATGATGGAGGGCTCAAAGACCAACCAAATGGCGACGATGAAAAGTGCGGGGATGCCACACCACAACGCGACGTAATAACCGTAATAGGCCGGCAGCGAATGCAGCTTCACCGCCTTGCCGCCGAATCCGGCCAGCGCCCGCGACCGCCCCATGTAGAAGCCCGCGACCGTCAGCGCCACCAGCACGGCGAGAAGCAGGGAAATCGGCATAGCACCAGACCTATGACAAAAAAGAAAAAAGAAGGGAATTTCTGGGAAGGCAAATTTGGAGGAGAACGTCGCCCCCAGGAGCCATGGCTGGCTCCTGGGGAACGTCAGGTAACTACATGGTCATAGCAGCCATGCTTTGGGCGGCCTTACCAACCTTTTCCCGCTCCGCGTCGGGCATCGGGACCAAGCCTTTGTCAGCCAGATAACCGTTCTTGCCCCACGCCTTGGCACTGGTGAATTCCTTGATAAAGGCTTCGATGCCCGGAATGGTGCCGACATGCGCCTTCTTGACGTAGAAGAACAGCGGGCGCGACACTTCGTAGGCGCCGGAGGCGATATTCTCGAAGGTCGGCGCTTTGCCGTCCATAATGCTACCTTGGATCTTGTCGCCGTTCTGATCGAGGAAGCTGTAGCCGAAGATACCGAATGCGTTCTTGTTTTCTTCCAGCTTGCGGACGATCAGCACGTCGTTTTCACCGGCTTCGACATAGCCACCGTCTTCACGTATCTCGCCACACTTGGCGCCGGTGATGCCGGCCTCCTTGGCGCCGGCGGCCTTCTTGCAGCCTTCCGCCATGACGAGTTCGACAAAGGCGTCGCGGGTACCGGAAGTCGGCGGCGGGCCAAGGACCTCGATCTTAATGGCGGGCAGCGACTTATCGATATCGCTCCACATCTTATTCGGGTTGGCGACGGCTTTGCCGTCGACCGCTACGTTCTTGGCCAACGCCTTCCAAAGCATTTCCACGGTGAATTTGGCTTGTGGCGAAGCCTTGGAATTGGCCACGACGATGCCGTCATAGCCGATTTTTACCTCCGTGATCTCTTTGACACCGGCCTGGGCGCAGGTCTCGATCTCGGACTTGGTGATAGCGCGCGAGGCATTGGTGATATCCGGGTGATCGACGCCGACGCCAGCGCAGAACAGCTTGAAGCCGCCACCCGTGCCGGTGCTCTCGATGACCGGAGTTTTGAAGTTGGTGGTCTTACCGAACTGCTCGGCAACCGCCGTAGCGAAGGGATAGACGGTGCTGGAACCGACGATCCTGATCTGATCGCGGGCCTCGGCGGCGCCAGCGATGCCGATGCCCGCGACAATGGCGAGCGCGAGGGAATGTCTCAACATGACGAACGTATCCTTTACACCGTTGGAACCGGTTGCACAGATTGGCTTGCGCACGACGCGGAGCGTATGCTGCACCGCGGCAAGGCCAGTTTTTTACGGTCCAACGGATTCTGAATTATGACATCAAGGTTACGTCATGATGACGAAATAGTCACAATTTCATGACGTAGCGAAAAACGGCTCAACGCCTCAGGTTTCGTGCCTTGGCTTAGCCTCGGGCACAGCGGACTTGGCGCTCGCCTGCGGCGACTGCGGCAACAGCACCGAGAATGTGCTGCCTTCACCGAGCCGGCTGTCGATGCTAACCCGGCCACGGTGGCGATTGACGATGTGCTTGACGATGGCAAGACCCAGCCCCGTACCGCCCAGACTGCGCGAACGGCCCTTATCGACACGGTAAAACCGTTCGGTCAAGCGCGGCAGATGATCTGGCGCGATACCCTCGCCACGATCCATCACCGCGACACTGACACCGGGTCCACCTGTCTCGCTCATCCGCTCGACCGGGCGGGCAAGGACGCGGATGACGGTGCCTTGCGCCGCGTACTTGATGGCGTTGTCGATCAGGTTTTGGAATACTTGAAACAATTCGTCCCGTTCGCCGGCCACGGGGCTAAGGCCATCCGGCACATCCGTTTCGATGGTCATCCCGCGGGCTTCGGCGCGCACCGCCAGAAGTTCGGCAATGTTCACCAACAGGCCTTTCAATTCCACCCCGCCGCGCGGCTGGATGTGTTCGTTGATTTCGACCCGCGACAGGGACAAAAGATCGTCGATCAGACGACTCATACGCAACGACTCGCCGTGCATGATCTCGAGGAAGCGATCACGCGCCTCGGGATCGTCACGGGCCGTCGAACGCAGGGTTTCGATCAGTCCGACCAACGCGGCCAGCGGCGAGCGCAACTCGTGACTGACATTGGCGACGAAATCGGCACGCATCTGTTCGGCGCGAATCGCCGCCGTTATATCGTGCAGCGCGAGCATGACGGCGATATCGCCCAAGGATTCCCGACTGTCGAGGCGTGAAACGACAAGCGTGAAATCGCGGGGCACGGGCGCGGCGAGCGATACATCGGCCGTATGGTGCGGCGAACCGGCGAGTACCGCATCGACCGCTTCAAGAACGGCGGGATGGCGCACTGTTTGGGCCAGGTCGCGGCCGATCATATTGATCTGCATGATGTCGCGGGCCGCACGGTTGGCCGCCAACACCCGTCGATTCCCTTGGATCAGGACCACCGGATCGGGAAAGCCTTCGATCAGCGCGGCGGCAGCGGGCGGCACCTTGGCATTGGCGGATTCATCGGCCATGTCGATTTATTCCATGTCCAGCAGCAAAAGGCTGTTCATGCCGCGTCCGAGGCGGCCATCAAGTCTTCGCGGGCCATCCGATTGCGGCCATCCCGCTTGGCTTGGTAGAGCGCTTTATCGGCCCAGGCAAAGAAATCCGCCACCGGCTCCCCGATCCGATACTGCCCAATGCCGATGGATACGGTGATTTCCCCCGGGAGCTTGCCGGTCGAGCGATTGAGGATGGTTTTTTTGCGCATCCGTTCCCGCAATGATATGCCCAGAGCGTCCGCCACCGGCAAATCTGTCTCCGGCAACAGGATAACGACTTCCTCGCCGCCGGAGCGCGCCCTTTGATGCCCTCCTTCGAGGAAGCAGCCCGCAATTTAAGCGCCTGATCGCCAACAGCGTGGCGGTGGGTATCGTTGAACCTCTTGAAGTGATCGATATTAACGACCATAGCGTTCAGCAACTCGCCACTTTCCGCAGTCAATCGCCCCCATTCCCAATCGAAGGTCTTGCGAGGAGTCTGCTGAATCCGCAGTTCCTTCATCTTCCCCAGCGCCACCATAGCGAACTTCGCCACCTGCCCGAAGCCATCATCTTGCCCCAAGCCCTGCCTCCCCACGAGGTATTTATCGAAGTCCGGTAGCATACCGAACCGCCGAAGGAGGCCAAGTACTTTCCCAGCCGTCTCCATGAGTGGTTTTCGCTGCCTGCCTTTCCTGTTATGCCCTGCTCCATGACAGCCTTCCCCGATGACAGGGCGAATTTATCTGCACGCGGGCAATCCGTTGACCCCTGGGTTGCCGGGTGGCCGGCGGCGATCCCTTTGGTTGTCGGGCTGTGGTTGTGTACTGTGGCAGCGACATTGTTACTGCGCCCGTTGCTGCCGGTCGACGAAACCCGCTATTTGGCCGTCGCTTGGGAAATGTGGACGGGTGGTCATTGGTTGGTGCCCCGCCTCAACGGTGAATTGTACGGCCATAAACCACCGCTGCTGTTCTGGTTATTCCACCTGGGCTGGGCCGTCCTTGGCGTCAACGAGATATGGCCCCGCCTGGTTGGACCGCTGGCCGGCCTGACCTGCCTGTTGCTGACCCGTGCGCTTGGCCGGGCCCTGTGGCCGACCCAGCCCGGCCTCGGCGACATGGCCATGCTGGTACTTTGCGCATTCGTTATCTGGCCGATACTCAGCGGAATCGTGATGTTCGATACGCTTCTAACGGCGGGCGTACTGACGGCGCTGCTAGGTACGATTTGGGTCGCGGGTGGGCGGGTAATGGCCGGATGGGGCCTATTCGCCGGCGGTCTAGCACTTGGCTTTTTTGGTAAAGGACCGGCGGTCCTACCTTTTCTTGCTTTCGTTCCTTTGTGCGGCCCCCTGTGGGCAACCTCTGCCGGGCGCCGGGATGCTCGGGTGTGGTGGCGTTGGTGGCTGGGTGCTGCATTGGCGGGTACCGCTGGTATCGCCATCGTCGCCCTGTGGGCCGTGCCCGCAGTCCTGACAGAAGGCTTGGAGTATGCCTTGGCGGTCGTGCGCGACCAAGCGACCGGCCGCTTGGCCGATACCGCCGATCACGAAAGGGCATGGTGGTGGTATGCGGTCATGCTGCCGCCGGCTTTGCTGCCGGCCGTCGCCTGGGCCGCTCCATGGCAGGGACGGAAAGGCCCTTTGGATGGCGGCGGCCGGTTTTGTCTGATTTGGGGGGGCGCGGCACTGCTGTTGCTAACCTTAGTCAGCGGCAAGCAGATACATTATTTGCTGCCCATCCTTCCGGCTATCTCCCTAATTGCCGCCCGTCGCCTGGCCGACCGTAACACCACATTAGGCTTGCGCCGGCACCACATGATCGGCCCGGCACTTTTATGCACCATGGCCGGTATGGGGATCGCCGCATTGCCCTGGCTGCCGCTTGGTCCAGAGAGGTCGGCGGAAGTCGCACTGCTGGCGACTGACTGGGGTTGGGTCTTGGCCGCTGTCGGCCTGCTCATTCTGCTTCCCGTCGCCAACATCGCGCAGCAGCTGGCGATGCTTGCTGCCGTGACCACGACCGTCATCCTCATCGTTCATGCCGCCGCCGCGCCCTTGCTCACAGCTCGTTTCGATATTCGCCCGGTTGCCGAGCGTTTGGGAATTTGGGAACGGGAAGGCCGGGCTATTGCCAATTACGGCACCTACCACGGCCAGTATCATTTTGCCGGACGACTGCTCCTACCGATAACCGAGATCGGGGATACCCAGGCGATGACATGGATGGACAACCATCCCTACGGCATCGTCGTCACCTATCAAGACCGAGTACCCGATGGCGCCCTTCCGCTGTTTACCGCTGCCTATCGAGGGGGAATGATTACGGTATGGGACGTTGCCACGGCACGCGCCAATCCCACCCTGATCCAACGCCGTTGAGACGGGCGTCGCCGGTTTCCCTTGACTTCGGGACGGTCAGACCATAAGTCCTTGGCACTCATCGAGGCAGAGTGCTAACAGCAGATTAGTTCTCTTGGAATTTCAATATATTATGGGAGTATCACATGAAATTCAGACCGTTGCATGACCGGGTGGTGGTCAAGCGGGTCCAGCAGGACGTAAAGACCGCTGGCGGCATCATCATCCCCGACACTGTCCAGGAAAAGCCGATGGAAGGCGAAGTCCTTGCCGTCGGTCCGGGCGCGCGCGACGAGGCGGGCAAGCTGGTACCGCTCGACGTCAAGGCTGGTGACCTCATCCTGTTCGGCAAATGGTCGGGCACCGAGGTCAAACTCGATGGTCAGGAACTCCTGATCATGAAGGAGTCCGACATCATGGGCATCATCGATGCCCCCCGCGGGAAGAAAAAGTAATCCGCGCCTGACACAAGAATAAGGACTGACGACATCATGGCTGCAAAAGAAATCAAATTTTCGACGGACGCGCGCGACCGGTTGCTGCGCGGCGTCGACACGCTGGCGAACGCGGTAAAGGTGACGCTGGGCCCGAAGGGCCGCA
>CANITX010000047.1 GCA_947470575.1 Rhodospirillales bacterium
CGCGTCGCTGACCATCCCTACGCGCCGCCGCGCGTCTGCCGCCGGTCCGGGATCCGATAATACGGATACATAGTGCAGTTTGGGGTGCTGCTGCGCCAATGCCGCAAAATGTTCGTCGAGATAGACGTCGGCCTCATCTCTGGCGCCGGCATAGAGATATATATCCTGGGTCATGCCACGCCGGAGAGCGGTCTCGACAATCGATTTGACGGGCGCCAAACCAGAGCCGCCAGCGATAGCTAGAATGGGTCCCATGTGCTCTTCACGCAGCCATGCATCGCCATGCGGTCCGCTTACCTGTGCCCGCGTGCCATGTTGCAACTGCTGCAGCACAAACGTGCCGACACAATCGGCACCAGTATCGCGGACATGGAATTCGAATGCATCGTCGTCGGGACAATTGGCCATGGAATAGTAGCGCGGCTCGGTACCCTCGAAGCCAACCTGGGCATACTGTCCTGCGCGGAAGGAGAATGGCCCGCCGGTCTCGGGGCGAAGCCGCAATATTCGCGTGTTGCGCGCTACGTCTGCCAGGCCGTCAACCCGGCACATCACCACACCCACGATTTGCCCCACGCCGAGCCGTTCCGCTGGCCACACGGATTCTACCCGCGGCCCGTAGAAGTATACCCATATCGTTTAGATATGGCGACCGATCGTGTCGTGAATTTTAAGGGCGGTGTATTCGGGACAGTGTGGCCGCCTATTCCGGCTTCGGTTGAAGCCCCCATAGGCGCGTTTTTAGCGCCCCGCCGTGGCTTTTTTGCGCAGATCTTCCATCGCGTGAAAGAGGGCTTTCGATAAGCTTTCAATGTTTTTACGCGCCCCCGTCGTCCCGAGCGTAGGGTCTGCACCCAGCGCTCCAAGTGCGTCGGCTAGCCGACCGGCAGGACTCTCGAGGTCTTCATAGGCCGTGCCGGGAATGACGCGGCGCAAATTGGCCAGTGACGTTGTCAAGCGATTGAAATCGGAGACCACAGCAGGACGATCGTCCTGGTTGTGCGACAGGGTCGGCAAGCGGCTGCCGGCAGATACGATTTGTTGAGCGGCACATTCGACGCTCATTCCGTTGATGATCCTTTTGGTTTGAAGGCATTGCTTCGCGAGATCGTTCAAACCTTCGCCGGTGGCCTTGGCGCGCAGAGGATTGGGAACTGACACCAGGACGTGTTCATCACCGCTATTGGGCAGACGCTCATTCCGCCTGTCCGGGCCTATATACTCCGACGTCACGATAAACGGTTTGCGCATTTGCACGCGCGTCATGATCCGTCTGTAGATAGCACCAACGGAAGTGGGCGCTATGAGTACATCGTCCGGGCCAGTGTTGAGTAAGGCATTCACCGAATCAAACGCGGTGTTGGTGGTTAAAAGCGTGGCCAGGATAAATGGATTATCACCAATTTCCTGGTGGCGCACTTTGCGGAGCACGGTGGCGACAGTCTGATCGGCGTCGCCTTGGACGCTGGCAATCAACAGATCGACACTGTCCTTAGTAAGGCGTTCCTCGACATCGGACAGGCGATCCGTTTCGACGATATCACGAAATCCGTGATGGAAAAGATGTGCTATGAGCGCCTGTCGAACCTGTCGATTGCTTTCGAGAACGACGAGCCGAACCGCTTCGAAACGCATATCGACGCCGAGTTTTCTAGGGGGACTCATGCTGGCGATCTATCCTCTTGAGCCATCGATTTTCTGACTATCGATTCCGGCCGTGGGTTACCAACATGTTAGCTGGCTTCGTTCATTTGTTCATATCATACCTACGTATTAGTACGTATAGCGCATGGGTAGCAACGCGGTGTGGATGACATCGGATTACGTTTTTATCAGGCGTTCAACAATGAAGCCTGCCCCTCCATCCGGGTGAACCGGTAGAAAGTGGAGAATATGTCGGCGTCGACGGGCTGCCAGCAAATGCCGGGCTAAAGGCTGAAACAGGGTCTCGCCACCCCCAGGAATGGGCGGATCGATGTGGATCCTAAGTCGGGCGGTTTGTCCGGGATTTACAGGAATGACAACGGCATTCAACCGCCGCAGGGCTTCTTCACATGTAAGCCCACGCAGATCCAGTTCATCGCCGCCCTTACCGGCATCGCCAAAGAACTTAAGGGATTCGTCCGGATCGAAGTAGGGCATGGCTGCTGACCCGAATGGGAACGGAATGGCGAGGTTTCATAGCATGCCGAGCTCCTGGCCCCAAACGGGTACGCTCAGGAGCAGGCCTTGAACCCCAGGCGGCGCCGACGATATAAGAGGGCGCAAATGCCAGAGGACGACGTGAACGTCATGCCGGTTTCCGCCCGAGATGCCGCCCAGGAGCCAGTCTTCGCCGAACGCAGGTCGGTCGAACAGGTCGAGGAAGGGTACGAGCTTGCTCCCCGCTTCGATGCCGACGGGCTGATCCCCGTCGTTACCACCGACGCTGCTTCGGGCGAGGTGCTGATGCACGGCTATATGAACGCCGAAGCGCTTAATCGGACCATCGCCACGGGCGAAGCGCATTACTGGAGCCGCAGCCGCAAGGCGCTGTGGCACAAGGGCGCCACCAGTGGCCTGACCCAGAAAGTGGTCGAAATGCGTATCGACGACGACCAGGATGCCGTCTGGCTGCGCGTCGCCGTCGCCGGTAGCGGCGCCAGCTGCCATGTCGGCTACCGCTCCTGTTTCTATCGCTCGATCCCCTTGGGTGGAACGGGTCCGGTGGCGCTGTCTTTCCAGGAAAGCGAAAAGACCTTCGATCCCAAGGCGGTCTACGGCGACGCGCCGAACCCCACCCAATTGTGACGGCCGTTCGGGCATGACCCGATGAGCCCGAAGGAATCCCCCGAGTTGATCATCGGAGTCATCGGCGCCGGGTCGATGGGACGGGGCATTGCCCAGCTTTGCGTTCAAGCGGGCTACCGTGTGTTGCTGTGCGATACCTCGGCCGAGCAGCTTGCTGCGGCCCAGGACTTCATCGGCAAGATGCTAAATCGCGCTGCCGAAAAGGGCGCGATGAGCACCGATCAGGCACGCGCCGCCATCGAGCGGCTGGAACCCGTCACTGGCATCGACCGACTGGCCCGTTGCGGCTTGATTGTCGAGGCTGTGATCGAGACTCTTGAGGTCAAGCAGGACCTGTTTTCCCAACTTGAATCGATTGTCGACGATACCTGCGTACTGGCTACCAACACGTCGTCCCTTTCGGTGACCGCCATCGCCGCACGCTGCCGGCGGCCAGAACGAGCGGCCGGATTCCACTTCTTCATCCCGGCGCCGCTGATGCGGCTGGTCGAGGTGATCGATGGGGTACGCACCTCGGCGACGACCATCGAATTGTTGATGGCGGTGGCCGAGCGTATTGGCCATACCGCTGTGCGGGTCGTCGACTCACCGGGATTCCTCGTCAACCACGCCGGGCGCGGCTATCTCACTGAATCCTTGGCCGTTCTTGGCGAGGGGGTGGCATCGCACCCCGACATCGACCGCATTCTGCTGGCCGCGGGCTTCCGCATGGGGCCGTTTCAGTTGATGGATTTGACCGGTATCGACGTCACCCATCCCGCCATGGAGGCCGTGTATCAAGGTTTTTATGGCGATCCGCGGTTTCGCCCATCCGGAATTCTGCGCCGTCGCCTGCAGGCCGGCCTGCTCGGCCGCAAGAGCGGTGCTGGCTGGTATGACTATGCCGACGGCGCCAAGGGTGGCCCCGCCGATGAGCCCCCTCCCCCCACCGACCGTCCGACTCGGGTCTGGGTCGGTCCCGCGGAACCGCAACGGCGCGATGCCCTGCTGGGCGTGCTGAAAGCCTGCGGCGCAAAACTCGACGAATCTAAGACGCCGGCTGGAGACTCCTTATGCCTGCTGGCGCCACTGGGCTCCGACGCAACCTCCGCCGCCGTCGAGTTGGCTATCGATCCCCGCCGCGCTGTCGCCATCGATACCCTGCTGCCGCTTGGCAAGCGGCGCACCATCATGGGTACGCCCGTAACCGATCCCAACGTGTTGCACGCCGCACACGGCCTGCTGGCCGACGACGGCGTGCCGGTGACGGTCATCCGCGATAGCGCCGGGTTCGTCGCCCAACGCATTTTGGCTATGGTGGTCAATACTGCCTGCGACATCGCTCAACAGCGTATCGCCACGCCCGGCGACATCGATCTTGCCGTTACCCTTGGTCTTGGCTATCCGCAGGGACCCTTGGCCTGGGGCGATATCCTGGGACCGGCGCGCGTATTGGCTGTGCTCGACGGTATGTTCGCCGCCAATCGCGACCCGCGCTACCGGCCGTCGCCTTGGCTGACGCGACGCGCTCGGTTGGGCGTTTCGCTGCTGACGGCGGAACCTTGAGACCCCCTCGATAGAGAGATGAATTTATGAGGATCGTCGATATCCGCGACACCGTCGTGCCGATCAAGAGCGATATCGCCAACGCCTATATCGATTTCTCCAAGATGACGGTCAGCGTTGTCGCGGTGATCACCGACCTGGTGCGCGACGGCAAACCGATCGTCGGCTTCGGCTTCAATTCCAACGGCCGCTATGCCCAGCAGGGTCTGCTGCGCGAGCGCTTCATTCCGCGCCTCAAGGAGGCCAAGTCCGTCGATCTGATCGACGCCGCAGGCACGAACTTGGATCCGCACAAGATGTGGGACGTGATGATGAAGAACGAAAAGCCGGGCGGCCACGGCGAGCGCTCGGTGGCCGTCGGCATCGTCGACATGGCGGTATGGGATGCCGTGGCGAAGATCGAGGATAAGCCGCTCTACCGTCTGCTGGCCGAACGCTATCGCGGCGGCGAGGTCGATCAGACCGTCTCTATCTATGCCGCCGGCGGTTACTACTATCCCGGCAAGGGGTTACAAGGTCTGAAAGACGAGATGCGAAGCTATCTCGACCGTGGCTATACCGCGGTCAAGATGAAGGTCGGCGGCGTGCCGCTGGCTGAGGACCTTAAGCGCATCGAGGCGGTGATCGAGGTGGTCGGCGAGGGCAAGAACGTGGCCGTCGACGTCAATGGCCGCTTTGACATCGAGCAAGCCATCGCCTTCGGCAAGGCCATCAAGCCCTATAAGCTGCGCTGGTACGAAGAGGTCGGCGATCCACTCGACTATGCGTTGCAGAAGGAGCTTGCCGAACATTACGAACTGCCGATGGCAACCGGCGAGAACCTGTTTTCGATGGTCGACGCGCGCAACCTGATCCGCTACGGCGGCATGCGCACGGGTCTCGACATTCTGCAATTCGATCCGGCCCTGAGCTATGGCCTGGTCGAGTATTTGCGCACGCTCGATATGTTGCGCGAATACGGGTTTTCGCCGCGCGACTGCACCCCCCACGGCGGCCACCAAATGGCGTTGAACATCGCCGCAGGTCTGGGCCTGGGAGGCAACGAGTCCTATCCGGACGTCTTCCGGCCGTTTAACGGGTTTGCCGACAATATCGCGGTGGAGAACGGCCGCGTGCGCATGCCTGACCTGCCCGGCATCGGCTTCGAAGCGAAAAAGGAACTGTACCCGCACATGAAGGAACTGGCGGGGCTATAGGGAAATCAGCGCGGGCAGGCAAAAGGCGGGTTTGAAACCCGCCCCTAGAGTGGAAACTAGCGTTTCTTTTTCTTGGCTTTGGCTTTCGGGGTTTTGGCTTTCTGGGCCTTGCCGAAAATCGCCTGCCAATTGTTCTTATAGGCTGAAGACACCGGCTTCTGATTTTCGCCCCGGCTATAGCTGCCGGGAACGTCGGAAGACGAACCGCTGTCGCTGGATGAGGACTCGGTCTTTGGAGAAGTGTCGTCGCTTACCATCGGAGTTCCTGATCGACTGTCGCGTCACTTTGGACGGGTTGATATCCGGCACAACAGCCCCCACCGGCTGACTGCCGGCGTGGGGCGCGGCCTCTATATAGTGCGGATATGGCCCTTGTCACCAGGGGAGAAAGACTTCCGAAGGAAGCAAGCCTATTCCTTCTTCTCGCGATAGATGGCGTAGTAGTTGTCGCGCAGGTTTTCGACCGTCGGTTTGTTTGCAGTCGCCGGATCGTACTCCGGCGAACCGCCGGCGGCGGATTCTCCAGCTTCCACGTCTGGCTTTTCGAGGGGAGGCTGCGTCTTAGGGACCTTGTGCATTCCGGTGGGCTTGGCGGTCATGGCGGTTTCCTTGCTGTTATCGCTGCGCGGACGCATGCGAATGACAAAGAAACGGCTGAACACCGGCATGGTTGCCGGTCAGCAGCCCAGCAGGCTGCCGATAAGAGGCGCTGCCTTCAAGCCGCTGCCGGTCAGAATGACGACCACCGATTCGCCAGGCCGGATAGCGCCCGTGGCAAGCAGCCGCGTCAGTCCTGCACCGACGGCTGCCGACGTCGGCTCGACGAACAAGCCCATGCGGGCAAGTCGGTCGAGGGCTGACACTGTTTCGCTATCGTCTACGGCCATGGCCCCGCCCCCGCTTTCACGTAGTGCTGCCAGCATCTCGGTTCCACGTACGGGATCGGCGATAACGATGCCCTCCGCCACCGTCTGTCCGGCTTCGACGGCCGCAACAGCCGTGGCGCCGGCTGCCTGCGCCTTAACCAAGGGCGCACAGGCGGTTGGCTGCACGGCGTAGAGGCGAGGCAGCTTGGAGATTTCACCTCGGCGCAGCAGTTCGGAAAAGCCGATGTGGCAGCCGAGTAAATTGCCGCCGCCGCCAACAGGCGTCACCACCGCGTCCGGGACGCGGAAGCCTAAATCTTCCCACAACTCGTAGGCCAATGTCTTGGTGCCTTCGAGGAAAAAGGGTTGGCGGTTATGGCTGGCATAGAACGCGCCGGGAGCAATGGCGGCGGCCATCGCCGCTTCAGTTACCGCCGATCGGCTACCGGCGACTGGGATCACATCGGCGCCGGTGGCCCGCATCTGCACGAGCTTGGCCGCCGAAGCCGCGGCCGGAACGAAGATGCGGCAACTTATTCCTGCAGCGGCGGCATAGGCGGCAACCGCCGCCCCGGCGTTGCCTGAGGAGTCCTCGATCAGAGCGCCAACGCCCCGCTGCTTCAAATAGCTGACCATGACCGACGTACCGCGATCCTTGAACGAACCGGTAGGCGCCACGAATTCGAGCTTGAAGAGCACGTCGATGCCGTCCCACTGCCCGGAGACCAGGGGCGTACTCCCCTCCCCCAACGAAACGACCGGTCCCGGCTCGAGCGCCATGGCGGCGCGATATCGCCAGGGGCCGCGCGCCGTGCGATCGATGTCGCTCTGTCCGAGGCCGGGGCCGGGTGTCAAATTGACATGGCCGCTGCCATCGGGTGCCCACCATAAGGGAACCGTCAGCGGATGGGTGCGGCCGGTCCCGGCCTCGACGTATTTGCGCACAACGGACATCGGGATTAGTAAGGCTCGCCTTTGCGGTTGAAATAAGCGGCCTTGCTGCCCCGCCGGCGCGCGGTCATGTCGATGTCGGGATAATCGACGTCTTCGTCGCGCGAGCGAGAACCGACTTCGATATAGGTGGCTTCCGCCGCCGTGCGATTGATCAGGTGATGGCCGTCAGGATTCCCGGCTGGGAATCCGGTACAGTCGCCGGCGCGCATCATCGTTTCGCCGGCTCCGGTGACCAGCACCAGTTCGCCGGAGAGGATGTAGATAAACTCATCCTCCTGGGCGTGCCAGTGACGTTGCGACGACCAAGCGCCCGGTGGCATCGTGACCAGATTGATACCGAATTGGTTGAGGCCGACGACATCGCCCAGGCGTCGCTTGATGCGGGCCTCGACCTTTGCCTTGAAGGCCATCGGATAGGTGCTCCCCGTCACGGCGCGAACCGCCGTGGCCGCGAAAGAGGTTCCCGGTGCTGCCTTTTCGATGCTCATGGTGCCTTTCCTCCGAAATGAAAAGGGTGGCAGCCCGATTGACAAAGCTCAAGGCCCCTCCTCTAATTCTTTCCCGAAATGAACGTCCGGGCGGCATTTGCCGGTAACGCGACGTCGACCGCCAGCAAGCATCGAGATATGCCTGCCGCGAAACCCCAGCGGGGAGAGCCCAGCATGAATGTCATCGCCGCGGAACCGACACTGAAATTCACCAAGATATCTAAAAACGTCGGCGTCGAAGTGAGGGGCATCGATCTAAAGCAGCCGATGTCCGAGAAAAACCGCCAGCAGCTGACCGACGCCTTGGTCGAGAACATCGCCCTGGTCATCCGCGATCAGGTGTTCACGCCGGCCGAGTTCCTGGCTGCCGCCGGCCTGTTCGGCGAAGTGATGCCGGACCAGAACCAACGTTACGTGCTACCCGGCATGCCTTTGGTGAGTTCGCTGTCGAACCGCTACAAGAACAGCGAAGGCAAGCAGGCCAAGGTGGCGACGGACGCCAAGTGGCATTCCGACCATACCAACCAGGAAATGCCGCCGAAATACACGACGCTGTTCCCTGTCGAACTGCCGGATCGCGGCGGCGGAACGTCGTTGTGCAATGCCCGCGCCGCCTATGAAGCGCTGCCAGCCGATTTGAAGAAGAAGATCGACGGCATGAAGACGGTGAACCAACTGGTGGGCAGTGCCGCGAAGCTGAGCAACCCGGACGTGATCCGGGCTCAGGTCGAGAACAACGTCAAGCAGGTCACCCATCCGCTGGTGCGCACCCATCCGGTGAACGGCACCAAGGCAGTTTGGTTCCATCCCTCTAAGCTCGATCACATCGTCGGCATGACCCCTGAGGAGAGCCAGGAATTCATCGCCGAACTGACGACCCATCTCACCAAGCCCGAGTTCGTCTATGTCCACGAATGGAAGCTTGGCGATATGCTGATCTGGGACAATCGTTCGGCCCTCCACAAGGCGGGCTTCGATTACGATCCCAACCAGCACCGAATGCTCTATCGTATCCTGGTTCGGGGCGACCGGCCCGTATGAAGGAAACGGCAACGGACCTGTTCATCTGGGACGGGTCCGTTGCAATCTTTCCCTAGTGCAAAGCTGCCATCAGCCGGTCGAAGAAGCCACTGACCGCGGCCCGGTCGATCCAGCGGACGACAGCCACCATGTCGTGCTCGGGATCGACGCAGATGGCATGGCAGCCGGCGCCGCGGGCGAAGTACGCCGACCGCGGCGCGCTGGCCGACTGGCCACCCACGGTATTTAGCCACCACATTAATCCATAGCCCGGTTGAATTGCGCAGGGTGTCACGGCCTGATCGATCCACGATTCGGACAGCAGGCGGCGACCCGCCCATTGCCCCCGGCGCAGCATCAACAAGCCCATCCGGGCGTGGTCGCGCGAACCGATGAACATGCCGCCGCCCCAATGGCCGCCGCCGGAGACGGAGGAAATTTCCCGCCCGTCGATGGTCACCTTGGAATTGCTGTAGCCATGCCACTCCCAGTCGGTGGAAGCGCCGATCGGCCGCATGATGCGTTCGGCCAGCACCTCGGGCAGCGCCCGCTTCCAGACCCGGAGCACGGCCAGACTCGCCCGGTTGACTCGGATGTCGTTGTATTCCCAGAAGCTGCCGGGCTTCTGCAGCTGACGCTTCTTGCCTTTGTCGGGATCGGCGCCCGCGCCGCCGCCCACCGCCCGGTTATGATCCAGCCAATCCGGGCGGTCCCATAGCGTACCTTCCCACTCGCTGGTCTGCTGCAACAGGTGGCGCCAAGTGATGGTGTGGTTGTGTGGCGGCTCGAAACCGCCGTCATCGACCAATTCGCGTACCGGAGCATCGAGATCGGGGATCAAGCCGTCGTCGACGGCCAGGCCGGCGCAGGTCGACAAATAGCTTTTGGTGATGCTGAATGTCATGTCGGTGCGGCTGGTGTCGCCCCATTCGGCAATGATGCGCCCGCCCTTCAGTATCAAACCGTTCGGCCCTGTCCGGTCGCGTAACGGACCGAGGAATGTGTTGTAGGGTGCCGGTTCGTGCATCTGCTCCTGCACGCCGGCACGGAAGTCGCGCCCCCAGCTCGTTTCATGCTGCTGCGAATAGCGCACGGCTTCGGCCAGACGGGCGGCATCGAAGCCAGCCTTCTGCGGAACTTCGGTTTCCCAAGTACCGCCATGCGGTGGCGGAAAGTAGCCCTGATCATTCATGCTGTAAAACCCACCCGATAGCCATTGATGGAATGGCTGCCTTGTCGCGCCGCGCGGAACAGGAGCCGCGTGGAGGCTCGCATGAAAGCGACCACCGTCGCCAGATAGGATTCAATTGAAGGTGCGAACCCCTGTTAGTCCTTGTGGGAAGCTATCGCCTGCAAGGCTTCCAAATGCTTCGCCGCCGCTTTATGCGCCTTGGTTTCGACGGCACGGTAGTGGGCGACGACCTCGCGCCCGACGGGAGTGAGCGCACTGCCGCCGCCGGAGCGGCCACCCATCTGGGTAGCGACCAGCGGCGTGCCGAAGCATTGGTTCAGGTCGTCGATTAGCGCCCATGCCCGCTTGTAGGACATGCCGAGAGAGCGACCGGCGGCGGAAATCGAACCGAGTTCATCCAGCCGTTCGAGCAAGGCGACTTTGCCCGGACCGATTCGTCCGTGCGGATCGATTTCGATACGCAGACTGAGCCCGGCCATATTCCGCCCTCCCTGAGCATGGCTATAGCATGCGCCGGGTCACCAACGCGGCATGATTTGATCCGGCGTCTTTCTTGTTTCCAGGAAATGGGCGACACTCTGCTAGGCAAAAAATTGAGCAAGGGGGAATCGGCGATGAACTTCCGGGACCGTATCGGCGCCGATGTCGGCAACAAGATTGCCATCGAAGAGGCCATTGTCTGGGCCGCGGCCAAGCAGGTTCGCTACATCGACGTGCGGATCGACACGCCGCCCAATGCGCTGGAGTCCTTCGACGAGGCCCGCTGCAAGGGTGTGCGCGAAGCCTGCGCCCGCCATGACATCCACCTCGGTCTGCACACCAGTTCCGCCGTCAACACGGCCGAGATTGCGCCTTTTCTGCGCGACGGGGCCGAAGCCTATCTGCGCGGCTATATCGATGCGGCGGCGCGATTGAAGGCCGAGTGGGTGGACGTTCATGCCGGGCTGCATTTCACCGCCGACAAGCCGGCACGGATGGAGGCCGGTCGCGACCGGCTGAAGCGGGCCGCCGCCTATGCCGAGGAAAAAGGCGTTCTCCTGTTGCTGGAGAACCTCAATTGGGAACCGGATATGGCCGAGGTGCATTACCTGGCCCATAACGTCGAAGAATGCCGCTACTACTTCGACGCCATCAAATCGCCGGCGTTCAAGTGGACGTTCACCGCCAATCACGCCCATTTGGTTCCCGAAGGCATCGACGGCTTCCTCGATAACATGGACATGAGCCGCTGCTACGAAGTGCGCCTGGCCGATTGCTGGGGCACCCACGAGGAACATCTGGTCCCCGGCCAGGGAAATCTCGACTTCGTCCACCTTTTCCGCCGACTGGAAAAGATCGGTTTCAAGGGCCACTTTATGAACGCCTTCGGCACCATCGACGACCGGGCGAACAGCCGCGATTTCCTCACGGACCGCGCCCGCGAGGCTGGTGTCGTGGGAGCCTGATCGGGATTCCTACAACAGGCCGCGCTGCGCCAGGCTGCGCATCAGGTCGCCGATGCCGAAGTTCCAGGGTGGCAGGTCGCGGGTGTGGCGCACGGTATTGCGCAGGGTGCCGAGCTTGGGCGAGGCGATCTCTACCACGTCGCCCACCGCATGGGTGAATCCCATGCCTGGCGCTCCCCGGTCCTTGGTCGGCGCGAACATGGTACCGGTGAACAGCACGAAACCGTCCGGATACTGGTGATCGGCATTCAGGGTATGCGCCGCCAGGTCGGCAAGGTCGCGGCCGATCTTCGACAGCGAGCTGACATCGTCTAACACGAAGCCGTCCGGCCCCTCGACATGCAGGGCGATATCGCAGCGGCGCACGTCGTTGAGGCTATAGGTCTCGTCGAACAGCCGGATGAACGGGCCGACAGCCCCCGAGGCATTGTTGTCCTTGGCCTTGCCAAGCAGGAGGGCGCTGCGCCCCTCCATGTCGCGCAGATTGACGTCGTTACCGAGCGTGGCCCCGACGATCACACCTCGCTGGTTGACCACCAATACGGCTTCCGGTTCGGGATTGTTCCAGGTCGAGGTCGGCAGAATACCGATGCCCTGGCCATAGCCGACGGTCGCCATGACAGGGCATTTGGTGAAAATCTCGGCGTCGGGACCGATGCCGACTTCCAGATACTGGGACCACCAGCCCGCTTCGATCAGCGCCCGCTTCAAATCGGCCGCCTGTTGCGAGCCGGGCTTGAGAGCAGCCAAGTCGCCGCCAATCTTGGCCTGAATTTCGCCGCGGATGGCTTCGGCGCGCCGCGGATCGCCCTTGGCCCGTTCCTCGATCACCCGTTCCAAAAGGCTGCGCACGAAGGTGACGCCCGCCGCCTTCACCACCTGCAGATCTACGGGCGACAGCAGGCGTACCTGCTTGGGGTCGGGATCGTCGGGCAGCGAGGCGGCAAGCAGGTCGTCGAGACTGGCGATGCGGGAAGCACCGGCCGTCGTCCGCGCCAGGGCTACGGGGTCATTGGCATTGCACAGGTCAGCCGAAGTCGGAGCCGCCCGACTGATATCGTAGACGCCATCGGGACGAAAGGCGACCACGGCCGGTCCGGCGGGTAAACGGACGCGCCCGATCAACGTGCCGGCATAGCCATCGTCGGGCAGAAATTTTCTGGTGTCCGCCATGGGCGTACTCACATCACGGCGCCGATCTGCCAGGGAATAAATTCATTGCCGCCCATGCCCAGTTCTTCCGACTTGGATGGCGTGCCGCTGGCGACGTCGAGCACCAGGCGGAAAATCTCCTGGCCGACTTCTGCCACCGTGCGCTCGCCGTCGACGATGGTGCCGGCGTTGACGTCCATGTCTTCGGACATGTGATTGTACATGCGGCTGTTGGTGGCGACTTTGATCGACGGCGACGGCTTGAAACCGAACACCGAACCCCGCCCGGTGGTGAAGACGACCATGGTGGCACCGGAAGCCACCTGCCCGGTCGCCGAACAGGGATCGAAGCCGGGGCTGTCCATGAAGCAGAAGCCCTTGGCGTCGATGGGCTCGGCATACTTGTAGACGCCGGCCAGGTTGGTGGTACCGCCCTTGGCCGCCGCGCCCAGGGATTTCTCCAGGATGGTGGTCAAGCCGCCGTCCTTGTTGCCGGGTGTCGGATTGTTGTTCATCTCGCCACCGTTGCTCGTCGCATAGTGCTCCCACCACTTGATGCGCTCGACCAATTTCTCGCCGACCCCACGGTTGACGGCGCGCATGGTCAGCAGATGCTCGGCGCCATAAATCTCCGGCGTCTCGCTAAGGATAGCAGTGCCCCCGTTGCGCACCAGCAAGTCAACCGCAGCACCCAAAGCCGGATTGGCGGTGATGCCGGAATAGCCGTCCGACCCCCCGCATTGTAGCGCCAGGATCAGTTCGCTGGCCGGCACGGTTTCGCGTTTGGCCGCATTGGCCGCAGGCAGCATCGCCTTGATCCGCTCGACGCCGGCCGCCACCGCCTTGCGGGTACCGCCGGCCTGTTGGATGGTCAGGTTCTGGAAACCGGCATTGTCGGCCATGCCGTACTTCTTCATCATCGTTGGAATTTGATTGACCTCGCAGCCGAGGCCGACCAGCAACACGCCGGCGAAATTGGGGTTGTTGGCGTAGCCCCACAGGGTGCGCGTCAGCACCTCGTAGCCCTCGCCCTTGCTGTTCATGCCGCAGCCCGTGGCATGGACGAAGGGCACGACGCCGTCGACGTAGGGATAGTCCTTGAGCACGCCGGACACATTGACGGCGTCGGCGATGAAATGGGCGACCGAGGCCGAACAGTTCACCGACGTCAGGATGCCGATGTAGTTGCGCGTCCCGACCTTGCCGTTCGATCGCCGGTAGCCTTGGAAGGTGGCGCGTTGCGCCTCCGGCACATAGTCGATGGGCTTCACGCGGCTGCAAAAGGCGTAGTCGCGGGCAAAATCGCGCATCTCGCAATTGTGGACATGGACGTGGTCGCCGGGCTGGATGTCCTGGCTGGCGAAGCCAATGATCTGGCTGTACTTGACGATTGGTTGGTCCTTGGCGATAGCGGCGGTCGCCACCTTATGGCCGGCCGGTACATGATCGCGCAACGCGATGCCCAGGCCATCCAATTCGATGCCGCGCAAAAGGTCGAGGCGGGCGACGACCACATTGTCGTCCGGGCTTAGCCGGATGGTCAGGTCCTTGCTGGGGCGCATGTCGCTCTCCTTGACGTCTACAAAGTCATTCTTGCCGGGAAAATCCGCCGATTGCGCCGATCCGTCAATCGGGGCTGGAATTATGACTCGCCGCGATACGGGCGCCAGCCGGCGAAACGGGCGGTGGAGCCCATGGCTTCCTCGATACGCAGGCCTTCGTTCCATTTCGCCATGCGTTCGGAACGAGCAAAGGAGCCGACCTTGAGCTGCGCCACGCCCCAGCCGACGGCGAGATGAACGATGGTCACGTCCTCGGTTTCACCGGAACGAGCGGAACCGATAGCGCCCCAGCCGGCATTGCGGGCAGCGGCCATAGCCGCCTTCGCCTCGGATACGGTACCCGCCTGGTTCGGCTTGATCAGCGCGCAATTGCAGGCGCCCTTGGCGGCGGCATCCTTGATCCGCGCCGCGTTGGTCACGACGAAATCGTCGCCGACGATCTGCACCCGGTGGCCGACGGCCCGGCTGAAGCGGATCATGCCGGCCTCGTCGTCTTCGGCCATAGGGTCTTCGATGGAGACGATGGGAAAACGATCGAGCCAGCCGATCAGCATGTCGGCCATGCCGTCAGAATCCATCTCGCGATTTTCGAGGGCGAGTCGGTAGCGGCCCTTCGTACCGAATTCGGAAGCTGCGATGTCGAGGGCGATGGCCACGTGCTCGCCCGGCACGAAGCCGGCTTGCTCGATAGCACGCACCAGGGTTTCCAAAGCTTCTTCATTGGAGGCGAAAGCCGGCCAAAATCCGCCTTCGTCGGCAACACCTTGCAATCGGCCCGTTTCGGCCATCAGCTTTCCGGCGACGCGGTAAATTTCTGCAGTCCATTCCAAGGCTTGGTCGAAGCTGCCGGCGCCGGGCGCCACGACCATGAAATCCTGAATATCGACGCGAGCCCCAGCGTGGGCGCCGCCCCCAAAGATCTGCACCTCGGGCAACGGCAGCATTACGGCCCCCTGCCCGCCGAGATAACGCCACAGGGGCTGGTGGGAAGCTGCCGCCGCGGCATGAAGCGTTGCCATCGAAACCGCGACGAGGGCGTTGCCGCCCAGGCGGCTGCGGTTCGGCGTTCCATCCAGATCGATCAATGTCCGGTCGATATCTTCCTGATCGGCCCCGTCGAGACCGGACAGGGCCGTAGCGATGGGCCCGTTAACGTGGCTGACGGCGGTAGCAACCCCATAGCCGCCGAAAGCCGAACCGCCGTCGCGCAGATCGACGGCCTCCGCCGATCCTGTCGATGCTCCGGCGGGGGCAATGGCTCGGCCTCTGGCCCCTCCGGCCAGATGCACTTCGGCTTCGACGGTCGGGCGGCCGCGGGAGTCCCACACGCGCCGGCCGAAGATGCTTTTGATGGCGGTTGCGGTCATCGGGTCACGGCTTCCTTCCATCTGTCGCTCACCTGGGCAAGGCGTCCGACGGGTTGAGCCAGCAAGGCGCGAGCGACACGACGCACGACCTCCTTGTCGCCTTCCGTCTCGATGTACTCGACCGGCGACTTGCCGTCCACCCGGGCCAGCAGCAGTCCCGGCAACAGGCGGGCAATCCGTTCCTCGATGGCGGCGGCCGGCTCCCAGCGAACACCCGCCAGGTAGGAAGTGGTGAGGGCATCGAAGCCTTCCAGGAAGCCATCCCGCGCCGAAGGGTTCCACAGGCATTTCAACAGCAGATGGTTCAGGCAGAAAGCGACATCGAATGCCGGATCCCCGTACCAGGCACATTCGGCATCGAGAAACACCGGACCGTGCGGCCCGATGAGAATGTTCTTGGGGCTGACATCGCCGTGGACCAGCGCTCGCTTGGTGCGCGCCGTAACCTGGGCAAGTGCGCGCAGGGCTTCAGCCCGATCCGGGTGACGTTGGGCGGTTGCCAGCAGATAAGGCTCCAGCCGAATAGAATGGAATATGGCGTCGGTGGGAAATCGCGCCGCCAGGTCGGCATCGTCGGCGGTAGCGGCATGGACGCGGACCAAGAGGTCGCCCACGGCGGCGGCGGTCGCAGGATGCGCCTGACCGTCGCGCAGCAGGCCCTTCCATTGCGGGTATTCGGCCGGCGGCAGGTAGTCCATGACGAACAGGCCTTGTTCGGCGCTGGCGGCGCGCACCGCCGGCAGGGCATCGGGAACGATCCTGGCCGCCGTCCGCATCCATGCGACCTCGTAGGCATTGCGCTCCACGGGCGCTTGCCAATCCGCCGCTACCCGCAAACGCGCCAGCGCCCGTTTGACGCAAACCGATCCCGATGGCAGATCGACCTTCCAGATATCGGACGAGACCCCGCCGGTCAGGCGCGAGAACGTCAGCGGTGCGCCAGCCGGTACCAAGCCTAGGCCGACCAAGGCGCGCTCGATATCTGCTGTATCGCCAACGGAAGCAGTACGTTCGGCCATTGTCTATCGGGTCTGGGGGTTGTTAAAGGTGAGCCAGTATAAAGGGGATTCCCGACCATGGTGAAAGCCGTCCTCCATTTCCGCGCCGGCGCTGGCTTCCAGGCTCGCCTTGCTGAGCGGGAGAGCGATTGGCTCCGCATCGCCATCGTGGACGAAGAAGACGCTGCGGCCTTTGCCCATGAAATGCGGGATGCCGATGTATTGCTGCACGTTCTGAAGCGCGTCACTGCCGAGATGATAGCAGGAGCACCGCAGCTGCGGTTGATCCAGAAGATCGGCGTCGGGGTCAATACCATCGACCTGGAGGCTGCCAGGGCCCACGGCGTCGCCGTGGCCAACATGCCCGGCACCAACAGCCGGGCGGTGGCCGAAATGACACTGCTGCTGATCCTGGCGACTCTTCGGCGTCTAAGCGAACTGCACGAGGCGACGCGCGTCGGCCGGGGGTGGGCGATCGACCCGGATTTTTACGATCGGGTCGGCGAAGTGGCGGGCCGCACGATCGGCTTGGTTGGATTCGGCGCGATTCCCCGTCTGCTGGCGCCGGTATTGAGCGCGATGGGAGCCCGGGTGATCTATACCGCGCGCCGGCCCAGAGCCGATGCTGGCATCGAGTGGCGTCCCCTCCCCGACCTGCTGGCGGAATCCCACGTGGTCTCCCTGCACGTTCCACAGACGCCCGAAACGGAGCGGATGATCGACGCCGCCGCCATCGGCCGGATGCGACAGGGCGCCATGCTGATCAACACCGCACGCGGCGGTCTGATCGATGAACCGGCGCTGATCGATTCCTTGAAAAGCGGCCGCTTGGGCGCTGCCGGACTCGATGTGTTCGTCGAGGAGCCGGCACACTCGGGAAATCCGCTGTTCCGCCTTCCGAACGTGATTGTGAGCCCGCATGCCGCGTGGCTGACGCCGGAAACGCTGAACCGGAGCCTTGGCATTGCCATCGAGAACTGCCGCCGGCTGCGCGACGGGGAAGACCTGCTGCATCGCGTGCCATAGGCCGATTCCCGGATAGGGAGTCGTTGCCGCCGTTCCCGCCCGGACCTACAGTGCCAACCCCATATACCGGCCTATTCGGGCTGGCCCTTTTGAGCCACCGCGATACGGCCACGCCTCCCTACATAACCCGGTATTATCTGCTCCGTGACAGCATCGATCGAACCATCCGCACCGAACAACGCCCGTCAGGCGACCATTACCTCGTGGTCTCTGCTCAAACAAAAGGATATTCGTGCGCTCTGGCTGGTAGGTGCGGTGAGCGCCAATTCGCGCTGGATGGAATCGCTGGCCGTCGGCATTTGGGTGTACGAGGTCACCAGTTCGCCATTAATCGTTTCGATGCTGCTGTTTTGCCGCCAATTGCCCTTGATGATGTTGAGCGCGGCCGTGGGTGCCATTGCCGAACGTTTCGATCCGCGACGGATTATGGCGGTCGGCCTGATGTTGACGACGCTGCTTGGGGTTTTGCTGGCTTTTCAGGCGTGGAATGGATCCCTGACGGTCTGGCAGGCGTTGCTGGGAACATTCCTTCAGGGTGTCTACAACACCACCGATTTTCCGATACGGCGCAATCTGTTGGGTACGACGGCCGGTCCGAAAGGGGTCAGTCCGGCGATGGCACTGGAGTCCCTGACACTAAACGTCAGCCGCTTGGCGGGACCGGCCATTGGCGGCCTTTTCATGGAGTTCGGCGGACTTTACGGAGCTTATTTGACCACGGCGTTCTTTTCTGTCATGGGGGCGTGTTTAGTCTGGCGTATGCAGAAGCGCCACCGTTCCGACCCTCGGGCGCAAACGGCCGCTGCGGCGACGGTCAATGCGGCTCAACGGCAAAGCGTACGGCAAAGCCTTACCGAGGGTCTCGCCTACGCCCGAGCCCGGCCGGCCATCCTCGGAATGTTGGCAGTCACCATGCTGGCCAACATGTTCGCCTTTCCCTTTTCCGCCATGGTCCCGGTCATCGGCAAAGAAAACTTGGGACTTGGCCCTTTTTTGGTCGGTGTCCTCGCGGCATCCTATGGCGTCGGCGCTTTTGCGACGTCGGTCTGGTATACGGTGCGGCCGCCGCGGCGGGTGGGCCATACCTACTATTTCGGGGCTCTGGCGACGATGCTGCCGTTGATCGTCTTTCCATTTTCGCCTTGGTTTGCTCTGGCATCGGCCTTTCTGATGTTGTCAGGCATCGGCCAGGCATCCTTCTCATCGACTCAGGGCGCCGCCGTCTTTGCCTTGTCCGATACGGCGATGCGCGGCCGAGTGATGGGCCTTTTGGCCACCTGTATCGGCACCAGCCCGGCGGGGGTCTTATTCATGGGAGCGGTCGCCGCAGGCTGGGGCGCCGTCTGGGCCGTTAGCGTCAGCGCCATGGTCGGCGTCGTTGGCATGTTGGCCGTGCATCTGTTGTGGCCGGAAGTCAAGCGCGCCCAATGACCATCGACGGCGCAAAATTTCCATTGGCCCAAACAGTCGCAGCCGCGATGATAGGGGTAAGAAGCGGTCGTCAGGTCGTCGCCCAGGATGGGCGTCCCTAGACAAGCGTGACGCCATCGCCGGCGTGGGGACGATTGGCAGTGCCGGCAAGGACAATTCAGCCTTCCGATGCCTTGTCGAAGGGTTTTGAGAGTGACGTAAAAACCTCCTCGGGGCGAGGCGGAGGTTGCCAGAGGCCAACCAGACAATTGGGAGAACGTTTCGTGAGTGAACTCGGCAAGAAATCGCACATGGTCTTCGTCGGCGGCGGTGCCGTCGGCGGTTACGTATCGGGTCACCTGGCCGCCAACGGTTACGACGTCACGGTTATCGACATGTGGCCGGAAAATGTCGCGGCAATTCGCAAGGATGGCCTACGCCTTTCCGGCACCACGCCGGAAGAGACCTTGACCGGCAAGCCGCGTGCCCTGCATGTGTGCGATGTTCCCCAGCTTGCACATGAGCGTCCGTTCGACGTCGCTTTTGTGTGCATGAAGTCCTACGATACCGTATGGGCTGCTCAACTGATCAAGCCCTATCTCGCGGAACACGGCTTCATCGTCAGTCTGCAAAACGGCATTAACGAAGAGCGTGTCGCCAGTGTCGTTGGCTGGGGTCGGACGGTCGGTTGTATCGCCAGTTCCATATCGGTCGAACTGTACGAGCCCGGGAAGATCCACCGCGGCGTGCCGAAGGGCGGGGAGAAGCACACCGTTTTTCGCGTCGGCGAACCGCATGGTCGGTTGACGCCCCGCGTCTTTGCTTTGGCCGAAATGCTGAAGACCACCGACAGCTCCAAGCCAACAACCAATCTGTGGGGTGAGCGCTGGTCGAAGCTGGTGCTGAATTCCATGCAAAACGGCATGGCGGCGGCAACCGGCTTGTCGTCAAATGCCATGTCGACCCGCCAGGATTTGCGGCGTGGCATCGTCCGCCTGGGCGGTGAGGCCGTCAATGTCGGCGTGGCGCTTGGGTATCCGCTGGAAGAAATGGTTCATTGCGAGGCTGCCGACTTCTTGAAGGCTCACAAAGGCGACGCAGCGGCCCGCGATAAGATCGAGGCGGAAATCCAAAAAATGGCGGTCGGCCGTAGCGACAAGCAGCGGCCTTCCATGGGCCAGGACATGGCTAAGGGCCGACGCACCGAGATCGAATTTCTCAACGGATTGGTGGTGGCGCGCGGCGCCGAACTTGGCATCAAGTGTCCTGCCAGTGCCGCATTGGTGCGTTGCGTACAGCGGGTCGAACGCGGCGAAGTCAAGCAAGGGCCGGAGGCGGTATCCGAAGTCCTGAATGCCTGAAGCCCGTCAGCCGTATACCAGCAGCACCACGATGCCGATGACGACCATCAGCATCCCGGCAAGCTCGAGTTTCGATGAGCGTTCGTGGAACACATAGACGGATGCCAGCAGGGTAAACGCGAATTCGATCTGACCCACGGCTTTAACGTATGCGGCACGTTCGATGGTCATGGCGGTAAACCACCCGGCAGAGCCCAGCATGCTCGTCAGACCGACCAGTACGCACGCCCGCCAGTGCCGCAAGATGGCGCCATATTGGCCCGGTTGGCGCAACGCCACGTAGCTGCCCAGAGTCACCGTCTGGAGGAGAATGATGGCAACCAGGGTCACGGCGGCGGAAAATAGCCAGTCCGGATGGCCCAACGACAGACTGGCGCGGCGGATGAACAGGGAAGCCAAGGCGAATCCGCAACCCGACGCCAGGCCGATGGCCATCGACCGGTCCGTGAAGAATAGCATCAGGGAATGACCGGCCACACGCCGGCCGGCGATGGTCATCACGACCACGCCGATGACGCTGATGCCGATAGCCACCCAACCGGCCGGATCGATAATCTCGGCAAAGAAAGCAGCACCGATCAAACCGGTGAGAAAGGCCTCCGTCCGGGAATAGCTGGTTCCCACGGCAAAGTTGCGCATGGAGAAAAGCTGTATCAGCAGAGCGGTTGCCACGATCTGAGCGGCGGCGGCGGCCGTGCAGGAGCCGAGGAAGGTCAGGTTCAGCTCCGGAAGCGGGTAGCCGTTGATGACCATCAGGGCGACAAGGTAAGCTGCGGCAAAGGGCAGACCGAACAAGAAGCGAACCAGCGTTACCGCCTCAATCCCCATGCCGGCCGTCAGCTGCTTTTGCATGGCGGTGCGTATGGCCTGCACCAAAGCCGCCAACAGCGTGATGGGAATCCAGATCCAACTTTCCACAAAAATATCCACCAACCGATGCGGCGACTATTGGTCGCAGGCCTTCTATAATGCGGGTTCCATCCCGTTGAAAGCCAAAGCTCGGGGATGCGGATTCAGGCGCGGAGCGCGGTGATGATCATCGACGTGGTGTTCGATACCGTCTGTCCC
>CANITX010000048.1 GCA_947470575.1 Rhodospirillales bacterium
AACCCCTGTTCGTCGCGGTCCGCCTCGCCAAAGGCTGATCGCGACCGGCACCCCGCCGGGTCCCCGACGGGGTGCCAGCCTCTTCCCTGCTTTGCCTCACGAGCGTATCTGTGGCGATATAGGCTTTCGCGACCATCAAGTGGGCGGCGATCACTTGAGCTATCGCGCGGAACTTACGATATCGGTCGGGTCACGGGATGCTGGTATCGGCCAGCTCCTGGCACGATAGGAAGAACTGCATTTTTCCATGCGTATCTTGGTCATCGAGGACGACGCCGAAGTCGCGCACTTCCTGGTCAAAGGCCTGAAGGAGTCAGGGCATGTGGTAGATCACGCTGCCAATGGCCGCGACGGGCTGTTCCTGGCTGCCAGTGAGCCTTATGACGCGATGATCGTCGACCGACTGCTGCCGGGAGTCGATGGGCTAACCATCGTGCAGACCATTCGTGCTGCCGGCAATCGTACCCCGGTGCTCTTCCTAAGTGCGCTCGGCGAGGTCGATGACCGGGTCAGGGGACTGAAAGCGGGCGGCGACGATTACCTGGTTAAGCCCTTTGCGTTTGCCGAGTTGCTCGCGCGAATGGAGGCACTCGATCGCCGCCGCCCGTCGGATGCGCCCGGCAGTCGGCTGACCGTCGATGACCTGGCAATGGATCTTCTGGGACGTCGGGTCGCCCGCGCCGGAAAGTCGATCGATTTGCAGCCTCGCGAATTTTCCCTGCTCGAATACCTCATGCGCCATGCCGGCCAAGTGGTAACCCGCACCATGCTGCTGGAGAACGTCTGGGACTATCACTTCGACCCGCAGACGAATGTCATCGACGTACACATCAGTCGGCTCCGTCGCAAGATCGATTCAGGCTTCGCTACGCCACTGCTGCATACCGTCCGTGGTGCCGGATACACGCTCCGTGGCTCATCTCACTCATAACGCTCCCGGGCAGAGTGCCAACGGGCCGCGACGCATACTGCTGAGCACCGCATTTCGTCTGGCGTTGCTCTATATCGGGCTGTTCGGCGGATCGATGTTGGCGCTACTGGCCGTCATCTATTGGACGACGGCCGGCTACATCGCCCAGCAAACCGAAGAGACGATCGAGGCGGAAGTACAGGGCCTGACCGAGCAATACGCACGATTAGGATTGCCGGCGTTGATCGACGTTCTGGCACGGCGAATCGAGTTCGACCCCAACGGTTCCTCCGTCTACCTGCTGGTCCAGTCCAACGGCACGCCCGTGGTCGGCAACATCGATCATTGGCCAAGTATCGTGGAGACCCATGACGGCTGGCTGACCTTCCATCTGGCCAACAGCCCGCAGGACGACAATCCCCGAACGGCTCGAGCGCGGGCCTTTCTATTGCGTGGCGATTTCCGCCTGTTGGTCGGCCGCGACATGCGCGAGATGGCGGCGGTGAGGCGACTGGCCGGCCGGGCACTAGGCTGGGGTCTGACGGCCACCGTACTGCTGGCGCTCTTCGGAGGCATCCTGATGAGCCGGGCAAGCCTGCGTCGTCTGGAGGCCATCATGCGCGCATTCCGTCCGATCATGGCCGGCGATCTGACCCGGCGGGTTCCCAGCGGTAATCGCGGCGACGACCTCGATCAACTCGCTGACGGTATCAACGAGATGCTGGCCCGCATCGAAGTATTGATGGAAAGCGTCCGTCAGGTTTCCGGACACATAGCCCACGACCTTCGCACACCGTTGACGCGGTTACGCGCTCGCCTGGAAGGCTTGCGCGATAAAAATGCCTCGACCGAGCAAGCCATGGTCGTCGATGCAGCCATAGCCGACGCCGATACGCTTCTTTCCACCTTCACTGCCCTGCTACGTATTGCACGCATTGAAGCTGGGAGCGGGATGAACACGCTGCCGGTGGACCTCCCAGCAATATTGGCCGATGCAGTCGAGCTTTACGAACCGCTTGCTCTTGAACGCCGCCAGGAGGTCTCGACCGCCCTCCTTCCGGGCATCACGGTAATGGGCGATCGCGATCTGCTGTTTCAGATGGTGACCAACCTTTTGGACAACGCCGTAAAGTACACACCCGAAGGTGGGCACATTCATGTCAGCCTGGAGCGCTGCAACGGTACAGGCCGCCTTGTCATCGCTGATAGCGGTCCGGGCATTGCCGTGGCAGAGCGGGAGAAAGTCCTTCAACATTTCTACCGAACGGAAGCCAGCCGCTCGACGCCTGGCAACGGTCTGGGGCTCAGCTTGGTCGCGGCCGTTGCCCGCCTGCATCGTGGAACCATCCGCTTGGAAGACAATCAACCTGGCCTGCGCGTTGTGCTGAACCTGCCGATATACGATGCCGCCCAGGAGGGAGAGGGAGAAGGCGGAGCCGAGCGAAAGCAGGCATGGCCCCCTCCATGAGGATAGGTGCCCAAACGGTTGCCCGCGCTCGCAGATGCTGGCATAGTCGGCGCCAAGGTAGATTCCCAACGGTTTTCCACCGTTAGGCGTTCGCCACCGACGGCCGGATAACGGTTGCGATTGGATCGAACCAGCTGGAGGGGGTGGCGCCATGCGCAACCATCGGACATCGATTGTCGCCTTAGCGACAGTTGCCTCGCTGTTGGCCGGTCCGGCCATGGCGCGTTGCGTGGATAACAGCGAACGTCAAGCCATGAACATGCGGGTGCTGCAATCGGAACTGATGGTGGCGGCGCTGACTTGTGGACAGCAAGGCGAATTCAATGCATTTGCCCGAAAGTTCGAGGGCGAGTTGGTTACCCATGGCAAAATGCTTCGCTCCGCCTTCCAACGGGCCTATGGCGGTCAGGGCGAACCGCGGCTCAATGCGTTTGTCACCCGCCTCGCCAATGAGGCATCGCAACGAAGCATCGCCGACCGAGCGGTTTTCTGTCCGCGGGCAGCTGAACTTTTCAATGTTGTCTTGAACACACCGCCAGCAGCCTTGCCCGCCGTCGCAGAGCAACAATCCTTCAGCTCCACTCACGACGCCACCGAATGCACCGCAGAAGTGACCCGCGAGGCATCTAGCGTCAAGGCGCCTGCAACAAAGGCCAAGTCACGCTGATCGGCGTGCTGCGCCTGTTGCTTCCCTGTTCAGGCCGGCAGCTCCGATCCCTTAGTTCGTAAGATACGCGCATACTAAAAAGCCGGGTGCTTCATTACGTAGCGCCCGGCTTTTTTGTATCGGCTCGACATTTCTCCCTACCCGGCGCCTTAACGCGGTGCCAGGTAGGGAGAGAAAGAAGGCTTAGTTCAATACGATTTCCACACGCCGGTTTTGCGGCTCACGCACCCCATCCGGTGTCTGGACCAGCGGCTGCTCCTCGCCTTTCCAGCTGGTGCCGATTTGATTGGCCGGAACGCCAAGGCGTATAAGTTCCGCCTTCACCGCTTCGGCACGACGCTGGGACAAGCGCATGTTATAGGCATTCGGCCCAGCACGGTCGGCATGACCTGTCGCTTCCAGACGGGCCATCTTGCCTTCACGGAAAGCGGTGGCGGCAGAACGAATGATCGCCTGGGCATCCGTCGTCAGTGTCGACTGGTCAAAGTCGAAGAAGACCAGATAGTTACGAGGTGCCTCTGCCTTCGGTGCTGGTGCTGGCGCTGGTGCCGGCGGCGGGGCAGGCGGCGCGGCGGGAGGCGCTACGGCAGGAGCGGCGACCGGCGTCGGAGCCGGTTCCGCCTTCTTCGGCGCGCCGAAGTAGAACCGGAATCCCACCATAATCCGATGGTCGGAAAAATCGGATTCGACGGCACGGTTGTTTGACGTGGTCAGGTTGGCGTCTGACGTCGCCATATAGCGGTAATCGGCGTAGACATCGGCGCGCTCGGAGAAACGGTAGCTGACGCCGGCGATGCCCTGATAAGTAAAGACGGTGTCGCTGTCGTTCAGCGGTACGCCACCGATCGGGTTGATACCGTCGAAGTCCAGCAGCCCGACGCCAAGACCGGCACCGACATAAGGCACGAATTTCGTCCCGGTGTTGATGTCGTAATAACCGTTCAACATCGCGTGAAAGAGGCCAACGGTACCCTGGCTGCTCGTGGCGCCGCCGATGCTTTGGACATCGCTGTCGCGATTACCGAGTTCGACCTCCGTCCGAAAGCCGTTGTCGAAAGCGTAACCGAACATTCCATGGTAGGTACCGACGGTATCGAGACCCAACTGGGTATTGATACCGGAACCCGTGACATCGGAATCGTTAGCGAACGATACACCGGCACCCGCACCGGCATAGAGACCGCCGCCTTGCGCGAAAGCGGTGGTTGCCAGGACCGTCGGCGTCATCGCCATGATGGCCGCGGTCAGAAGCATGCGCTTCAAGAACATCTCGTCTGAATCCCTCAATGTTTTGCCGGCGCCCCATCCTGGTCCGCCGTCGTTACCCTCAGCCGATTCCTGCGCGGGTTTTGGCCGGAATTCGGAACTGCATCGGTGCCGTCCTTCTCCCGACCGGTCAGAATGGAGCGGGCGAAGGGAATCGAACCCTCGTCTTAAGCTTGGGAAGCTTTCATTCTACCATTGAACTACGCCCGCGACGCGGTTCCCTATGGATCGGTTATAGGAGGACGACCAGGAAAAGCAAGATATCAGGCATGCATATGTGATCGAGACGCACCACAATCAGCTCGATGTGTTGCTAAACAGCAACACATCGACCAAAACATCCTGACCTCCTGCATCGTAGCAGCCTCCGCCAAATTCAGGTGGATAGCTGTCGCCTCTGGACTTTGCATCGGCGATCCATAATCTGGGAAAGGCTAAAGCATTCCGCGTAGAGCGCTTTGTGTGCCCGTGTCCCAATTACCGAATGAGGCCGGCCCATGGCCGTACGCTACCCAAATACCGCCGCCTATGCCGAAACCACCCGCGACATCACCATCCGTGTCCAACCCCGTTACCTGGAAGACCAATCGGAGCCTGAGCGCCGGCACTTCGTCTGGGCTTATCACGTGCATATCGAAAACAATGGCAAGGAAGCCGTCCAGCTGATGACCCGTCACTGGCGCATCACCGACGCAACAGGCAACATCCATGAGGTCGTCGGCGATGGCGTGGTTGGCGAGCAGCCTCTGCTACAGCCGGGTCAATCCTTTGAATACACAAGCGGCACGCCGCTTGGAACCCCTTCGGGCTTCATGGCCGGGTCCTATCAAATGGAAACCTTGGGTGGCGAGCGCTTTGACGCGACCGTCCCGACGTTTTCCTTGGACAGCCCGCACCAATCCGGAAGGGTGAACTAGGATGCTTGCGCGACCAGTTGGTCTGGTGACGCTTTCCAGTTTATGATGTTTTGATCTATGCTTCCCGAAGTCGCATCTGCGGCACGGCGGAAAGACCGTCGGCCATCGGTTTGATGTGACACTCAAGGACGCGATCCTAAACAACCAACGGAAAACAGAACCGATGGATGCCGCAACGCCTGGAAAACCCAAGGCTGGAAAGACCCTGACGGTCGTCGATGGCGATCGTGGCAGTCCCCGCCCCTCCCGCGAAGAAGCGGAAAAGGCCGTTCGTACCCTGATCCGTTGGGCGGGAGACGACCCCACGCGTGAAGGTCTGGTCGATACGCCCAACCGCGTCGTCCGTTCCTATGAAGAATTTTTCGCCGGCTACCACGCCGATCCCTTCGATCTTCTCAAACGTACGTTCGACGAAACGGACGGCTACGATGAAATGGTAGCCCTGCGCGACATCCGCATCGAATCCTATTGCGAACACCACATGGTGCCCATCGTCGGCAAGGCCCACGTCGCCTATCTGCCGCATCGCCGCGTGGTGGGCATCAGCAAGTTGGCGCGATTGGTCGACATGTATGCCAAACGTTTGCAGATTCAGGAAAAATTGACAGCGCAGATTGCCAATACCATCAATGATGTGTTGGAACCGCAAGGCGTCGCCGTGGTGATCGAAGCTGCACATCAGTGCATGAGCACGCGCGGCGTGCACAAAACCGGTGTCACCATGGTGACAAGCCGCATGCTGGGTGCATTCCGCGAGGACCCGGCCACTCGACGCGAGTTCCTTGCCATGATCGGCAGCAGCGGGCGGAACTTGGAATAGGTAGGTCCCGCCGGCGCCCGTCGAGCCGCTTGCCGTCACCCGGCCATATCTGACATGCGGCCGTTAGGACGCTTGAGCACCGTTGCACGGATAGGCGAAGAGACTGACAAGAGGCTGACGCAGTGACCGACTACCGGCCCATCGTCATGGTCGTGGGCATTCTTTTGACGGTACTCGCCATCGGCATGTGCGTACCAGCCGTCGTCGATTCCTTAGGCGGCCATCGCGATTGGCAGGTTTTCGCCATCTCCGCCGCTGTCACCGTGTTTGTCGGCGTTTCCATGACCTTGGCCAGCCGCTCGGGCGGCACCCGGATCAATGTGCGCCAGGCTTTCATGTTAACTGCCGTCGGCTGGTTGGCTTTGACCGCCTTCGCTGCCTTGCCCTTCGCCTTCAGCGAACTCAACCTTAGCTATACGGACGCTTTTTTCGAAGCGATGTCCGGGGTCACCACCACGGGCGCTACGGTGATTACCGGACTTGATATGGCACCGCCCGGCATCCTTTTATGGCGGGGAATCCTGCAATGGTTGGGGGGCATCGGTATCATCGTCATGGCCATTGCGGTCCTGCCGATGTTACGTATCGGCGGCATGCAATTGTTCCGCATGGAGAATTCTGATCGATCGGAGCGCGCCTTGCCACGCGCCGCACAGATCGCCACGGCCGTCGGCGGCGTCTATCTCGCCTTTAGCCTCTTCCTGGCCATTGCCTACTGGATGGCGGGCATGAGTGGCCTTGAAGCCGTCGTCCACGCCATGACCACCATCTCCACGGGCGGCTTTTCAACGGCCGATGCTTCCCTCGCCCACTTCGATAGCCCGGCCGTCGATACAATCGCCACCGTTGGCATGATGGCGGGTGCCATGCCCTTCATTGCCTACCTTCGCGCTTTGCGCGGCGACAGGCTGGCCTTGCTCCAGGATGGTCAGGTTCCTCTGTTTTTGGCAACGGCAGGCGTTTTCGCCCTCACCGCCGCCGGCTGGTTGTGGTTATGTGCCGACGTCGATCTTTTACGGGCATTGCGGCTGGGTGCCCTGAATGTGGTCTCGATGATGACCGGCACCGGATATGCTTCTGCTGCCTTCGACACCTGGGGCAGCTTTTCCATGCCGATGTTCATGATGTTGATGATGGTCGGCGGCTGTGCCGGATCGACCACCGGCGGCATCAAAATCTTTCGCTTCCGTATCCTTTACGCCGCCGCTCGCAGCCAGATGCATCACTTGTTGCAGCCCCATGGCGTATTCATTCCCTATTACAACCGCCGGCCGATTCCCGACGAGGTTATCGTTTCGGTACTCAGCTTTTTCTTTTTGTTTGGAATCAGCTTGGCCGCCATCGCCCTCGGACTTGGCATGCTCGGGCTCGATTTCGTCACCGCGTTGTCGGGGGCCGTAGCTGCCCTTGCCAATGTCGGCCCCGGTCTCGGCCCAATCATTGGTCCCACAGGGACCTACCAATCTCTTCCCGATGCTGCCAAGTGGTTGTTGTCGGTCGGGATGTTGCTGGGTCGGTTGGAGCTCTTCACCGTTCTCGTCATGCTGACGCGGGGATTCTGGCGCGGCTGAACGGTTGCCCAGCCCCGATCTGCCACTGCGGTAAGGGAGGTGTGCCGTGACTTGGCTTGAGGGAACTGAGACCGATCCAATACTTCCCGGACAACGACTGATCACCCTACTGAACCGCCCGCAGATACTGGCGGCACCTGGGGCCGTCAATGCGCTGGCCGGACTGCTTGCCAAACGGGCTGGCTTCGAAGCTCTCTACATTTCCGGCGGCGGCTTGACCGCCAGCATGGGATTGCCGGATCTCGGCATCATCGGGCTCGACGAACTGTGCGCCAACGTCCGCAGCATCCACCGCGCCACCGGATTGCCCCTAATCGTCGACGCCGATACCGGCTATGGCGGCGTTCTCAACGCCATGCGTACCGTGCGCGAACTGGAGGAGGCAGCAGGTGCAGCGGCGATCCACATTGAGGATCAGCAGCTGCCGAAGAAGTGCGGCCACCTCAATGACAAGCGCCTGGTTCCTGCCGAGGACGCCGCTGCTAAGATCGCCGCCGCGGTTCGGGCGCGCAGCCGCATGCAGATCATCGCCCGCACCGACGCCGCCGCTGAAAGTCTCGACGAGGCGATCCGCCGGGGCAGGATCTACCGTGCAGCCGGTGCCGACATCGTCTTTCCCGACGCCCTGCGCTCGGCCGATGAGTTCCGCACCTTCGCCGCGGAGGTCGGCGGTACGCTAATGGCCAACATGACGGAATGGGGCCGCACGCCCTATTTCAGCGCCAATGAGTTCCAGGCCATGGGTTATCGCATCGTCATCTGGCCGGTCTCGGCGTTACGCGTCGCAGCCAAGGCGATGGACGCGCTTTACACCCATCTGCGCCGGCACGGCACGCCCGAGGGCATGCTGGACGCCATGCAGACCCGTGCCGAACTATACGAGTTGATCGGCTACGGCGACTACGAGGCACTGGACACAGCCGTGGCGCGGAGTTTGCTCCCCGAAATCGGACGTTGACCGGGCAGCCTTATTGCGCGGCTGCGGCTGCCACCTCGGCGCCCATCGGCAGGCGAGAGAGATCGGTCACCGTATCCACCCGCCATAGGACATCGAGAAGTTCCTTGGCAACGGCTTCGCCGGTCACCGGCGGCACCAGTTCCCGGTACTTGTCGTTGAGTTCCTCGTCGGTCAGCGGATTTTCCGGGTCGCCCTTACGGGTCGGCGCGCGGTGTTCCAGGGTGCGCCCGTCCGTCGTTTCGATCCACACCATGGCCGAACGGCGCGTGGGAAAGCCCGCATCCGCCCAATCGTCTTTTTCCACCGTGACCCGCTTCATAATGTCGCGGATTTCGGGGTCGTGCAGCATGTGCGGCTCGAAGGCGGCCATGCGCGCCCGGCCATCGCGCAGCGCCACGGCGGCGCAATAGGGCAGGCTGAACTTGGCCTCGTAGGAAGTCTTCGGATCCGGACTGCCGACAATCTCCACCGCCTTGCCATAGACCCCGGTTCGCACCCGACGAACGTCGGCAGGCTTCAGCTTGTACTCGTTGCGCAGCGCAATGACGCCGTCGACGGCGGCGAAGTTGTGGCCGCAGCAGGCATGGTTCTTCTGGGTCATCTCGGTAACCGTGAAGTGGCCCTGCAGGTCGGCCGTCACCGAATTCCAATCGACGTTTTTGCCGGTAGCCATGCCGAAGCCAACCTCGCCTTCGAGCATGCGCGCCGCCGCCGTGACTCCGGCCTTCGCCGTCATCGCAGCGGTACAGCCCGACTGGGCGGCAAGGCCGCCGTGCATCGGCTTGGTCATGGCGTCGGAACGGAAGGCCTGTTGCAGGCCGCCCGCCATGGTGGTGGCGTTGCCGATGGCGTGCGCCGCCTGCTCGGGTGTCAGACCCAGGATATTGGCGACGGCAGCGGCGGCGCCGATACAGCCGACTGTCGCCGTCATATGCCACATGGCGTAGTGCGGTGCTCCCATCGCCCGGGCGACGCGGTTGCCGACTTCGAAACCGGCAACGACGCCGGCCAGGAAACGCGAGCCGTCAACCCCGGTCGCCTGGGCCGCGGCCAGCGCCGCGGCGATGGTCGGCGCGCCAGGGTGATAGATACCGTCGCGGAAGATGTCGTCGAATTCGATAGTATGGGCAGCTGTGCCGTTGATCAGGGCGGCGGCGCGCACCCCGGCCGGCTGGCCAGAGGGCACCAGACGAGCGCCACCGCGCCCGACCTCTTCGCTCAACGCCTTGGCGATACCGGTTGCCGGCTGGATGATGCCGCCGGGAATGGTGGCCGCAAACCAGTCGAGCACGACACGCCGGGCATGATGCTTGGCGAGGGGCGGCAGATCGGCGAACTTAAGGGAGACCGCATAACGGCCGAGTGTTTCTTGCAGCATGGCAACCATCCTCCATTTCGTTCAAGTATAGCCGAAACCCCCTGTCACAGGGCAACGCCCGGATGCGGTGCTTTACCTTTTCGCTGCCGCAGGATATTCGCTAGAACCTTGCTCCTTCCCGGCATCATGATAGACAGCGTCCTACCCCTGATCGGCCCAGGCGACCCACCGCCCGTCACCGTCCTGAACCGTCAGGGAACGGCGCGGCTGCTGATTGTCTGCGACCACGCCAGCCGGGCGATCCCCATGGCGATGGCTAGGCTTGGACTGGAGGCAGCTTATTTCGACCGGCATATCGCCTACGACATCGGCGCCGCCGACGTCACCCGCCTGCTTTCGGCACGCCTGGACGCACCCGCGGTTGTCGCCGGCTATTCGCGCCTGCTGGTCGACTGCAATCGCCCACCGGGCGACCCGACCATGATGCCAAATGCCAGCGACGGCATTCCCGTCCCCGGCAACTTCCATCTGACCGACACCGAGGTACTCGCCCGTATGGACGCCTTTTTTTGGCCCTACCATCAAGCGATTGCCGCCGAGATCGTCCGCATGCGCCGCGGCCTTGAACCGCCAGCCCTCTTGGCCATACATAGCTTTACCCCCAGCCTGAATGGCATCCAGCGTCCTTGGGATGTCGGTGTTCTGTGGGATCGCGACCCGCGACTGGCGCAGCCTCTACTGGCCGCGCTACGCTCCGTCCCCGGTCTGACCGTGGGCGACAACGAGCCCTATTCCGGTCGCGACGTTGCCTACACCATTGACGTTCACGGTGCTGCCGCCGGCCATGCCTATTGTGCCATCGAAATTCGTCAGGACCTGATAGCCACCGCCGATGGCGCCGCCTGTTGGGCCGACATCCTAGCCACCGCTATGGGACCGATCCTGGATAACCCCGACATCTACCAGGTGGCGCACTACTAAAGCTGCCGACGGTAGTACCGACGGACGCCCTACCTCAACCAATCACGGACTGTCGTTGAATCGCTGCGCGCAGCCCGGCCGTCAAGGCACGACCCACATCGCCGCCATCGCCGGAAACCTTGTCGCGGATGACAGCCCGCATGGCATCGACATGCGCCCTGGCAATTTCGACGCCGTTGTCGTCCTCTCGGCGACCTTCGCCCGTTGCGGAATAGAGCATCGTCGCAAAGGTCGTGATCAGCGGATAACCAAATGTGCCACCCTGGCCCCGTAGTTCGTGAGCAATCAGGTTGATGGCTTCGAATTGTTTGGCCCGGCTACCCACCACCTTCAACGCCTCATCGCAAAGGTTGGTCAGATCGGCGATATAACGCCGCGCCCATTCGGTGAAGTCGAATGCGGCACGTTGCAGTTCCGCTTCTGCCTGTTCAAGGAGTGCCGTGGGGATTTCGCCACCGGCACTGCGACCGACCAGGGAACCGCCAACCTTGGCGCGCAGATTGTTCGGCAAACGAAAGTACCACACCGCGCTGCTGGTTTTCGTCTGCACGACGTCACCCCCGGAACGGACGATGGTGATATCTTCTTCTCGCATCCGCCGCTGCTCCACATCGCGGGTGCCAATGTCGCGCCGTCGGCGGTCTGGGCCGAAATAATTGTTGGTCGCCACAAACTGGCGGGGCCGGTCGATGACTTCAAGAAGCCGGCGGTAGACATTGGCTGCGGAAAAGGGCTTGACCATAAATTCCGTAACACCGTGGTCGCGGGCAGCGATGACATTCTCCTGGTCGGCCGCCCCCGAAATCATGATGAAAGGAATAAATCGATTCGGCGATTCCGGCGCGTTGCGTGCCCAGCGCAACGTCAATAATCCGTTGATCGGACTCATGATTAAATCGGCCATGACAATATCGACGGCAATGGTGGCACCGCCGACTTTTAAGCTGTCGATCGCCTCCTCCCCACTACTCGCCGTGAGCACCCTGCCGACACGGAACTGTCGCAACAGACTTTCCAACACACCTCGAATAAAGGCGTTATCGTCGACCAGGAGAATACAAAGATCGCCGAGATCGTAAATTGCCACCCAAATTCCCCCTTTTCGGGAGGTGCCATGGTCGACGATCCAGCCGTGAAACGCAACCGCCGGCTGGAGGCATGGGAGCCGCCCTTGCCGCCCGACCCTGGCTGGGCTATGACGCCCAGCGACGACGAATGGTCAGGAGCTTTCAATGGCGGACGGGTCGAGCAACGAGGTCGGCGGACTGGCGGCAGATCGGCTGCGGTCCCTGGTTGAGCGGATCGAGCGGCTGGAAGAAGAAAAGGCGGCGCTGGCCGCCGATATCAAGGAAGTCTACAGCGAGGCGAAATCTGCAGGCTTCGACGTCAAGACCCTGCGCCAAGTCATCCGCCTGCGCAAGTTGGACCGGTCCGACCGCCAGGAACAAGAAGCTTTGCTGGACCTATACAAGCGGGCTCTAGATCTCGACTGACGGCCATGATCGTTAGGCCACCGGCCGGCAGTCCTCACCCTCTAATGTTAGGGGATATCGCGATTCGGCCGTCCGGCAGAATCTTACCGCTCCGCGAACCGATCCCATCCGCGCCGGCTGTCGGTAATCGTTGAAACGACGTCGGTCAACGGGCGGCAATATCGGCAAGGAACCGCGAAAAAATCTGAAGGATCGCCTGATCCATAGCGGCGACCGCGGCCCCGACCGAAGCATCCGCCGCCGGCTCCACCCGCTCATAGGTGCCAAGCAACGGGGCACGGTCGGAACCGACTTGGCGCAAAGCCATCTCTAAGGACACGACAACATGCGGACTCGGCCCCAGCACTTGCTCGAGCCGGCCGATGCGTCCCGTCACCGCGTACTGGGGATCGATCCTCGTTTCCGGCGTCACCACTCGATCGGCCAGACGGACAGTGCGCGCAAAGGCCACCAACCGCTCCTGCAGCAGCACGGATGGGGGTTCCGCCCAAAAATGGTAGTGGTGTTCGTTAAGTCGCAGCGGCTGTCCGGCCCGGCTGTACACGATGGCCCGGCCGGCGATTAACCCCTCGGCGCGGAAACGGTCGATCTCCAGGGTGCCGCGCAACGGTGCAGCGACGGGCGCCGTCGCCACCGCAGGTCCCAGTCGATAAAAGCTATCTTGCGGAACCGGTTCTTGTGCGCAAGCTCCGACCGTTAGCAGGAGCACGATGGCGAACAACCGCGTGAAATACGGCATTCGGCCTACTCCTCCACGGCCGTGTCGCCCGGTGGCTTGCCGCCGATTAGAACGCCCGGATTCTTGCGGATCTGCCGGGCGAACTCGTTCATATTGCGGCTGGCGCCTTCCAGGTTCTGGGTGATCGCGTCGACGTGGCGAGTCACCGACTCCAAAACATATCGCAGGTCGATCACGGTCTTCTCAAGGTCAAGGCGGTTATCGCCCACCATGGTATTCAATTCGCGGGCGACCCCCCCCCAGTTCGGTCAGCAGCTGATCGGCATTCGCCCGCGTCGATTGCAGTTCGCCCGCCAGCTGGGAAAAGCCGGAGGTCGCGGCATTCACGTTGCTCAAGATTCCACGGATCTGATCGTTGAGTGATTCGCCCGTGGCAGGCTGCAGCAAATGTTTAACCTCTGCGCTGATCCCCTGCAGGTTGGCCGCGATGACTTCGGCGTCTGTCAGAATGCGGGGCAGCCGTAGCGCCAGATCGCCGGAAACCGAAGCAATGTCGCCCGTTACCTTGGGCGCCTCCTTTTCCATGACGTCGGCGAATGACTGAACGGCACGGTTCAGATTGGCCAGCAAGGGCTTCAGCGAGGTCTCGCTAAGATCGCCAAAATCGCTGGCCACCGATGAAACGACCGAGAAAATGTCGCTGCGTTCCTGACCGGTGACCTGTGCTCCGGGAACAAGGGGGGTAGCGCTTTTCCCGGCACGGATACTGACGGTGATGGCGGACAGCAATCCCGGCGCAGCGATTTCGGCAACGCTGTCGTTGGGAATGCGCCAACCCTCGGTGACCGTGAAGTCGACGCGAAAGCGCATGCGCCCCTGTTCGGGTTGCGGCGTCACCCGCTCGACCTGTCCAACCGGATAGCCTTCGTAAAGCACCTGGGTTCCGAACTTGATGCCGGTAACATTGCGATAGGTCGTGAAGTAGGCATCGGTGGCCCCTGTCCGCCCCGTCAACAAGGCAATAGCGACGATCAACACGGCCAACATGGAAATAACGAACAGCCCGACGGCAAAATAACTGAATTTTCCCGTTCTCATGGGCGTGTACTTTCTAGGCTGTCCTCTCCCGTCAGGCGACGGAGATATTCATCGGGATCGATGGTGTCATCTTCCGGACGGCGATGGAGCAAGTTTTGAATCCGTTCGCTGGGATGGGCACGTAGCTCAGCGACAGTCCCGATAAACAGGATGTTACCCTTGTCGAGGACCGTCACGCGATCGGCAATCTTGAAGACGCTTTCCAATTCATGGGTGACCACCACCACCGTCATACGCATGGCATCGCGCATCAGCAAAATCAAATCGTCGAGCGAAGAGGCAACCACCGGATCGAGACCGGCAGACGGCTCATCGCAAAACAGGATGCGGGGATCCGTGACGATGGCGCGCGCCATCGCGGCCCGCTTGATCATGCCGCCCGAAAGTTCCGACGGCATCAAGTTTTCGAAGCCGGAAAGATTAACCACCTCCAGCTTCATGCGCGCCATGATCTCCATGGTCTGGCGATCGAGGTCGGTATGTTCCATCAGCGGCAGCATGATATTCTCGCCAACCGTCATCGAGCTGAACAAAGCCCCGCCCTGAAAGGCAACGCCCAGCTTGCGGCGCAGATTGGTCATCTCGATCAACGACAGATCGTCGATATCTTCACCAAGGATACGCATGGTGCCCGAGGTCTGACGCTCCAATGCCATCAGATGGCGCAACAGCGTGCTTTTGCCCGAGCCGCTGCCGCCCATGATGACCATGATCTCGCCCTGCAGCACATCCATGCTGATACCGTGCAAGATTTCTCGGGGACCGTAATGGGTGACCAGATCGCGCACCTCGATCACCACCCTTGGCGGCGGCGCAGCGATGGCAACCGCAGGGAAGGCAGCATTGCTCATGCTCGGGTCACCACGAAGGCGAACAGCATGTCGGTGATGACAATGGCTGAAATCGACAGAACAACAGCACGCGTCGTGACGCGGCCGACACCTTCGGCGCCGCCTTGAACGCCAACGCCGTTAACCACGCCGATGACGGCGATCAAAATCGAAAAGATCGCGCTTTTGCTCAAACCGTGCATGACATCGTCAACCGACAGAAAGTCGATGGTTTGGTCGACATAGGCAGCCATGCTGATGCCAAGATCGAAGCGAACATAGAACCCGGCGGCCAGCAGCCCGATGAGGTCGGCAAAAATAGTCAGGCACGGCAACATGATCACCATGGCGACCAGTGCCGGCACGACCAGGAACCGCACCGGGTTGATACCCATGACCTTCAGAGCATCGACCTCCTGGTTGATTTGCATAGTGCCAAGCCGCGCCGCCAACGCCGAGCCGGAACGTCCGGCGACCAGGATTCCCGTGATCAGCGGCGCGAACTCGCGAGTTACCGACAGCGAGATGCCGATCACCACCTGAGACTCGGCACCGAAAATCTTTAAGGTATGGATACCCTGGATGGCCAACATCACGCCGATGGTCGCCGCCATCATGGCAACGATGGGCAACGCCTGAACCCCGATTTCCATCATCTGGGTAAAGGTGGCCGCGAGGCGAACCGGCTGGCGCAACCTGCGGCCCGCCACCAGCCAGAAGACACTTTCGCCAAGCAGCACACCGCAGTGGCCAATCTCTTCAATGGCGCCAACGACACGACGACCCACCCGCTCAACCATGCGGGCTGCGGTCCACGGCTCGTGGCGAACGGGCATGCTTCGCCGCCTCAGCCGTCGCGGGCCAGGCCGTCGTCGACCGAACCGTAGATGGTAAATACCTTGTCGAGGCGGGCCAGTTGCAGGACGCGCATGGCGGCCTCGCTTACAGCCGCCAATGCAAAAGTCGATCCCCCCTTGCGGGCGCTTTGCAGTGATTCGACCAGCGAGGCGACACCCGAACTGTCGATGTAGGTGACGCCCGACAGGTCAGCCAATACCGGTCGGCGTTTACCGACGCATTCGAGCAAGATTTTACGCGCCGAGGGGGATGTGTCGAGATCGACGTCCCCATGCAAGGCGACGACAAACGCGCCGCTCCGCTCCGTTACTTCGTGCTGCATGGTACCATCTCAACGAACTTTCTTGGTCATACGAAGCAGGTTGCCTACACCGGTCGGTGAAGGCTGAAACTCGACGGTATCCATCACCGTACGGATGAAATGGACGCCGAGCCCCCCAGGCCTAATGTCATCCAGGTCACGCGGCTTGATCGTTGCTGGATCGACAGCGGGGGCGGAATCGCTCAATAGAATTTCCAAGTCGCCACCCACCAAGCGGCATTCCAGGACGGCCGGCCCGCCCTGACCGGCATAGGCATGTCGGACAATGTTCTGGCAGGCCTCGTCGACAGCAATGACAATATCGCGGGCGAGGGCCTCGCTGCAGCCGCAGCGGGTCGCGCATTCCAGCATCTTTTCGCGCACCCCCTTCAAGCGGTCGGCTCGGGCCTCGAAATGGAAAGAAAGAACAGGTTCGAACGTCTTACCTTCCATCATGGACCTGCCGCCCACCGGCGAAATCGACTCCGCTCATTGCCGCGGCCTCATCGCCGGTCGTCAACAGCCAAGATCGTCAGATCGTCGCGCAATACCGCACCTTCGCGCCGAACATGGCCGACAATCGCCGCCAGACGCTCGGCAAGCGGGCGCCCCGCATTGTGCCCGATCAACCGCTTGAGGCCGGCCACCTCCAGGGTTCCGCCTTCGGCAACGTAACCCTCCGTCAGGCCGTCAGGCCGTCAGGCCGTCAGGCCGTCAGGCCGTCAGGCCGTCAGGCCGTCAGGCCGTCAGGCCGTCAGTGAAAACGTACAGGGTTCCGCCGTCAAGGCGTACCTCGATTTCAGGAAAGCTTTCGTCGTCGATAGGCATCGGCATGATGCCGAGCGGCGGCGATTCGGCGGGAAAGGCCTCAAATGTACCATCGGGGCGATGCAGGAGCGGCGGTTCGTGGCCGGCATTGGCCAATCGTACGACGCCCGCCTTCACGTCATAGATGCCCGCTAGCATGGTGACAAACATGCCGCGTGTGACCGTTTCGCAAATTTCGGCGTTGATCTGAGCCAACAACCTGCCGGGTTGGTGCAGGGTCTTGCCCAGACAGTGGAACAGGCTGGCGGTCTTGGCCATCAGCAAGGCGGCGTTCATGCCTTTGCCGGAGACATCGGCTAAATTGAAAAATATCCGGCCGTCCGGCAACGAAAAGAAATCGTAGAAGTCCCCCGACACCGTGCGTGCCGGAACATTGACACCATAGACCGGAAAGCCGACGGCCGGAGTTTCAGGCAACAGGCTGCGTTGGATTTCGGCAGCCAGTTCCAACTCGCGCCGCACCCGCTCCTGTTCAACCAAAGCGGTCGCCATGCGAGCGTTGAGGATGGCGAGTGCCGCCGATGAGGTCAGGGCTTGCAACATGTGCAGGTCGGCATCGGTGAACAGCCCGTCCACGCTCAGCTTATTGACCATTTCGATGGCGCCGATGCGCTTGTCGCGCACGCTCAGTGGAGCGCAGAGAATCGACTTGGTGGTAAAGCCGGTTTGCTTATCGACCTGATTGGCCCAGTTCGGGTCCTTGCTGACATCGCGGACGATCTCGCCAACGTTGTTCTGCACGCAACGCCCGACGATGCCCTGATCCTTCTTTAGGGTCAGCCCGGTGATGTCGGTGGCGCCGACGCAAGCTTGGCAGGTCAGCGTCTCCCCGCTCGGATCGAGCATGAATAAAGCACCGCCCGCCGCCGACATATATTGGGTGATGCGTTCGAGCGCGCGGGCGAGCGTCGCTTCGATATCCATCGCGGCGGCAAAATCCTGCCCCATGTCGGCCAGAAGCTCGAGCTGGTCGGAAATACGGGGATCGCTGCGCGCCAGCAGGGTCGCTACGGATTCGATATCGGCCATGACCGGCATATTGCCTGAAACCCAAGAATCGGCAAAGGCTTGCAAGAAAGCCCCTGCATCATGGCTCCGAAAAGAGCCGCCTCGCCCTATCAATCTCGGATTTTGCCTAGGCCGCGGCCGTAGCAGGAATCGTACGCATGGCGCTCAGCGCCTCGCCGGACAGGGTAAACACCTCGCGTGGCGCCGCCACCCCTGCCAATCGATGCTGCCCCAGCGATATCCAGGGCGCCGGATAGGCTCTCGCGAATTCGTCGGAAACGATCAAACGATGTCCGAGAGGCTTGCTCAGCCCTTCCAAGCGAGCCGCTTCATTGGCCGCGGTGCCGATCACGGTGAATTCGAGGCGGCCGGGTACGCCGATATTGCCATAGGTTAGTTCACCGATATGCAGCGCCAATCCGAACCCCAACGGTTGCTGGCCTCCCGCCGCACGACGTTCATTGAGATCGTCAAGACGCCGCTCGGCCTCGGCCGCGGCGGCGAGTGCGGCAGCGGCGGCGCATTCGACGGAGGAACAAGTCCGCTTACCGGCACCGCCTCCACTCGTTGGGAAAATGGCCAGTGCCGCATCGCCGATGAAGCGTAGAACCTCGCCCCCATGATCGACAACGGCACCGGCAACGCAATCGTAGTAATCGTTGAGAATTCCCAGGAAATCCGACCGCGGCATGGATTCGGCCAGTGCCGTCGAATTGCGCAGGTCGCAGAACCATATTACGGCCGCGATGTCTTCACCGTCGCCGCGCCGGATATGGCCGTTCAGCACCCGCTCGCCCGTATGGGGGCCAAGATAGGTATCCAGCAAGGTCTTGGCCGTCCGCCGCATGGCATGCACCTCGACCAATCGGGCCAACACCGGCAACATGTCATTTATCTGGCTCAACTCGCCGGAGAAGAAACCGCCGGGCCGGCGCGTGGCAAAGGTAATGGCGTTAATCTTGCCGTCGGAGAAAACCAGCGGCATGGCGACATAATCCGTGGCGCCTTCGGCTTTCAGATCCGTCAACACGCCATAGTCGAGGACGGCGCCGAGAATGTCGAGTCGCCGCCGCACACCCCCGGCTCCGTCGAAGATGGCGGCATAGGGACTGTTGCGGTACTCATCGGTTTGCAGGATGGCATGCGGCGCCTCATAGACCTCCACATCGCCCTGGCCCTTGAGCCACGTAAAACTGACACCGATAACCTGCGGATGCAGGGTGCGCAGCGTCATCCGCATGCGCCACACATCGATCCCCTCGGTCAACATGCGGACGGCGAGAGCTTTGAGCAACTCGCCGCTATCGACGATGTTCCAACCGTCGGACAGCAGCCAGTCGATCAGCGGATTGGCATAGCGCGGCAGGGACTGCGGCAGGGCCGGGATCGCCGGTTCACCTTTGGCGGCAGACGTCATATGTGGCATCCCTATCTGCGACCGTTCCGGGTCGGCTGGATATGGGGACGCCCGCCCACCCTGGCAAGCGTTCGACCGGTGGCGTCGATCCGCATGATCTTCGCCACCGGCTTTGCGCCGAATCAGCTCATCGGGTGATGGAAGCCAGCGCTACCCCACCAGTAGACCCATATGAACAAGAACAGCCAGACGACGTCGACGAAGTGCCAGTACCAGGCGGCGGCCTCGAAGCCGACATGCTGCTTAGGGGTGAAGTCACCCTTCAGCATGCGGAAATAGCAAACCGTCAGGAAGCAGGCGCCGACCATGACATGAAAACCATGGAACCCGGTGGCCAAATAAAACGTCGAGGGATAGATGCCGTCCTTGATGGTGAAGGCGGCTTCACCGTACTCGTGCGCTTGCACACCGAGGAAAATGAACCCGAGTAGCAAGGTAAGGCCCGTGCCCCACAGCATCTTCCGGCGGTCGTTGATGAGCACCGCGTGATGGGCATAGGTGACGGTAGCGCCCGAGGTCAGCAGAATCAGCGTGTTGAGAAACGGCAACATCCAGGTTTCCATCGGCACGATGCCTTCCGGCGGCCAGACGGTGTGGGCGACGACGCTGAGGAAAGGAACGCTGGAATGGAAATAGGCCCAGAAGAAAGCGAAGAAGAACATCACCTCGGAGGCGATGAACAGGATCATCCCCATGCGCAGGCCGTGGCGCACCGGTTCGGTGTGGTCATGGCCGCTGTTGGCTTCGCGGACAACATCGCGCCACCAACCGTAGAAGACGTAGAACAGCAATAGCAATCCGGCCAGAAACCCGAGGATAGTGCCCCCGTGCATGTAATAGATGCCACCGGCCGCCATGCCCAATGCGGCAAGACTACCGATGAAGGGCCACGGACTTGGCTCCACCATGTGCCAAGGATGCTTTTTGGTCGCCTCGCTCATGAAACGCTCTCCTCAGGGTCGCGTATAGTCAGCCGCCCGGCGTCTTGATGGTGCCCAGCCTAGCTTGCGGGGCACCGACGGTCGCCGGGGCGTCGTTGGTTGCCGGATAGAAGGTATAAGATAAAGTGATCGCCTTGACGTCGCGGGCATCGGGGTCGTTAAGAATCGCCGGATCGACATAAAACAGTACGGGCATCGAGACTTCCTGGCCCGGCTGCAGCACCTGCTCGGTGAAGCAGAAGCATTCGATCTTGTTGAAATACACCGCCACCTTCTCCGGCGTCACATTGAAAACCGCCGATCCAGCAACCGTTTTCTGCGACAGGTTCTTGGCGCGATAGGTCGCCAGCACCTCCTCGCCCAGGAGCGGCCGCACCTCACGTTGCTCGGGAACGAAGCGCCACGGTAGGTCGCGGCTGGTGTTGGCGTCGAAGGTAATGCGGATGGTGCTATCGACAGTGCCGGCAGACACGCCCCCCAGCGCAATACGGGGCGTGCCGTCATAGCCGGTGGCCTGGCAGAACAGCCGGTACAGCGGCACCGAGGCGAAGGACAGGCCGATCATACCCGCTACCACCGCTACGACGGCGATCGCCGTCGTCCGCCTCTGCCCCCGAGCGTTCATGCGCCTCCGCTCCTCTCCGCTCGCCCCGGCCTCAATGGTGGCCGGCGGCGGGCTTCATCACGGGCGTTTCCTCGAAGGTATGGAAGGGCGCCGGCGACGGCACCGTCCATTCCAAAGTGGTTGCACCCTCGCCCCAGGGATTGGCCCCGACTTTCTCGCCCGCCGTGAAGGTTTTCCAAACGACGTAGAAGAAAAACAGGGTGCCGAACATGGTGATCAGGGCGCCGATGCTGGAAACATAGTTCCAACCGGCAAAGACGTCCGGATAATCGGGAATGCGCCGCGGCATGCCGGCCAGTCCCAGAAAATGCTGCG
>CANITX010000049.1 GCA_947470575.1 Rhodospirillales bacterium
GATGACGGTCTCGGTCGCTTCCTCGCCGACCTTGGCGGCGATCTTGGCGCGCCCGGCGGCGAACAGCCGGGCCGTGTAGGAGCTGTCCGGATCGGCGCCGTGGCGCGACTGGATACGCGCGAACAGCCGGGCCAGTTCGCCATTCTCCGCATCGCTCATCGGTGCTCTCCCACGTCGTCGCGAACCGGCACGCCGGCCGCCTTCAAGTGCTGCTTCGCCTGAGCAATGGTAAAGGTGCCGAAGTGAAAGATCGAGGCCGCCAGCACCGCCGAGGCATGGCCCTGGGTCACCCCTGCCACCAGGTGATCGAGGGTGCCGACGCCGCCCGAGGCGATGACCGGCACCGGCACGGCATCGGCGACGGCACGGGTCAGCGCGATGTTGAATCCCTGGCCGGTGCCGTCGCGGTCCATCGATGTCAGCAGGATTTCGCCGGCACCGTAGTCGCACATACGCCGTGCCCAGGCGACGGCGTCGATGCCTGTGCCCTGCCGTCCGCCGTGGGTGAAGATTTCGAAGCCGTCGCCGACCTGCTTGGCATCGATGGCGACGACGATGCACTGGGTGCCGAATTTCTCGGCTGCGGCCCGCACGAATTCCGGCTCGCGCACCGCCTGGGTATTGATCGATACCTTGTCGGCGCCGGCCAATAGCAGTGCGCGGATGTCTTCGATCTTGCGCACGCCGCCGCCGACGGTCAGCGGCATGAAGCAGCGTTCCGCTGTGCGTGCCACGACATCGAAGATGGTGTCGCGGTTTTCGTGGCTGGCGGTGATATCGAGAAAACAGAGTTCGTCGGCACCGGCGGCATCGTAGACGGCAGCCTGTTCGACGGGATCGCCGGCATCGACCAGATCGACGAAGTTGACGCCTTTGACGACGCGGCCGCGATCGACGTCGAGGCACGGAATGATGCGTACCTTGAGCATGGGTTTATCCCTTCACGCCGCCAGCAGCCGCACGGCAGCGGCAGGATCGACATGGCCGTCGTAGACGGCGCGTCCGCTGATGACGCCGGCCAGCACGTCGCCGCCCTCGGCGCGAATGCGCCCGAGGTCTGCCATCGACGAAACGCCGCCCGACAGGATGACCGGAATGGAGACCGCACGGGCCAACGCCACGGTGGCCGCGATATCCGGACCCTGCATGGCACCGTCGCGGGCGATGTCGGTGTGGATCAACGCGGCGACGCCGATGTCTTCGAAGCGCCGCGCCAGATCGAGCACGGCGATATCCGTGGTCTCGGCCCAGCCTTCGACCGCGACCCGCCCGTCGCGGGCATCAATGCCGACGGCGACGCGGCCGGGAAAGGCACGGCAGGCATCGATGACCAGGGATGGATTCTTCACCGCGACCGTACCCAGCACGACACGCTCGACACCCCCCGCCAACCAGTGCCGTACCGTCGCCAGGTCGCGGATGCCGCCGCCCAATTCCACCTTCATGCCGGTGGCTTCGACAATGGCGGCAACCGCAGCGGCATTCACCGGTCGGCCGGCGAAGGCACCGTTGAGATCGACGACATGCAGCCATTCGCAGCCGGCATCGGCGAACAGACGGGCACGGCCGGCCGGATCGGCATCGAAAACGGTGGCATGGTCCATTTCGCCGCGCAGCAGACGGACGCATTGGCCGTCTTTCAAATCGATGGCAGGTAAAAAGATCATCGGCGTCTCGTCAGGTCAGGGCCGCCAGGTAAGGAAATTGGCGATCAGGCGCAGCCCCGTCGCCTGGCTTTTCTCGGGATGGAACTGGGTACCGAATAGGTTGTCGCGGCCGACCGCAGCCGTGATCGCACCGCCATAGTCGACCCGCGCCAGAACGTGAGCCGGATTGGCACAGTGCAGATGATAGCTATGCACGAAATAGGCGTGACGGCCATTCTCGATGCCGGCAAACAACCGATGCTCGGCAATGAGCATCAGTTCGTTCCAACCCATATGCGGCACCTTCAATCCGCCTGCCGGGCGGATCGCTTCGACCTGTCCCGGAATCCAACCCAAGCCCTCATGACGGCCGTGCTCCAGGCCGACGCTGGCCATCAGCTGCATGCCGACGCAGATGCCGAGGAAGGGCCGGCCGCGGTCGATCACCGCTTCGCTCAAGGCCGCCGTCATGCCGTCGATGGCCAATAAGCCGGCGCGGCAGTCGGCGAAAGCACCGACGCCCGGCAGCACGATACGCCCGGCGCGGCGCACGGCATCAGGATCCCGGCTGACGACGATGTTTTGGCCGCTGCCGGACTCGCCGGCCATCCGTTCGAAGGCCTTGGCCGCCGAACGCAGATTGCCCGATCCATAATCGACGATGACGACGGTTTCGCCCGCCATGGTCTAAAGCCGCATGGCGGCCGCGATCTGCGGCATGGCGGCAAGAAAGCGATGTTCCGCCAATTCCAGATCGGGCGCGGCGACGACGCCCATCGGCACGAAGTACCACCGGTGGAGCGCCCAGCGACGAACGTCGTTACCGGCATAGCCGACCAATAGGCGCAGGCCAAGGCCGGCGACGGCAACGGACAGATCGTCGGCACCAACCAAGACCATGCCGACCCCAAGTCCGATCTCCAGCCCGATAACGACGAGCGCCGGCAGCCAAAGCCGGTGCCACAACGCCCACAGGCCACCAAGAAAAAATGCCGGCCAACAGAACCCTTCCCCCACCAGGATCATGTCCTTGACGGGATCGAGGCCATGACGGCGCAAGTGGACGGTATACAGCTTCATATGTGCGGCCTTTCCAGACGCTCGGCGACCGGTGGCTAGATCGAACCGCTCAACGTACCCTTGGTCGAAGGCACGGCATCCGCCCGCCGGGGATCGATCTCGGTGGCCTGACGCAACGACCGGGCCAGTCCCTTGAAGCAGGACTCGACGATGTGGTGGTTGTTTTCGCCATAGAGATTTTCGACATGCAGCGTGGCACCAGCCGCCTGGGCGAACGCCTGGAACCATTCCTTGAACAGTTCGGTATCCATCTCGCCCAGCTTTGGACGCGAGAAGGCGACCTTCCATACCAGGTACGGACGATTCGACAGATCGATGGCGACGCGCGTGCAGGTTTCGTCCATGGGGATGACGGCGGCGCCGTAGCGTTGGATGCCTTTGCGCTCGCCCAGCGCCTTGGCTACCGCTTCACCGATGGCGATACCGGTATCCTCTGTGGTGTGGTGGAAATCGATGTGCAAGTCGCCTTCCGCCTTGACCTTCAGGTCGATCAGGCTGTGGCGGGAAAGCTGTTCGAGCATGTGATCGAGGAAGCCGATGCCGGTCGCCACCGTATATTGCCCGGTGCCGTCCAGGTTCACTTCGACCTCGATACGGGTTTCCTTGGTATTGCGTTCGACATTGGCCTTGCGCACGGGCCCAACTCCTCAAGCCGATGGCCGGTCCCGCCCGACAGGGGCGGCTGCGGGGGCTTTTAACAGGATGCGCCGGGCTTCGCCAGCACGCAGGCCAGCGGGACCGGCTCAGTCCATTTCGGGTGCCTTGGTCCGCTGCCAGGCCGGCACCGCCTTATCGAAGGCATCGAGCCAGGGAACAAGACTGGGATAAAGCTTGCGCCAATCGAGTTGCTTGCGCCAGTCGGCATAGCCGAGCGCGCAGGCCAAGCCGATGGCCGCAATGCCGGGCGCCTTGAATTCCTCCAGGTGGCGGGAGATGTAATCGAGCCCGCGGGTGACCTTGCCAAGCTGATGATCCAACCACTTCTGACTGACCTGATTGGGCTCGCGGTAGCGACCTTCATAGGAAATCAGCAGCAGGGCGTCGTTCACCCCCTCGGCCAGCGCCGCCAGGGTCAGCTGACGAAAGCGCTTGTCCGGGTCGCGCGGGATGATGCGGCCGTCTCCGAACGTGGTTTCCAGATACTCGACGATCACCCGGCTGTCGAAGATCGGGTTGCCGTCTTCCAACACCAGGGCCGGTATCTTACCCAACGGATTAATCTTGCGCAGGGGCCCGGTGATATCGGCGGTGGTCGTCGGCTGCAAGGTAATCCGATCGGCGGCGCCAAGAATGTCGGCGACAATTCGGACCTTGCGGGCGAAGGGAGAGGTGACGGAGGCGAGCAGGGTGAGCATGACGTTCCCTCGTGACGATGGACGGTGGCGGAACCGAAGCGATGCTGGACCAAGGCGGACGGACGGGCAATGGTATTATCGCCCGCGTGCCTCGTTATCGACTGGTGGCACTTGACCGGCGGCCTGGGCGCCACCAGATTCGCCGAGGCTTCGTCCTTCCTTTGCGCTTGCTGCGGAATCCTCTGGAACCGACCGCGTCGCACTTTCGCCTCCCGCAATCCGACCGCGAGAACCCGATGAACGACAACCTCTGGCACGGCACCACCATCCTGTCTGTCCGCAAGGGCGGCAAGGTCGTCATCGCCGGCGACGGCCAGGTCACTTTGGGCCAGACCGTCATCAAGGCCAACGCACGCAAGGTGCGCCGGTTGTCCGACGGCAACGTCATCGCCGGCTTCGCCGGGGCGACTGCCGACGCCTTCACCCTGTTCGAGCGGCTGGAGGCAAAACTGGAGCAGTATCGCGGCCAGTTGATGCGCGCTGCCGTCGAAATGGCCAAGGACTGGCGCACCGACCGCTACCTGCGCCGGCTGGAGGCGATGATGGCGGTTGCCGACACAAACGTGTCGCTGGTGCTGACCGGAACCGGCGATGTGCTGGAACCCGAGGACGGTTTGATCGGCATCGGTTCGGGCGGCAACTATGCCTTGGCGGCGGCGCGTGCCCTGATCGACCGCGACGACATGGACGCCGAGGCCATCGCCCGGCGCGCCATGAAGGTCGCCGCCGGCATCTGCGTCTATACCAACGAAAACGTGGTGGTCGAAAGCCTATGACCAGTACCAGTTTCACGCCGCGCGAGATCGTTTCCGAACTCGACCGCTTCATCGTCGGCCAGCAGGACGCCAAAAAGGCGGTGGCGCTGGCGCTGCGCAACCGCTGGCGGCGCCAGCAGTTGGACGAGGGCCTACGCGAGGAAGTGCTGCCGAAAAACATCCTAATGATCGGCCCGACCGGCGTCGGCAAGACCGAGATCGCGCGGCGTCTGGCCAAGCTCGCCCAGGCCCCATTCATTAAGGTCGAGGCAACCAAATTCACCGAAGTGGGCTACGTCGGGCGCGACGTCGAACAGATCGTGCGCGACCTGCTCGAGATCGCCATCGCGACGACCCGCGACAAGATGCGCAAGCAGGTGCAAGCCAAGGCCGAACTGGCCGCCGAGGAACGGGTGTTGACCGCGCTGGTCGGCGACAACGCCCACCAGGAGACGCGCGAGAAATTTCGCAAGCTGCTGCGCGAAGGCAAGCTCGACGACAAGGAGATCGAGGTCGACATCGAGGAAAGCGGTAACCCCGGCCTGCCGACCTTCGAAGTGCCGGGCATGCCCGGCGCCCAGATGGGCATGATCAACCTCAATGACATCATGGGCAAAGCCTTCGGCAAGCGCAGCAAGAAGAAGCGCATGACGGTGGCCGACTCTCACACCATTCTGATCGGCGAGGAATCCGACCGGCTGCTCGATGAAGATCAGGTCATCCGGGCGGCCATCAACGTCACCGAGAATCACGGCATTGCCTTCATCGACGAATTCGACAAGATCACGGCGCGTTCGGACCGTATCGGCGCCGATGTCAGCCGGGAAGGGGTACAGCGCGATTTGTTGCCGCTGATCGAAGGCACCACGGTCGCCACCAAGCATGGTCCGGTGAAGACGGATCACATTCTGTTCATCGCCTCGGGCGCCTTTCACATGTCCAAACCATCGGACCTGTTGCCCGAATTGCAGGGCCGGTTACCGATCCGCGTCGAACTAAAGGCGCTGACGCGCGATGACTTCGTGCGCATCCTGACCGAGCCGGAAGCCAACCTGATCGTCCAGGCCGTCGCGTTGATGGCAACGGAAGGCGTCACGCTGGTCTTCGCCGCCGACGCCATTGCCGAAATCGCCGACTTGGCTGCCGCGATCAACCTGGGTGTCGAGAACATCGGCGCGCGCCGGCTGCACACGGTGATGGAAAAGCTGCTGGAAGACATCAGTTTCACTGCCTCGGAACGAGGCGGTGAGACGGTGACCATCGACGCCAACCTGGTCCGCGAGCGGGTCGGCACCCTGGCCAAGGACGCTGACCTCAGCCGGTTCATCCTCTAGCGAGCGGCCTTAGTATGTCGGGCCGCGCCGGCGGCGCCCGGCATGGCCGCGGATTTCATCGATCAGCCAGTCAACGGTTTCCTCGTCCAGTTCGCCGATGCGTTCGGCCACCAGGTTGGCGAGTTCCGTCGCCTTGGCGCCCAGCTTTTCGGTATCGACGACGACACGGGGATGTGAAAGCGCAGCCAGGCGCTTCAGTTCCTCGGCTTCGTCCCAGATCAGGTTGAAGTAGTCGCAGATCTGCATGACAAAACCGGGACCCGGCCGGCCGCGATGGCCATGTTCGAGCGCCGAAAGATAGGCCGAAGAAACGCCGAGATCGGCGGCCATACGTTTCAACGTCACCCGCCGGTCGCGACGCAGGTTGCGCACGCGCACCCCGAAGGGGGTCACGTTTTCTTCTCGCGCTTACGGCGCAGCAGCACATAGATAGCGCCCTCGCCGCCATCCTGTGGGCGGGCGGCGTTGTAAGACAGGATGTGTTCACGCAGCGGTGCCAGGTTCAGCCATTGCGGCACGGCGGCGCGGATGACGCCGATGCCGCCGTCGCGCGAACCCTTGCCAGTGACCACCAGCACACAGCGCCGGCCGGCAACAGCCGAACTCTGGATAAAGGCGTTGAGCGCCCGATGAGCCGATTCGCGACCGTGACCATGCAAATCGAGACGGGCCTCCACTTCTAGTTTGCCACGCCGAAGCCGGGTCGCTGTGCGGCGGTCGACGCCGGGGCTGTCGCCGGGAGCAAGGTCGGGCGGCAACGGCGCCGGTTGCGGGCGCGGCAGCAGGGCGGCGGGACGGGCGGCGGCTACGGAACGTGGCTTCGCTTCCGGCGCGGGCACGATGGGCGCGGCTTCCGGCACGTCAGCGGTTTCGGCTTCGCGGCGGCGTTTGCGGCGCAGGGGATGGACATCGGCCATGGTACGCCGCCACAGCTCGCGCTCCTCGCGCGTTAACCGACGGCGGATTGCGGATTCACGCTCCTGGCTCATCGATCAGCACCAGATGCAGCTTTTTCGGTCCGTGGGCGCCGAGCAGGAGAGTCTGTTCGATGTCGGCGCTGCGCGACGGACCGGTGATCCAATTGACGGCGCGCGGCATGAAACCTTCGCCACGGCTGCGGACGCGAGTCCACACGTCCTCGAAGGTGCCAAGCATGCGATCCGCCATCATGACGACGATATGAGCGTCAGGCAGGAAGTTCAGCCCGGTCGGCGAGTCAGGACTGGAAAGAAGGACCAGCGTGCCCGTCTCGGCGACGCCAGCGAAGGCACCGGTGACGGTGACCGCGTCACGCGCATCGGCGTTGCCCCGGCGCACGCCGAGCGTCGGCTGATCCTGCCACGGCACAGCATCGAGAGCGGGATCGGGTGCCACGGTGACCTTAGCCGGAAGGTTATGAGTGCTGAGATAAGCGGCAATGGCGCGCGGCACGGCGGCGAGAGCATCGACCCGATCGATGGTGACATCCACCTTGGCGGCCTCGGCGATGAACAGTTCGATAAGGCCGACACGGTTCTTGCGCCCGCGCTCGGGCACCAGGTTGGCGGCGTGGGTAGCGAGACGGGCTTCTACGGCGTGTTCAGCCGTGGCACGGTCGTCGCTTCGACGCAGAGACTGGCGCAAGTTGCCGAGCACGGCATTGCGACTATCGCTCATCGATGGCCTCCGGCACGGGCGCGCCATTGGTCGATGAAGGTGCGGCCCTCGGGCGCCGGCAGCTCGCGATCCGCCGTCCAACCGGCGGCGAACGGCAGGTTATAAAAGCTGCCGTGGCGGCGGGCGAGCCGACCGAGGATACGCATAACGACACCGACAACCGCGCGATAGAGCTGCGGGCGGCGGGCGAGAAACGCCCAGAGGCCAAGTCCGAAGCGTGCTGTCTTCGATTGCAATCCTTGCTCGAATTCCTTTTCCCGCCACTGGCGCAGCAGGCGCGGCAGCGGAATGCGTACCGGGCACACCGCCTCGCAGCGGCCGCACAGGGTGGAAGCGCCGGGTAGTTTCGCCGCCTCGGCAATACCGATCAGCCCTGGCGTCAGCACTGAACCGATCGGTCCCGAATAGACCCAGCCGTAAGCGTGACCGCCGATGGCGCCGTAGACCGGACAGTGATTCAAACAGGCGCCGCAGCGGATACAACGCAGCATGTCCTGAAACGCCCCGCCGATCAGCGACGAGCGACCGCCATCCAGCAGCACGACGTGGAAGGCACTCGGGCCGTCGGCGTCGTCCGTGCGACGAGAACCGGTGGCAAAGGTCGTATAGACCGAATTCTCCTGCCCCGTCGCCGAGCGGGCAAGGACACGCAGCAGGGTCGTCGCATCCTCCAACGTCGGCACGATCTTCTCGATGCTGGCAATGGCGATGTGGACACGCGGCAACGTCATCGTCAGGTCGGCATTGCCCTCATTGGTGACGGTGACGATGCTGCCGGTTTCCGCGATCAACATGTTGGCCCCGGTGATCCCGACATCGGCATCGAGGAAGCGGCGACGCAGCTTGGCGCGGGCTTCTTCCAACAGGCTCCGCGGCTCTTCCAAGTTGCGGCCGGGCGGCAGATCCGTATGCGCGGCGCGGAAGGTGGCCTCGACCTGATTCTTGTTGAGATGGATGGCCGGAGCGATCAGGTGACTGGGATGCTCGTGGCGCAGTTGGATGATGTATTCGCCGAGGTCGGTTTCGATGGGTTCGATGCCGTTGGCTTCGAGGTGATCGTTGAGCGCGATCTCCTCGGTGATCATCGATTTGCTTTTTGTCGCCGTGCGCGCGCCGGCCTCGTGGCAGATGGCGAGCACAGTGGCGCGGGCCTCGTCGGCGTCGCGGCACCAATGCACAACGCCGCCCTGCGCCACGACGTTGGCCTCGAAGCGTTCGAGGTAGATGTCGAGATGCGCCAGCACGTGATCCTTGATGTCGCGGGCCTGGTCGCGGAGCGCTTCGAATTCCGGCAGACGGGCAGCGGCCAAGGCGCGCTTGACCGTGAAGTTGGACGACAGCTTACCGAGCGCCTGTTGCAGCGGCGCATCGGCCAGCGCCTTGCGGCTGTTGTCGTCGAACAAGCGGGTGGTGGATTGCATCGCCGTTCAGCCGCGCCCAGAGCCGATGGCCGGCAGGTCGGTCATGCCGGCCAGTACCTCGGCCGTGTGGCGGACCTCGAGCGGCACGCCACGGCGTTTGGCGCGGCCGGCGATGTTCATCAGGCAGCCGAGATCGCCACCGAGCAACAGGCCGGCACCGGTCGCTGCCGCGTCGTCGAGCTTAGCGTCGACGATCTTGGTCGAGATGTCGGGATACTTGACGCAGAACGTGCCGCCAAAACCGCAACAGGTTTCCGCCGTGGGCGCTTCGATCAACTCCAACCCGGCGATGCCCGCCAGCAGAGAGCGCGGTTGCGTCTTGACGCCGAGTTCGCGCAGGCCCGAACAGGCATCGTGATAGGTGGCCCGCGCCGGCCAGTCGCCGACGATGTCGGCCTGCATTACGTCAGCCAGGAAGGACAGCAGTTCCCAGGTACGACCGGCCAGATCCTCGGCGCGGGCACGCCATGGATCGGCGGTTTCGAACAGCTCCGGATAGTGGCGACGCAGCATACCGGCACAGGAACCAGAGGGCGCCACCACATAATCGAACCCGGCGAAGGCCTCGATGACCTGGCGGGCGATGGCGCAGGTATCTTCGCGATCCCCCGAATTGTAGGCCGGCTGGCCGCAGCATGTCTGCGCCAAGGGCACCTCGACCCGCGCACCGGCGGCTTCCAGCAAGCGCACGGCGGCAAAGCCGATGGACGGGCGAACCACATCGACCAGACAGGTGACGAACAGGCCGATCCGGGGCGATGCCGGTGGCTGCAAGGATGACGTGTTCATGAAAGCCCTTCCGCCGTCTTTCCCCCGTTTACGCGCCGGGAGCCGTGCCTTGCAAGATCGTTCGGGGCACAACGGCACGCGGCAACAACAGATAGTAACGACCCTGACGGCGCATCTGGCCCGCCTGTTCCGCCGCAGCCGCACCGTAGCCAAAGAAGATATCACCACGCACCACGCCAGTAATGGCGCCGCCGGTGTCTTGGGCAACGACGAGCCGGCGCAAGGGCCGGTTGGCATCGAACGGATCGAGCGTATCGAGCCAAACCGGCACGCCCATGGGCACATAACGACGGTCCACGGCCAGGCTGCGGCCTGGTGTCAACGCAGCGCCTTGCGCTCCGATCGGCCCCTCGCCTTCGGTGCGGCGAAAGAAGACATAGGACGGATTGGCCGCCATAACCTGGGCCGCTTGATCGGGGTGGGCGGCAAGCCATGTACGGATCGACGGCATCGAGACTTGATCGAGCGGCATTTCACCGCGGCGTACCAATTCGCGGCCGATGGCAACGTAAGGGTGGCCGTTCTGGCTTTCATAGCCGAGCCGCACCGTGCTGCCGTCCACCATACGCACGCGACCCGAACCCTGGATGTGCAGGAAAAAAGAATCCACAGGATCGTCGACCCAGAGAATTTCCAGGTTCCGGCCGGCTAACGCACCCGCTTCGATTTCGGCGCGGGTGGCGAACGGTTCCAGGCGGCCATCGCGGACCCGCCCGGCAATACGTTGACCGCGCAATTCGCTGCGGAACTGACCGAGGTCGACCGTTACCAATTCGGCAGGACGGGTATAGATGGGCGTTTGATAACGGCCTTCGCGACGCAGACTACCGCGCAGTTCCGCTTCGTAGTAGCCGGTAAACAGCCCGGTATCTTGCGCGCCGTCGCTAAGCCGGTAGGGTTGGAAATGAGATTCGAGATAGGCGCGTAGTGCCGTCTTCTGATCGCCGAGACCAGCGAGTTCGGTGCACGGACCGCGCCAGTCGGCGACGGTACCGATCACGACAGCATCGCCAAGCGGCCGGTCGGCCGGTTGGGCAAGCAGTCGGGTACAGGACCGGATCAGTGCCGTACGCACACCTTCCAGATCATCGCCGGCCCAGCCCGGCAAATCGGCAAAGGCAAGGGGCGCCACGCGGGCTTCGGGCGGTCGTTCGGCAGGCGGCGGCGTCACCTGCGCCGCGCAAGCGCCAACCAGCAACAAAACGGCCACAAGGAGGAAGGCCCTTAGGCCGATGCCGGATGAGGCCACGTCAGTCCAGCGAACGGGTCGCCACCAGATCCCAGTTAGGATCGCGAGAGCGGCTGTCGCGTGCAAAGGTCCAGAAGTCGGTGACCTCGGTGACCGTATTGGGATTGCCATCGACGATCTGCCCTTCGGAATCGCGGGTCACAGCAATCTGTTCGCTGACGAATTTCACGGTGACATGGGCAACCCGGCCGTCGAGAAACGCCTCGACCACTTCAGCCGATTTGATCCCCACCAGGGTATCTTCAAGCCTATGGCCGGCCTTCTCACGTTCATCGATGGCGCGTACGAAATTCCCGTAGACTTCAGCGCTCAGCAGATCTTTCAAGGTTGCCTTGTCCGCCGCGGCGAAGGCTCCGAGGATCATCTCGAAAGCCGCGCGGGCGCCGATCAGGAACTCCTTGGGATCAAATGAGGGATCGACCTTACGGATCTGTTGGACTCCTCGACCGATCGCGGAGCCGGTCTCACCGGGTTCCATATCGGGCGTGGGCGCTTCGGGACGACGGCCGACATCCGGCAGAGGAATAACGTTCTCGTCTTTCCCGCGTTCCCGCTCCCCCGTTGCGAACGGATCGCGGTGACCGGTTTTGGTGTCGTTACGACGGCCGAGCACGCTGCGCAATCGCAGCACCAGAAAGGCGGCGATCATGGCAAAGAAGACGATATCGATGAATTGGAAACCGTTTCCCATTGTTCGCGAGTCCGCGCCCGAAAGACCTGTTATGCGCCATGCCGCGGTCTCCGGGTGGACCTTAGCGCGCCAGCGCACTAACTATACAACGGGGGTCAATATGCGCTTTCGACCGCCAACCCACCCGCTGCAAGCACGTGCCTGCACCCCCTAGATAAGCTGCCGCGCCACAGAGGGCAAGTATGGGCATCGCCAACCTTATCCTCCTCTTTTTGATCGGTCTGCCGTTACTGGAGATCGCCGTCTTCGTCGAAGTCGGCGCGCGCATAGGTGCGGCTGCGACCGTGGCGTTGGTATTGTTGATGGCCATCGGTGGCATTCTGGTAATACGCCACCAGGGCTTGACCACCTTGCAACGTGCTCAGGCTAGTCTGGAAAAGGGTGTGCCGCCGGTTGCTGAAGTGTTCGATGGCCTATGCGTGATATTTGCCGGCAGCCTATTATTGTTTCCCGGTTTTGTAACCGATGCTATCGGCCTGCTGCTGTTCATTCCCATTGTACGAACGACGCTTGGTCACTGGATATGGCGGTATCTGTTGGCCAGTGGCGTGGTGCGGCTCCATACCCAAGCAGGCCAAACACGATCGGAATCACCCGGTCGCGGGACCGTCATTGACGGTCAGTACGAAGACGTAACCGACACCGACCAAGAGGACGTGGTAAAATTGCCACCGAAATCCGACGTGGGACGGTGACCGACCGGCCATGGTTGTCCGTGGCACGGTTCCGTGTTAGCCATCGGCCCCCACGCCAAGGAGATCCGCACCCATGAGCGACGACAGCACTGCTGGCAAGGCCCCAAAAAGCAACAACGGCTCGGATACCGCAGCGGCGGAACCAGCGGCATCCGCCCTGATTGTGAACGCCCAGTACATCAAGGACCTTTCCTTCGAAGCCCCGGCGACGCCGGCGGTATTCGGCCTGCTGCAACGTCAACAGCCGCAAATCAACCTGAACATCAATGTCACGGCCACGCCGATGCAACAGAACATGTTCGAGGTGGTACTGAGCATCAAAGCGGAATGCAAAGCGGGCGAGACCGTCTGTTTCATCCTGGAACTGGACTACGGCGGCCTGTTCACGCTGAATGTCGAGGATCAATACCGTCAGGCAGTGTTGCTGATCGAATGTCCGCGCATGCTGTTTCCCTTCGCCCGTCATCTCGTATCGGTGGTATCGCGCGACGGTGGTTTTCCGCCGGTGATGATCGGGCCGATCGATTTCGTCGCGCTGTACCAGCAACGCCTACAGGAAGCACAGAAGCAGCAGGCCGAGAGCGGCGCGACGACGGCCTGAACCTATCTCGCCCGAGTCGTCAGGCGCTCCAGATCGGCGAGGAGATCTTCGCAAGAAAGAGCGCATGAGCTTCGACCTCGGAAGCCGTCGGCGCGTGCGGCCGGGCCGGTCGAACGGTGCGTTCGGCAGCAACCGCCTGAGTTGTTACAGTACCCCCCAGGTCCAAACCGGCTTGCCGCCCACCTGTCAGCTCGAGGTAAACTCGTGCGAGCAGATCGGCGTCCTTCAAAGCGCCATGCAAGGTGCGATTGGTAAGGTCGATGCCAAAGCGCTTGCAGAGGGCGTCGAGATTGGCCTGAGCGCCCGGAAAGGCCTGACGCGCCAGCAATACTGTATCGATAGCCTGGTCGAGAGTTAGTCCGGCCCGTCCCAAGCGCTCCAATTCGGCGTTGAGAAATCCGATGTCGAAAGGCGCGTTATGGATGATCAGCTTGGCCTCGCCAACGAAGGCCAGAAATTCATCGGCGACGGCTGCGAACAGCGGCTTATCGGCAAGAAAGTCGCTCGACAGCCCATGCACGGCAAACGCACCGGGCGGCATGTCCCGTTCGGGATTGAGATAGGTGTGAAAGTGCTGGCCCGACGGAATGCCGTCGATCAGCTCGATGCAGCCGATTTCGACGATCCGGTCGCCCTGGCGGGGGTTCAGCCCGGTTGTTTCCGTATCCAACACCACTTCACGCATGACCCCGACCTCCCCTCGGCGACAACGGCCAATGACGGCTGCGCCAATTCCGCGTTGTCGCCAGAATACGCCGGATGACCCGCAGGCTGAAGCGCCGACCTTGCCCAGTTGGGATCGTGAACGTCGCGCGACGACGCTTCTCCCGGTCCGGCATCTGCTCGGCAAGGATTGCAGCCAGCCGCTTCGCATCCATACCCGAACGGCGCAATGCCCGCTGGCTCTGCACAAAGGCCGGAGCGCTGACCACCGCGACGGCGTCGCAACGGCGCTCACCGCCGGTTTCGAACAATAGCGGAATGTCGAGCACCACCAACCGACAGCGGCGCCGTGCCGCACGGGCAAGGAACTGCTGCTCCGCGCGGCGCACAGCGGGATGCAAAACCGCTTCCAAGTCGCGCAAGCGCGCCTGATCGGCAAAGACGATGTGCCCAAGAGCCTTACGATCGATGAGGCGCCCTTGCGGCGTGTCGCGCCCGACGCCGGGAAAAGCGGCCTCGACCGCAGCAACCGCCTGGCCGCCGGCTCCCAACAACCGGTGCACGACGGCATCGGCATCGTGCACGGGCATGCCCAGCCGGCGGAACTGCGCCGCAGCCGTGCTCTTGCCCATGGCAATGGAACCGGTCAGGCCGAGGACTATCATGGCCGGTCAGCCGGTCACCGTCTGCAGGACAAAAGCACGGAGGTCGTCGTCCACCGCCGGATCGACGCCGAACCAGGCCCGGAAACCAGGGCGGGCCTGATGCAACAGCATACCGATCCCGTCGACCGTCGGATTGCCCCGGGCGCGAGCCTGGATCAACAGCGGCGTCGCCAACGGCACGTAGACGATGTCGCTGACCACCGCCGTTTTCGGCAGCACGGTAAGATCCAGATCCAGCGGCGGGTTACCCGTCATGCCGGCGGAGGAAACGTTGACCAAGAAGGCAGCCCCTTCCAATGCCGCGTGACGCCGCTCCCAAGGTACCACCGCGATCGGCCCACCCAATTCCTCGGCCAGGACTTCGGCACGCTGTTGATTACGGTTGATCAAGCGAAGTTCCGGTACACCGGCGTCGAGCAGGCTGGCGACCACGCCACGCGCGCCGCCACCCGCGCCGATGACCACAGCCGCACCGTCGTCGCCGCGCCAGGTTGGAACCGCCTGACGCAAGCTTTCGATGTAGCCATAGCCGTCCGTATTGTCGCCGGTCATCCGGCCGTCGGCATCGACGATCACGGTGTTGACCGCGCCCATGCGGGCCGCCAAGGGCGTGCGTTCATCGACGACCAAATACGCCACCTGCTTATGCGGAGCTGTCACGTTGAAGCCGGCAAACCCCATCCGGGGCAACAGGCGCATCGCCGCTTCGACGTCTTCGGGCCGGATACCGAGCGGCACATACATACCGTCGATGCCATAACGATCGAGCCAGCAGTTGTGCAAGCGCGGCGACAAGGAATGGGCAATGGGCCAGCCGATGACCCCAGCCAGCCGCGCTTTGCCGGACGGTATGGTCATGACGTCAGTATCCCTTCGCGACGCAAGAAATCGAGCAGCGGTAACAGCGGCAGGCCAAGGATCGTGAAGAAGTCGCCATCGACCGATTCAAAAAGCTGTGCTCCGATTCCTTCCAACTGATAGGCACCGACCGAGTGCAGCACGGCCGATCCCGCAGTATCGAGATAACTGTCGATGAACGTCTCGCTGAAATCGCGCATGGCCAAGCGAGCGTTGTCCCGGCATTCCCAAAGAATACGGTTGCCGAAGGCCACGGCAACGGCGCTGATCAACCGATGGCTGCGACCGCGCAGCGCCAACAATTGACGGCGGGCGGTTGGTTGATCGGTTGGCTTATCGAACCAACGTCCTTCGCATTCGAGCATCTGGTCGGCGCCGATGACCAGGGCCCGAGGCGACCCAGCCGCCACCGATAACGCCTTGGTTCGGGCAAGCGCCGCGGCAACAGCTTCGGGGCTGGCAGAAACCATGTCCGACTTCACGGCCGCTTCGTCGACATCGGCGGGCACGATATCGAATGCGATACCTGCCGCCGTCAATATGGACGACCGCGACCGGCTGGCCGAAGCCAGGATCAGCGGCCGGTTCATGACGTTGACGGCAGGTTTTCCTGCTCCCGGCGACGCGCCAGCAATTGCAGAATGTTGGCCGCGGTTTCTTCCACAGACCGGCGGGTCACGTCGATCACGGGCCAGTTGTGTTGCGCGAACAGACGGCGGGCGGCGTTGATTTCGGCAACGACCCGTTCCATATCGACGTATTCGGATTCCTCGTCTTCGTTCAGCAATCGCAGCCGGTTGCGCCGTAACTGTACGAGGCGGCGAGGATCGCTGGTCAATCCGACCATCAGAGGGCGCGTAGCTTTTAGTAGCTCTTCCGGCAATGGAACGCCGGGAACCATCGGCACGTTGGCAGCTTTGACACCGCGGTTGGCAAGATAGATGCAGGTCGGGGTTTTCGAGGTGCGCGATACACCGACCAAGACCACATCGGCGTTGTCCAAATTCCATGTCGCATTGCCATCGTCATGGGCCAGGACAAAGTGCATCGCCTCGATGCGATTGAAATATTCGTCGTCCATGATGTGCTGACGCCCGGGGCTGGCTCGTACTTCAGCGCCCAGATAGGCACCAAGTGCGCCGACGACGGGATCGAGTAAAGCGATGCACGGCACCTGGATCTCCCGGCACCCGTTTTCCAAAGCTAACCGCAGTTCAGGGTTGACCAGCGTATAAAGCACAAATCCTGGGCGAGCCTTGATAGCGGCGAGAGCTTCAGCCACCTGATTGCTGTTGCGAACCATCGTCCAAATATGTTCGACGGCACGTACGCTGTCGAACTGAACCAGTGCCGCGCGGGCGACGGTTGCCACCGTCTCGCCAGTGGAATCCGATACCAGATGTAGATGAAACGGCGTCATTCGTAAGACAGACCGTTCGTACTTATCCCAACCGACGCGGGACGGAATGTGGATAGAAGCACTCTATTGGCAAACATCGAAATTCACCCCCGTCCAGCCGCCGTTCCTACACCGCTCCTGGTACACTGTAAAACTCTATCCCGTGTCTTCCACATCCGGGATAACCGGTCTTGCGTAAAAACAATTCTCGTTATTCCCGATATCGTCGGCAGCCTAAAAAAGACGTCTTCTTCGTAACTTCCATAATTCATCCACATCGAGATGAACCATGAGGCCTGCATGGTGGCGACAAACGCCGAACACGGGATTGTTTGCCATGAAGCGACAATCCCCATGTTTCCACCCTACAACTACTACCTCTGTCTTTTCTTATTTAAGATTCCTATTAAGGTTTAGGTGACGGAGCGGTGGATGGTTTTCGCCATTCAACCTTTCTGCAAACGGGAGACTATCCTGCCTAAAACCCTCTTGCGTGTTTTGTCCGGCGAGACCGTTAGCCCGCCGCCGGTTTGGTTGATGCGTCAAGCCGGTCGCTATTTGCCCGAATATCGAGCCATCCGGGCCAAGACTAAGAATTTCCTGGAAATGGTCTACACACCGGATATCGCTGTTGAGGTCACGCTCCAGCCGTTGCGTCGTTACGGCATGGATGCCGCCATCTTGTTCAGCGACATCCTGGTCATTCCCGATGCCCTAGGACAAAGCGTCGCTTTCATGCAAGGCGAAGGGCCGGTGCTGGAACCCCTACGAACGGCGACGGATATCGGGCGATTGACGAGTGCCGGTCTGCATGAGCATTTGGCCCCGGTCTATGAAACGGTGCGGCGGCTTGCCAAAGAATTGGACAGCAATACAGCCCTGATCGGCTTTGCCGGCGCGCCATGGACCGTTGCGGTTTACATGGTTGAGGGCCGAGGCGGTACGGATCATGCGACCATTCGCCGCTGGGCCTATAGCGATCCGGTGGGATTCGGTCGGTTGATCGAACTGCTGGTCGAAGCCACTGTTGCCTATTTGTCATACCAGATTGAAGCCGGGGCAGAAGCTGTACAGCTTTTCGATACCTGGGCTGGTGTTTTGTCGGAACAACAATTCCAGCAGTGGTGTATTGCCCCTACTAAGGCCATTGTCGAGCGGCTACGCGAGAAACATCCAGGGGTGCCGGTCATCGGTTTCCCACGGGGTGCCGGCGCGCTTTACGTCGACTACATCAGCAATACCGGCGTTAACGGAATTGGCCTGGATACGGGCGTGCCATTGTCATGGGCTGCGCAGGTCTTGCAGCCGCAGGGTGCCATCCAGGGCAATTTGGACAATCAACTGTTGGCGACCGGAGGAAATGCTCTCGACGCAGCTGTCGACCGCCTTCTGGCGATCTTCGGACACGGCCCGTTCATCTTCAACCTTGGCCACGGCATCGTGCCTGACACACCGCCCGAACATGTGGCACGACTGGTCGAACGCGTCCGGGCCTGGAACGGCTGATGGCCGCGCCGCGCTTGGCCGTAGTGTTGTTTAATCTGGGCGGGCCCGACCGACCGGCGGCAGTTGAACCTTTTCTGTTCAACCTGTTTAACGATCCCGCGATCATCGGCCTGCCCTGGCCGCTGCGGCCGTTGTTGGCAAAACTCATCAGCCGGCGACGGGCGCCGACAGCGCGCATCATTTACGAACATCTCGGTGGCGGATCGCCCCTCCTTCCGTTGACCCAACAGCAGGCGACAGCTCTTGAGTCACGGCTGAAGGGTAACGACCCGGGACATGAAACCCGGACGTTCATCGCCATGCGCTATTGGCATCCGATGAGCGATCAGGCGGCGCAGGCGGTAAAAGATTTCCGTCCCGATAAGATCGTGCTGCTGCCGCTTTATCCGCAGTATTCGACGACAACGACGGCATCGTCGCTCAAGGAATGGGAACGGGCCGCCCGTAAAGCAGGGCTGGCGAATGTACCGACACAAGCCATCTGCTGTTACCCCACCCATGCCGCCCTGGTCCGCGCACAAGCCACGTTGATCGCACCGGCATTGGAGGCGGCGCGTCGACACGGATTACCCCGCGTGCTGTTTTCGGCTCATGGCTTGCCGAAGAAAGTCATTGCCCGGGGCGATCCCTATGCTTGGCAGGTGGAGCGAACAGCCGGTGCCGTAGCCGATGCGCTGGCCTGTCCCGGTCTCGACTGGGCCGTCTGCTATCAGAGCCGGGTCGGGCCGCTGGAGTGGATCGGGCCGAGCACAGAAAGCGAGTTGCACCGGGCGGCTGCAGACCGGGTTCCTGTCGTGGTCGTTCCCATTGCCTTTGTTTCCGAGCATTCGGAAACCCTGGTCGAGCTTGACATTGAATACCGTGAACTGGCGGAAAAGCAGGGGATTCCGGCCTATATCCGCGTGCCGGCTCTGGGAACAGCCGAAGGCTTCATCGAAGCATTGGCCGATCTGGTGACACAGGCCTGCCACGCCACGGCATTGCCGCTGGCCGATGGCGGCCAACGGCTATGCCCGGCGGGTTTTGCCTGTTGCGCAATGACAGGCCATTGAGACGAGGACAAGGCTGCCGCCATGATCGAACTTTCCGCCACCGGCTATCTTTGGATCAAGGCGTTGCATGTCATCGCCGTCATCGCCTGGATGGCCGGCTTGCTGTATCTGCCGCGGCTCTACGTTTATCACGCCGATGTCGCGCTAGACTCGCAGGCGGCCGACCGCTTCAAGGTGATGGAACGGCGTCTGCTGCGGGCCATCATGAACCCGGCGATGATCGCGGCGTTGATCTTCGGCGGTCTGATGTTGGCCAACTTGGGCGGCGACGAGTGGCGGTCGGGTTGGCTGCATGTCAAATTACTATGCGTTGCCGGTCTGATCGGCCTTCACATGCTGTTGGCGCGCTGGCGCCACGACCTGGAAATAGGCCGCAATGTCCGTACCGCCCGGACCTATCGCATCGTCAATGAAATCCCGGCCGTTCTGATGGCGATCATCGTCGTCATGGTTATCGTCCGGCCGTTTTGAGCTGACGGAAATAATGGGTCGGCGGGCCAATCCGTAAATCTGTGCTTGATTTGAGACGTTCTTTCGGTAAATCATGCGGCATCCGAGAACGCCCCGGTCATTGGGTTCCTTTCTCCAATCAGTCTAATACTCGTCTAGCGCCGCCGCCCGGTGGCCCGCCTATTCGAGATTTGGGAGAAGGCAGCGCACAACAAGCGCCGCAACGTCCATTCCCCCCTTCCCTCCTTATTTTTTCAGATATGTAAGCTCATGAATCTCACAGAATTGAAGAGTAAATCCCCGGCCGACTTGCTCGCCTACGCCGAGGAACTGCAGATCGAGAACGCTAGCACCCTGCGCAAGCAGGATATGATGTTCGCGATCCTCAAGCAGCTGGCCAGCAACGATGTGGCGATCTTCGGCACCGGCGTGCTCGAGGTACTGCAGGACGGCTTCGGCTTTCTGCGGTCGCCCGAGGCCAACTACCTGCCGGGCCCCGACGACATCTACGTGTCGCCGAGTCAGGTGCGCCGCTTCAGCCTGCGCACCGGCGATACGGTCGAGGGGCAGATCCGTTCGCCCAAGGACGGCGAGCGCTATTTCGCCCTGCTCAAGGTCAACAGCATCAATTTCGAAGACCCTGCGGCGGTGCGCCACCGGATCAACTTCGACAACCTGACGCCGCTTTATCCTGACGAGCGGCTGACCATGGAAGTCGAATCCGACCAGGGGCTCGGCAAGCAACGCGACCTGACCTTACGCGTCATCGACCTGATCTGTCCGATCGGCAAAGGCCAGCGTGCCTTGATCGTCGCCCAACCGCGTACCGGCAAGACGGTGATGCTGCAGAACATCGCGCGCGCCATCGCCGAAAACCATCCGGAATGCTACCTGATCGTGCTGTTGATCGACGAACGGCCGGAAGAAGTCACCGACATGGCCCGCTCGGTGAAGGGCGAAGTGGTCAGTTCGACCTTCGACGAGCCGGCGACGCGCCATGTCCAGGTCGCCGAAATGATCATCGAGAAGGCCAAGCGCCTGGTCGAACATAAGCGCGACGTGGTGATCCTGCTCGACTCGATCACCCGCCTGGCGCGCGCCTACAACACGGTGGTGCCGTCGTCCGGCAAGGTGCTGACCGGCGGCGTCGACGCCAATGCCCTGCAGCGGCCGAAGCGGTTCTTTGGCGCGGCGCGCAACATCGAGGAAGGCGGTTCGCTGACCATCATCGCCACCGCCCTGATCGATACCGGCTCGCGCATGGATGA
>CANITX010000050.1 GCA_947470575.1 Rhodospirillales bacterium
AGATTACCGTCGGCGGCAACGACCTGACGCAGCTGCCCGAGGTGGTCTCGGGGCGCTACATCGCCTACGTCGATGGCGAATCCTACATCCGGGCAGGAACAATCCGCGACAATCTACTGTACGGACTCCTGCACCAGCCCACCCGCTCGACAGCGACGGAGGCGGATATCGTCCGCAAAAAGCGCCTCAAGGAAGCGGCGGCGGCGGGCAACAGTACCTTCGACATTCGCGACGATTGGGTCGATTACGAAGCCTTGGGCATCACGGATGCAAGCCAGATCACGGGTATCGTGACCGGGGCCTTGCGCGCAGTGAGTTTCGAAGATGACGTCTTCCAGATCGGCCTGCGCCGCGTTATCGACCCAAGCGCCTATCCCGAATTGGTGGCCGGCATCTTGGCTGCCCGCGCCCATATTCGCCAACGCCTTGGCGACGAGTCGGATCTGGCGGAACTTGTCGAGATCTTCGACAAGGAAAAATTCAACAGCAACGCTTCCGTAGCCGAAAATATCCTGTTCGGCACCCCGCTGGATCAGACGTTCAACGTCGATGGGCTGGCCGGCAATCCGTTCGTCCTGGAAGTCCTTGGCGCGGTCGGCCTGCGCGACCAGTTTCCCGAACTGGGGCGCGCCATAGCGGCGCTGATGGTCGAACTGTTCCGCGATCTGCCCCCCGGCCATGAGTTCTTCGAACGGTTCAGCTTCATCGACTCCGACAGCCTGCCCGAATACCAACGCATCCTCAATAATATCGCGCTCAACGGACTGGACAGTTTGAATGGGCCGGATCGCACGCTGCTGATGGAGTTGCCCTTCAAGCTGATCCCCTCGCGCCATCGCTTGGGATTATTAACGGAAGAGATCGAAGCCCGAATTCTCTCGGCGCGAAAACTATTTGCCGATACCTTGCCCGGCGCCATGAAAAGCGCCATCGCCTTCTTCGACGTCGAGCGCTACAACGCCGCCATCAGTCTTCAAGACAATATCCTGTTCGGCAAGATCGCTACCCACAAGGCCGACAGCGTGACCCGGATCGGCGAATTGTTGTCGGCTGTCATCAATGCCTTGTCGTTACGCGATGCCATGCTCGACGTCGGTCTGGATTTCGATGTCGGCATAGCGGGCAAGCGGCTGACCACCGCACAGCGCCAGAAGCTTGCCATCGCTCGTTGCCTAGTCAAAAAGCCGCAGCTCCTGATCGTCAACGAAGCCAATCAAGGCCTGAACGCCCATGCTCAAGACGAAATGTTCCAGGGCATCAAGTCCTACATGCAGGGTCGCGGGCTGATCTGGGTTCAGGGCGACGTCAACGCGGGCCGCACCTTCGACCGCACCATTCGGATGGAACGGGGTCGAGCGTTCGAAGTCGCCGGCGAGGCCGGTGCGGGGCAACTACCCACCCCCCCAGTACAGGAGGAACGGGAAACGGCGGGGGTAGGAATGGCCGCGTTAACGTTGCAGACCGACGTACTGTCTGGCATTCCATTCTTCTCCGGCATGGACCGTTCCCAGCTCAAATTGCTGGCCTTCGCCAGCGAACAGCATGATTTCTCACCGGGCGAGGACATCATTCGCCAGGGCGATGCTGGCGATTCTGCCTATGTCATTCTGGGCGGTTCGGTCGATGTTATTGTCGATACGTCGCACGGACCGACGACTGTCGCCACTGTCAGCCGAGGCGCCCTGATGGGCGAACTGGCCCTGCTCTGCGACACGCCACGTACCGCCACGGTGCGCGCCAAAGACCAAGTTCTCGCCATGAAAATCACCAAGGAATTGTTCTTCGAACTGATTCAGGAAAACGCGGCCGTGGCGCTGAACCTGACCCGGGTGATCGCCGACCGTCTGGCCAAGACCATGCGCGGCATCAGCAATAGCTGAAGCCGCGCATCGTCACCGGCCCGATGCCGCCTTGCTTCCTTTGTTGCAACGGGCCTGGGAGCGTGGAAACATGGCGTCTCGGCATGGCCCGACCGGGCGTGCCTATTGATTGATCGTCAGGCAAACGGCTCCACGACATGTTCCGCCGCGCACTTCTGGGATTTTTTGTTTATGCCCTTTTGGGCACCGGGGTATTCTACACCCCCGGACAGGCGGCCACCGGCAGTTCGCCATCGGACTTCATCCGATATCTCGGCGAACAAGCGGTCGCCGTCCTCCAACAGCCCGGCCTGACCCTGGAACAGCGCGAGGCACGCTTCCGCGAGCTGCTTGGCACCGGCTTCGATATGAACACTATTGGCCGGCTCGTGATGGGCAACGACTGGCGCAAGGCGTCGCCGGAGCAGCAGGCCGACTATCTCGAGCTGTTCAACGAATACATCCTACGGGCCTATTCGGCGCGTTTCGGCGGCTATGCCGGAGAGCGGCTGAGCGTGATCGCCGAACGCCCGGCAGGGCAAGAAGACGTGCTGGTAACGACCCGCATCGATCGTCCCAGCGGACCGCCCATCAATGCCGATTGGCGGGTGCGCGTCATCAAGGATCAGTATCGAATCATCGACGTGATGGTAGAAGGTATCAGCATGGTGATGACTCAGCGATCCGAGTTCGCAACCGTCATCAACAAGAGCGGCGTCGACGGACTCATCGAAATTCTGCGAGCCCGCAACGATAAGCTGGGAGCCACGGCGGGCCGTTAATCGGCCCCCGACGGCTTCAAAACGTAACCAAGGAGAAACCGGAGATTCCGAACATGACCGGAACATCAGGTTTAAAGCCAAAGCATCGGAGCAGGCTGATTTCCTGGTTGGTGCTCGCCTTTTGCCTCATCGGCAACGGCGCGGCTGCAGCCGACTTCCAAGTCGGTTGGCAGGCCTACCAAAAGGGTGACTTTGCCGCGGCTTTGCGCGAATGGCAGCCCTTGGCCGATGGCGGAGATGCACAGGCGCTTTACAATCTCGGCGTCCTGTTCGACCAGGGTAAGGGGGTAGGCCAGGACCATGCGCAGGCGGTCGCCCTATGGCGCAAATCAGCGGAACGGGGCTTTGCTTCAGCCCAACACAACCTGGCCGCCAATCTGATCACCGGCGATGGCACCGCACAGGATTACGGTGAGGCGATCAAATGGCTACAGGCCGCCTCGGACCAAGGTGTCGCCCGGTCGGCCTACACGTTGGGAAAGATGTATGCTTACGGCCTGGGAACGCCCGTCGACCTTGGAAAGTCGATCGAACTGTTCATCGCCGCTGCCGAAAAAGGCAATGTGAAAGCTCAGTACAATCTTGGGAAGTCGTACCGTGACGGCATCGGCGTTAAGAAAAACGTGGCGGATGCCGTCAAGTGGTACCGGCGCGCCGCCGATCAGGGTTACGACAAGGCACAAGATAGCCTCGGCATACGCTATGAAAAGGGCGACGGCATTCCACGGGACATGGTCCAGGCCTTGTTCTGGACGACCCTGGCCGCCAAACAGGGGCTTGCCCGTGCCAAACAGAATCGCGACCGCTTAACCGGTATGATGACCAAGGAACAGATTAATGCGGCAGCCACCTTGGTAGCCAACTTCAAGCCGACGGGAACTATCGAATAGCCAACCGACGGGCCTTCCCGTCGACAATTGAATGGGGCTCATCATTCCAATATTGGCTGAACGACGATCCTACGTATTGCACGTGGTTATCGGTGTGGCGCTGTTGCTGGAAGCCACTTTTACGGCTACCGCCTATGGACAATCCCAATTGCCGCCGGACGTCGCCGCCATCATCGACGGCGCCGCCCGCGACGCGCTCGGCCAAACCCGTCGCGACCGACAGGTGGACGGTCAATTGCGAGCTGCTGGATTGTCTGCGGGCGTGGCGCCAGCCGACGCCACCTACACCGGCGATCTGATGGGTGCTGCGGTTGTCGAAGCGATAGCCCGCCGCCCCGATCTTGTCCGCCCGATCGTCGTACAAGCCATCAATGCATTGCCGGAAGCACGCCAGGGTGTGGTTAGCAATGCCACAGCCGCATTTCCCGGCTTTGCCGACACAATCCGCACAGCGGCGGGAACGGGACCGGCCGCAACGCCGGCACCAACCTACGCTTTCGCCCCGCCCGCCCAACCGGCAAGCGCCACGCGCACGGCACCGGCGCCAGCGCCGACGCCAGTTGCCGCCCCCGCCCAAACCGCGCAGCGCACCGAGAAAGTCCCACAGACGTCTAACACCACAACAGTCGGCGAAAACGACCCCTGGGAGGGTTTCAATCGCGGCGTCTTCGCCTTCAATGATGTCGTTGACCGCTACATGCTCGGACCGGTAGCCGCGGGATATGGGTGGATCGTTCCGGACCCCGCCAAGCGCGCGGTCCGCAATATGTTCGCCAATGCCATGTCTCCGGCTGTCTTTGCCAACGATGTGTTGCAGTTGGAATTCCGCGACGCCGGGATCACGTTGTCGCGGCTCATCGCCAATTCGACGATGGGAATTGGCGGGCTGTTCGATGTCGCAAACAACATGGGCCTACCTGCCCATCCTGCGGATTTCGGTCAGACGCTATACAGCTATGGCGTCGATTCAGGACCTTATCTGGTATTGCCCCTGCTCGGTCCGAGTACGGCGCGCGATGGTGTTGGACAGGGTGTGGACTTGCTCCTGCACCCCTTCACCTATTTCCTTTCCACACCGGTCAACATGGGCATCACGGGAAGCCGGGCCATCGTCCGCCGCGAAGAGATACGGGAGCCGCTGGAGGAAATGCGTGAATCATCGCTGGACTTTTACGCAGCGCTGCGCAGCGCTTGGCGACAGGACCGGGCCGCGCAACTGCTGAAAGGTCAACCGACCGATACCCGAAAATTGGATGAAATTTTCGATACGATGGAATGACTTTTGAAACGCAGGGCCCAAGCCGGACACGGCTATAGGCCGCTAGCGGTCAACGCTGCCGAAGTTTCGCGATGACGCCATAGCCGATAAATCCGAGCAGCAACACATACGTCAAAGGCTGCTGCATCGCACCGTCCAGCGCCTGCGACAACCGTTCGACAAGTGAAAATTTTTGACTCACTTGGTGGGCCGGGATTTCTTCGGCGGACCGACTACCGAAGTTCGGCGCTGGCGGTCTATAGGTACTGCTGGACTTGATGTCGCTTCCAGCCGATCCGGGCACGGCAACACCCATATTGGAGGCATTGGTCGGTGGTGTCGTCGGTATCTGTGTCGTCGGCAGCGGCGATACCGGCAACGGGAGAGCCCCGGAACTTGATGTCAACAGATCCGGCACGACGATCCCCGGCGACGGCATCGCGCTCCGGCTCTGACGCGATGAACCCGCCTCCTCGCCCAATTTCGCCTTCACGTCCGCCCCGGCGGGATCGCCTTTGGGCCCTGAAAATTTGAGCAAGCTGTCGGAATCCTGCAACAGTCCTCCCAGAGGATCGGCAGGTGCCCCTGAGGCACGGGATGGCGAGCGATTGTCCCCAACACTCGGCGGGCGGGCCCATTCCGTCGCCGAACCGCTGCGTTCGCCCGGCGCCACAGACGCCGGCGGATTTCCCCTTACCTGGTCCGGCCTGAGAATTAGGCCACGCAGCGGATCGGCCGGCATCCTCACCGATTCGCCCGACCCTAACGGCCGGGATTGCAATAGGTCAGCGGGAACTTTGCCGCCCGTTCCAGGCACAGGGTTAGCGACAGCCGAACCACCGCCCGGAACCCGGGGCGATTCACTGACCGCCCCAAGGCCCTTGGAACCAATACCGCTCCCCGAAGATGCTCCATTCCCGCCCGTAACCGGTGCAAACAACGGACCTCTGGACGATTCCTGGGCAATCGCCGATCCCAGCCACAGGACACCGCCAATGATCGCCATGACGCAGCTACCCTGCCGGCATGACATGGCACGTATGCACCTGCGAAACACTGCCGCGATCCCCTAGCACAAATTCCTCACGCTATTGAAAAGTATAGCACACTTAAAACGCCGCGTCGCGCGATGAGAGCAGAGAACGATTGAATTTCAACACAATGCAGGCGTAGCCTTTGCCGGGCCCGCCGGGACGCGGTTCTTCCCCGTCGATCCGCCCGGAAACGGGACGCAAGACAGCTGAGGTGAAAATGGAATTGCATCCGGTCGCCTGCCCCCGCTGCGGGGAACGGCAGAACCACCTACCGGGTCACTTCGACCCGATGCGGCTGCCCTTCGGCCCCGTTATCTGCATGACCTGCCGCTATCAATTCGAACGCAAGGAATACATCCATGGGCTGGAAGCCAGCCAGCAGGAGGCCCTGCATCGCCTTGCCAAACGCGCGGCGAGCCAGACATGAGCGCTGTTCCCCCCATGAGCGGCAGCCTCCCAGGCGTCGATGGCGCGTCCCGACAAATTATCACATAATTATGCAATGAATCGAAAGCACGATGCGAACCGTCGCCGGGCGGCTTTACGCGACTTCATGTCGGCCATGGGTTTACGGCCAGCACCCTGGGCCCACCGGGCGGGCATCAGCCCGAACGGCATTTACAACTTCCTGAAAGGGCGCTCCGACTCGCTGTCGCAACGCGTGCTCGAAGCCTTGTCCCAGGCCGCAGGGCGCCCCGTTTCCCAGATCATCGGCGAAGCCGTTGCGCCCGCCCCACTCCGCACACGTGCGGAGCGGCAGAAGGCCTACCCCGAACAGGCTCCGGCACCGCGCGGCAGCCCTATGCAGGGAAAGCCCTTCCAGCAATCCGATGTGGTCATGATTCCGCTGTTCGACACGCCGATTTCTGCCGGCAGCGGCTTTCTCAACGAGGAGGAAAACCAAACCGGCGCATGGCCCATGGCGCGTGCCTACGTGGGACAGTTCCTTGGCGTTCGAAGTCCCGCCGGACTTGTCGCCGTCGAAGTTCGCGGCGATTCGATGGAACCTACCCTCAGGTCGGGCGACAGGGTGATCGTGGATACCCACGACCGCTTACCCTCGCCCGCTGGCATCTTTGTCTTATGGGACGGCCTCGGCACGGTGATCAAACGGGTCGAGCACATCCAGGGCTCGGACCCGACGACATTTCATATCATTTCGGACAACAGCCTGCACCGCAGCTATGAGCTTCGGGCCGAGGAAGCCAACATTGTTGGCCGCGTCATATGCCTGACCCGAAGGCTTTAGACCTCGCTCCCCCGAATCATGCGCCTGCGGGTTTGCCAACCCCCCATGCCAACGATATGCTGTGAAACCGGCCGCTATTTCCCCGCCGGATCGAACGGTACCGGAAAGCGTCAGGCGCCTCCGGCACCTTAGGATCCCATATTTCTGGAGTTGACGTTGGCTGACCACGCGCAGGATGGCCTGCTCCGCGAGATCGACGAGGAGCTGCGTCAGGAACATTATGCCAAACTTTGGAAGCGGTATGGCGCCTATGTCATCGCCGCTGCGGCAGCCCTTGTCATCGGCGTAGCCGGGTTCCAGGCTTGGCGCTCCTACGATATCAAGACCCGGGTCGCCAACAGCGAAGCCTATACATTGGCCGAACGCCTGATCCGCCAAGGCAAACCCGACGAGGCAGCCGCCGCTTTCGCAGCGCTGGCCGTGGACGCTCGCGGCGGCTATGCGCTGCTCTCGCGGTTTCAAGAGGCCGCGGTTCGCGCCAATCAGGACAGGGCGCAGGAGGCTGCCACCATCTACCGTGAAATAGCCGCCGATTCGGGAGTGCCAGATGCATACCGCAATGGTGCGGCCATTCTTGGCGCTGTCCAGGAACTGGATACGGCGGATCCTGCTGCACTGGTTGGCCGAGTTACCCCCCTGATGACCGCCGACAGTCCCTGGCGGCATCATGCCCGTGAAATAATCGGTCTCATTGCCTTTCGTTCGGGCGATCGTGACAAGGCACGCGAGGCATTCCGTAGCCTTTCCCAGGATGCCACAGCTCCGGCAGCGACCCGCACGCGCGCCGGCGAAATGCTGGCGATGTTGGACAATTGAGCGTCACCCCGCGCCCGCACCCCATGATCAGGCTCATCCGCGTCATCGCTGGATCTTTTATCGCTCTGTCGGTGACGGCTTGCGGCAGTTGGTTTGGCGAAGCCGAAGTGCCGTTACCCGGTGAACGTATTTCCGTCTTGCTGCACGAGCAGGAATTGCGGCCCGACCAGGGCGCCGAAGCGGCCGCCGTTCTGCTACCGCCGCCATCGCCAAACGACGAATGGCCCCAAGCCGGTGGCTATGCCAACCATGCCATGCACCATATGGAAGTTGGTGCCGCGCTGCGACGCGCCTGGGGCATTGACTTCGGTGCCGGCGTCAGCAGCCAAGAACGCTTCCTTGGCGCACCTGTGATCGCTAACGGACGGCTCTATGCCATGGATTCCGGATCCGTAGTTAGTGCCTACGATGCCGGTAACGGTAATCGCCTGTGGTCGATCAACCTGACGCCCAAGGATGAAGACGACGGCCATTTCAGTGGTGGCCTAGCCATCGAGAACGGCGTCCTTTATGCCGCCACCGGCTTCGCCCAGGTGATTGCCTTGGACGCCGGCAATGGCAAGGAGATTTGGCGCAGCAAGGTCGGCGGTCCCCTGCATTCGGCCCCAACCGTGCATGGCGGTCGCGTTTTTGCCGTGGCCATCGACAACAGCTTTTACGCTCTCAGTGCCTATGATGGAACCCGCCTGTGGGTGCACAAGGGGTTGGCTCGGGAAGCGAATCTGCTGGGCAGCGCCAGCCCGGCAGCCGACGAAGGCGTGGTGGTCGTACCCTATTCCAGTGGGGAGCTGCTGGGCTTGGCCGTCGATACGGGGGATGTTTTGTGGTCCGATTCCCTCGCCCCTTCGCGCAACGCCAACGTCGTCTCCACTTTGGCCCATATCCGCGGCAATCCGGTAATCGATCGCGGGCGCGTCTTCGCCATGAGTTATGGCGGTACGATGATATCCCTCGACCTGCGCAGCGGGCGGCGCTTTTGGGACAAGGACATCGGCGGTCCGGATGCTTTCTGGGTCGCCGGCAATTTCCTGTTTGCCCTGACCCGCAATTCCGAGGTGATCTGCATTGCACGCAACAGCGGGCGTATCCACTGGGTCCAGCCGCTGCCGCACTTCGAAGACGAGAAGAGCAAAAAAGACCCGATCGTCTGGTCGGGGCCCGTGTTGGCAAGCGACCGCTTGATCGTCGCCGGAAGCAATCGCGAAGCTCTGGCGCTGTCACCCTATTCCGGCCGCATCCTCGGCAAGATCACGCTGCCCGCCGGCGTCTCGATGCCACCCATTGTCGCTAACGGAACGGTCTATTTCACCACCGATGACGCCGAAGTCGTCGCCTATCGGTGAAACGACGAATCCCGTCATGAGCTTCACCGTCGCCATCATCGGCCGACCGAATGTCGGAAAATCGACCCTGTTCAACCGGCTGGTTGGCAAGCGTCTTGCTTTGGTCGACGACACACCGGGCGTGACGCGCGACCGACGCGAGGGCCAGGGTCGGATCGGCGATCTGCACTTCACGCTGCTCGATACCGCCGGACTTGAAGACGTCATCGACGACAGCCTGGAAGGGCGCATGCGCGAGCAGACCGAACGCGCCCTCGACCTTGCCGATGTTGCCCTGCTGCTGGTCGATGCCCGCGCCGGCATCACGCCGCTGGATGAGCATTTCGCCCGCTGGCTGCGCCAGCGCCAAACGCCGACGATCCTCGTTGCCAACAAATGCGAGGGCAAGGCCGGCCTGGAAGGCCTACACGAAGCCTTTCGCCTGGGCCTGGGCGAACCGCTGCCGCTGTCTGCCGAACATGGCGACGGCATGGCCGACCTGTTCGATGCCCTGCTGCCTTATGAAAAGAAAGCCGAGGATGCAGAACCGGCAGAGACCGCCGATATCGATGAAGCCATCGACGACCCCGAGGCGGAAGAAATCGGCGGTCCGCTGCAACTGGCGATCATCGGCCGGCCGAACGCCGGCAAGTCGACCCTGGTCAACCGGCTGCTCGGCGAGGATCGCATGGTCACCGGACCGGAGGCCGGCATCACGCGGGATTCCATCGCCATCAATTGGAAATTCAAGGACCGCGACATCCGTCTGATCGACACCGCCGGGTTGCGCCGCCGGGCGCGCGTCACCGGCAAGCTGGAAACCCTGTCGGCCGCCGACACCATGCGCGCCATCAAGTACGCCCACGTCGTGGTGCTGCTGATCGACGCCGTCGAGGGCCTGGAAAAGCAGGACCTGACCATCGCCAAGCACGTCATCGACCAAGGCCGCGCGCTGGTGCTGGGCGTCAACAAATGGGATCTGGTGCCCGACCGCGCCATCGCCATGAACGGCATCCGCGACCGGCTGATGACCTCGCTGCCGCAGGTGCGCGGCATCCCGGTCGTAACCTTCTCGGCATTGACCGGGCGCGGCGTCGAGGCGCTGCTACCGGCCGTGCTCAAGATCTACGAGACCTGGAATACCCGCATCAGCACCAGCGCGCTCAACCGCTGGCTGGCCGTGCTGATCGAACACCACCCGCCGCCGATGGCCCAGGGACGCCGTGTCCGCCTGCGCTACATGACCCAGGCCAAAGCCCGACCGCCGACCTTCATCGCCTTCGTCAGCCGGCCGGAAGACCTGCCGGAATCCTACCTGCGCTACCTGATCAACGGCCTGCGCGACGATTTCGGCATGGAAGGCGTGCCCATCCGCGTGCTACCGCGCAAGGGGAAGAACCCGTTCGCGGACAGGGCGTGAACCGGCGAGCCTCGGTCGAAGGAGTTTTCACCACCAAGACACAAAGGCACCAAGAAGCCCGTCGCCCGGCATCGTGTGCCGATTCGAAACCACCTTGGTGTCTTCGTGTCTTGGGGGGTTCCCCTCTCCTTGGCAGGTAAGAAAGAAGGGGAACCGGTCCCCAAGCTCCCTTATCGCGGCTCCGTCCCAACATGCAGTGCCACGCCGGCCTGCTTTTGCAAGTAGCCGAGCACGTTGAACAGGTTGCGCGCCTGCGGATTGCCGCGCGGGCCGAACATCCGCATCAGGCTTTTCGGCTGGGTGCCGGTTGCCGCGCCGAGCCGCTCGAAACCGATAGTCGCGTTGATGTAGTCGCGCAGCAGGGCCTTTCCAGTATCGATATCGCCAGCCAGCATGGTGTCGACACTTTCGCGCAGTAGCGCCTCGCCATACGCCGGGTCGGCCGCGATCTGCTTCTGCACCAGTTCCTTGAAGCTCTTCGTCAGCGTCATGATTCGTGTCCTTTCATCCGGCCCGCGGCCGCCGCCGCTTATAATCAGCCCACAGCGCGACGGCCGCCTCGATGTCGCGCTGCTGCCGCTTCTTGCTGCCGCCGGTGAGCAGGATGACGAGCGTCTCGCCGTCTCGGCCGAAATAGACCCGGTAGCCCGGCCCGAAATCGATCCGGTATTCCAGCACCCCTTGCCCGACCCCTTTGACGTTTGAGGTATTGCCCTGCTCGAGCCGGGCGACGGCAACGGTCACCTTCGCCCGAGCCACCGCTTCCAGCGCGGCGAACCAGCGTTCGAACGGACTTTCGCCCCCGGGCGACAGGTAGTAGCGAATCTCAAACACGCCAAAAGGTAACACATACGTTACTTATCGGCAACCCCACTCCAAAGGGGCCAACCGAGCAATAGCTCTTGCCACCACGCCACGGCAGGGAATATCCGGAGAGACCCGGGCCCGGGGTCCCAGTCCGTCGAACGAGGAAGCCTGATTTGCCTATCCCCAAGAGAAGCTTCTATTTCCTGCGTCACGGCCAGACCGACTGGAACGCCAAAGGACGCTTTCAGGGGCACAGCGACATCCCTCTCAATCAAATTGGAAACGCACAAGCGCACGATGTGGCCGTCGCGCTTGAGGGCAGTTCCATCGACTTTGTCATCGCTAGTCCTCTCATTCGTGCATTGAAGACGGCTGGGATTGTCGGTGAACGTCTCGGCAAACCGATTTTTGTCGATAGTGAGCTTCGAGAGCGGCACTTTGGCGCCTTCGAAGGGCTTCTGGTGAACGACGTGAAGAGACAATTCGGCCTGCAGCCTCATCAGCGATTGGTTCGACATCTGCCCGCAGACGCCGAGCAATGGCACGAGACCGGCGCAAGAACAGTCCGGGTGACAAGCAAATGGCTAAATCGCCATCCCGAAAGCACCCTTCTGTTCGTCGCCCATAGCGGACTTTTCGATGCGCTTTACGAGCTGATCTTCGGCTCACGGATAGAACAGAAACACTCGCCTTATCTTTGGAGATATGACGCGAACGGCTGGGCTTGTGAACCGCTCTGAAGTCTACCGCCGAAGACTCGAAGCTATAGGCAGCCCCGGCCATGGCGTCCATGGCCATGGCATCGCGTTGCGGCCAACACCGACGATAGCTCTTGCCTCTTCGCCACGGCAGGGGATATCCCAGATGATCGGGGCCGAGTTCCGGCCCTGTCGAACCTTGCGCGCCAAAGGTGGGACTGAGGAATGACAAGACCCGTGATCGGCGTCATCGGGAACACGCGGACGGAGGGCATGCGTTTTGCCGCCCAGCAGGTTGGCGAAAGGTACCTGAAGGCCATCGCCGAGGTCGCCGGCGCGCTGCCGCTGATGTTCGCCGGCAACCCCAGCCTCACCGAAGTTCCCGATCTGCTGGCGGCGGTCGATGGCGTGCTGCTGACGGGTGGCCGGGCGAATGTCCACCCCAGCCGGTTCAACACCGAACCGCATCCCAAGCACGAACCCTACGACGAGAACCGCGACGCCGTGGCCTTGCCGTTGATCGAGGCCTGCGTGGCGAGCGGCATACCTGTTTTGGGTGTCTGTCGCGGCTTACAGGAAATGAACGTCGCGTTCGGCGGCACCCTGCACCCCGAAATCCGCGAACTGCCCGGCCGCCTGAATCATCGCATGCCGCGCCTGAACAACGGCGACCCCCATCCCGACACCGCGCTCGTCTTCGCCGACCGCCACGATGTCAGGCTGGTTTCGGACGGCGTGTTCGCGCGCCTATACGGCCGCGAGACGATCCGGGTGAACTCGCTGCACGGACAAGGGATCCTGGAGCTCGGCAACCGGGTCATCGCCGAAGGCATCGCCGAAGACGGCACGATCGAGGCCATCCGGTTGGAAGGCGCGCCGGGCTTCGCCCTGGGCGTGCAATGGCACGCCGAGTACGAGGCGCACGTTAATCCGGTGAACCGCACCCTGTTTCAAGCCTTCGGCGAAGCAGTTAGGGCGCGCAAGGGTAAGCACCCGTTCAAGGATCGGGGCTGATCCCTATCCCCCGCTCCGTCAGCCGCGCGTACGCCTGCGTCAGTCCCTCGTATTCCTCGAAAGCCGGGAATTTTTCGTAGCGATGGACGGCGGGGGTGGTGGCCCACGGCAGCTTCTCGCTGGTGTAGGTTTCGATGAACGGCCGGAACCACCCGGCCTCGTCGAGCATCGTCGGGCGGACGTTGACGAAGAAGTCCATGCCTTCGGGCCGGGTGAACATCCAGCTCATGCAACGCGGGCAGAAGTAGTGTCGGGTTCCGCCATGCAGGCCGCCGATGATCGGCTCGCCCTGAGTGATCTGGAAGGCGGCGCTGGGAATTGCCGCGCTCAGCGAGAAGGCACTGGACGACATCCGTTGGCAACCCGTGCAGTGGCAAGCCATGGTCAGCAGCGGCGGTGCGCTGACCTCGATACGCACCTGACCGCAACGGCAGCCGCCAAACCACGGCAGGTTCCATCCGCTCATCGCCCGCTCCTTTTCCCCGGCTTCGCACAGAGGAGTCGAAGCCTATATGCGCGGCCGAGAATAAGGACGGGAGAAGCGGACTCCCCCCAGGCCGTCACGCCGTCGCCTCTTTGAGCGCTTCCGGCGTGTCGATGTCGAGCAGCACCGACTCCTCCATCTCCACCTCGCAAACATGATCGGCGTAGTCGCCGAGCAGGTGGCGGGCGCCGACGTCGCCGGCGACCTCCATCATCTCGGGCAGGAAGCGGCGCGCCCACAGCACCGGGTTGCCACGCTTGCCGCGATGGGTCGGCAGGCAGATGGCGCGGCCTTCCTGCGGATTGAAGGCGGCGATCAGCCGGTCGATCTGCACCGCCGAAATGCGCGGCATGTCGCCTAGGCAGACCAGCACGGCATCGGCCTCCGCCGGCACCGCCGCCAAACCGCGTCGGAGCGAGGTGCTGAGACCTTCGGCATAGTCGGGGTTTTCGACGAACATCGCCTGGCGTCCGGCGAGCACAGCACGGACCCGCTCCGCCTCGTGGCCGAGTACGACGACGAGGGCCGACGCCCGGCTGGCCAGCACCGCATCGACGGCGCGCACCACCATCGGCGCGCCATCGACAGGCAAGAGCAGCTTGTTGGCGCTGCCCATGCGCCGCGATTGACCGGCGGCCAGCACCACCGCCGTCACCCGCGGCTCGTCGCCGATCCGTTCGGCCGGGGGCGCACCGGCTTCGGCGCGCGGCAGCGGGCGGGCCGGCGTATCGACCAGCAGGCCGCCACCGCCCATCGCCATGATGTCGCGCGCCGTCAGCGGCAAATCGGCGGCAAGCCGCTGCAGCACCCAATCGACACCGTTGAGCTTGGGCGAACGGGCGCAGCCAGGCAGGCCAAGCACCGGATCGCCATCGCCGAACCGCCCGAGCAGCAGCAGGTTGCCGGGATCGACCGGCATGCCGAAATGCTCGATCCTGCCGCCCGCCGCCACGATGCCGGCGGGGATGACATCGCGCCGGTCGGTGATCGCCGAGGCGCCGACGACCAGCACCAGGTTGCGGCCCTCGGCCCGCAGTTTACGGATCGCCGCCGCTACCTCGGCCTCATCGTGGGCGCAGCGCACCTCGCCATCGAGCCGGCTGCCCAGGGACTCCAGCCGTTGGCGAGTGACCGCCGTCGTTTTGTCGAGAACGGACGGTTTGGTATCGGCCAGCGTCGTCTGCACCAGGCCCGCCGAGCGCGCCCGAAAGGGAGCTACCCGGATCAGCGGACCAGCCTCGCCGGCCAGGGTCAAGCATCTCGCCAAATTCGTTTCGGGAACGGCAAAGGGGATGATCTTCACCGTGGCGATCATCCGGCGGGGCTCCACCGGCTCGAAAGGTGCCAGGGTGGCAACGGTGATGCCTTCGTCGATGGCGTTGAGGCGGTCCAACCGGTCGCGGTCGACCACCATCAGGCCGCGCGCCGCAGCAAACAAGTTGGAGCGTCCGGTGAAGGCCGGCTGCGCCGTGGCATATTCGCCGGTAACGGCGGCGGCGATACGGTTGGCGGCAGCATCTTCGCCGACGTCGCCCGGCTCCAACCGTGCCGCGACCACCTCGGCGATGCCGGAAGCGGCCAGAGCGGCAACATCTTCCTTCGACAGAACATGGCCCTTCTTCAACATGCGCCCGCCGGCCCGCCGGCTGTGCGCCAGGATGGCACCTTCGGCTTCGGCAACCGGGACCGGACCGAATTTCATGCCGCCCTCCCTTGGGACATGACACTTTCCTGCCAGCCCGCCATGCTGCGATCCTTTCGGGCACCCTCGCGGCCAAGGACGGCGCCCAACTGGCCCAGGCTCTCCAGATTGTGGATGCTGCGAAAGTCGTCGACGTGCGGCATCATCGCCTGGGCACCCAGGGATTTGGGCGCGTATTCGTCGTAGCGCAACAGCGGGTTGAGCCAGATCAGGCGGCGGCAGGACTTGTGCAGGCGATCCATTTCCGTCGCCAGGCCGGATGCGGCGTCACGGTCGAGCCCGTCGCTGATCAAGACGACGACGGCGCCCTGCCCCAGCACGCGCCGCGCCCACACCCGGTTGAAGTCGTGCAGGCAGTGGCCGATGCGGGTGCCGCCGGCCCAATCCTCCACCACCTTGCTGATCCGCTCCAGGGCGACATCGATATCCTTGTCGCGCAGATAGCGGGTGACATTGGTCAGGCGCGTGCCGAACAGGAAAGTATGCACCCGGTCGCGGTCGTTGGTAACGGCATGCAAAAAGTGCAGCAGCATGCGGGCATAACGGTCCATCGACCCGGAGATGTCGCAAAGCACGACCAGCGGCGGATGACGGGTGCGCCGACTCTGGCGCATCAAGGGAATGATGTCGCCGCCCGAACGCAGCGCGGCGCGCAGCGTCTTGCGCATGTCGACGCGGGCGCCGGCGGGATCGGCGCGAAAACGCCGCGTCGGCAGGTCCATCAGCGGCAAGCGCATGTTGCGGATGATGCGCCGGGCGTCGGCGATCTCGTCGGCCGACATCTTTTCGAAGTCCTTGCTGCGCAGAACCTCTTCCCGGCTCCAGGTCATCACCGAGTCGATCTCGACCTGGGTCTCCTCGCGCTCGGCCTCACCCGGTCCCGGGCGATTGCCGGCCATGGCATCGGAGATGCGGCGCGACAGTTCCGGCGGCGGTTCCATCTCGTCCTCGCCGCGCATCACCGGCAGCAGCAAGCCCTGCAGGCGTTCCAGAATGCGCGGGTTGCGCCAGAAGACGTGGAAGGCCTGGTCGAACAGTTCCTGCTGGTCGCGGCGGTTGATGAAAACCGCGTGCAGCGTCCAATACAGGTCGTCGCGCCGATCGATGCCGACGACGGAGACCGCCTTGAGCGCGTCGATCACCCGCCCCGGCCCGATAGGTAATCCGGCCACCCGCAACACGCGGGCGAAGTGCATGATGTTCTCGGCCATGCGGCCGCCGGACAAGCCGTCGAGGATGTCGTTCATGGCGCCTCCTCAGGGTGAGGCGGTCTTTTCGGAGTCACCCTCATTCTGAGGAGCCCCGCAGGGGCGTCTCGAAGCATGGGCAACCGCCGCAACGCCTTCATACCCCACCCAGGGCCAGTTCCGTCTTCACCTGATCGATGATGCGGGCGGCTTCGTTGCCGCGGATCTTGGCGATATCGTCCTGATACTTGAGCAGGGTGCCCAGCGTATCGTTGATGGTATCGGGGTCGAGCGCCAAGCGGTCGAGCTGCATCAGCGCCTCGGCCCAGTCGATGGTCTCGGCGACGCCGGGATGCTTGAACAGATCCATGTCGCGCAGCTTCTGGACGAAACCGACGATTTGGCGCGACAGGGATTCCGGGGCGTGCGGCACCTTGACCTTGAGAATGGCCAATTCGCGCGCCGCGTCGGGATAGTCGACCCAGTAGTAGAAGCAGCGGCGCTTCAGCGCGTCATGAATTTCCCGCGTCCGGTTCGACGTGACAATGACGATGGGCGGTTCGGCCGCTTTGATGGTGCCGATCTCGGGGATCGTCACCTGGAAATCCGACAGCACTTCCAGAAGGTAGGCTTCGAACGGCTCGTCGGTGCGGTCCAATTCGTCGATCAGCAGCACCGGCGCACCGCGCGGATCGGGATCGAGCGCCTGCAGGATCGGCCGGCGGATCAGGAAGCGGTCGCCGAACAGGTCGCTCTCGACGCTTTCCCGGCTACGGTCGCCGATGGCCTCGGCCAGTCGGATCTCTACCATCTGGCGGGCGTAGTTCCATTCGTAGACCGCCGAGGAAGCATCTAGTCCCTCGTAGCATTGCAGGCGGACCAATCGGCGATCCAGCGATGCCGCCAGCACCTTGGCGATCTCGGTCTTGCCGACGCCGGCCTCGCCTTCGAGAAACAGCGGCCGCTTCAGGCTGAGCGCCAGATAGACGGCGGTAGCCAGGCTGCGGTCGGCGAGGTAGTCGCCGCGGCGCAGCAGGTCCGTCGTTTCATCGATGGTCGTAGGCAGGGATACCATGAGGTGCAGTCCGTCAAACGTGAGGGGGAATAGCCCCGCCACCATAGAAACAGTCATCGCGCCTGTCTATTTTGCGATCTCACCAATCCCCCATCTCACCAATTCAGGCCGCTTTGCTGCAAATCGACCATGCGGACAATCATCGCCTGGCGCGGGTCGAAGGGCAGATCCTGGAAGCCCCAGCGCCGGTAGAAGCCGCGTGCCGCATCGTCGAGCGGATGCGTGAAGACGCCAAAACTGCCGACATCGTGGGAAGCCCTGAGAGCCGCACGCAAGGCGAAGAGAAGCAGGGACCGGGCGTAGCCCTTTCCTTGATGATCTTTGTGGATCGCCAACTGGCCGAGCAAGGTCGCCGGCACGGGATCGGGTTTGTTGCGCTGCTGCGGCTTGGGCAGCGCGGCCCGCTCGATCTGGCCGGCGCTTAAGGTGACGTAGCCGACAATCCGGCCCCCGGCGCCCTCACCAGCAGAGTCGCAAATGACGTTGGCGCGGGAAAGGCCCGCAGCATGATTGGCCCAGGCGTGGCGCCGGAACCACTGGTTCATCGCCTCCCGGCCGCAATCGAAGCCGCTGCGGTCATCGGTTTCCGCAAGCGGTCGCGGCGATATTATTTCCGCCATGCGGTATCGGTGCGCGCCAGTTCCTCGAGCGCGGCGATCTTCTGCGGCGGGCGGTCCGCCCAGGCCTCGAACGCCGCCCAATCCTTGGCTGGGATGATGACGACCGGACGCTCCAGCATATCCATCTCGGCGGCTTCGACCGCCTTGCGGCGGACAAAGTCGCTGAGGCTGGTCCGCGCCTGTTCGGAAGCCGCCTCCAGCAGGCTGCGCTCCGCCTCGCTGACGCGCACGCTGAGCACGGAAGTCGTCATGATGCGGTGCTCCATAATGAACGATAGCGCCTTGATCCAGACTGTATGACAATAGCATACAGGTCTGCCGCGAGCAACGAGGCACAGGGTTTCGCCCATGAATATCGTCATCGGAAGTCTCCTCGAAGGCGCCCGCCGGGCCAACGGCCGCGTCGCCGTCATCGACGTCTTCCGCGCCTTCACCTCGGCGGCCGTCGCGCTGGCCAACGGCGCTGCGCGCATCGTCATGGTCGGCAGCGCCGACGAGGCGCTGGCCCAGCGCCAATCCGGCCTCGGCCAGGTCTGCATGGGCGAGGTCGGCGGCCTGATGCCGCCCGGCTTCGATTACGGCAACTCGCCGTTCGCCATCGCGGGTGTCGATTTTCGTGGCATGACCATCATCCAGCGCACCAGCGCCGGCACGCAAGGCATCGTCGCCGCCGCCCCCCGCGCCGACCGGCTCTACGCCGCCTCACTGGCCACCGCCACGGCAACCGCCCGCGCCCTTTCCGCCGACGGGGCGAAGACCTTCACCCTGGTCGCCATGGGCAACGAGGGCGCCGACCGCGCCGACGAGGACGAACTCTGCGCGCTGCACCTGCGCAACATCCTGCAGGGCCGCCCTGGCGACCCGGCGGCGGTGCAGGGCGTCATCCTGGCCAGCAGGGAAGCCACCCGCTTCGGCTCTCCCGCCTACCCGCAACACCACCCCGGCGACTGCGACATCGCGCTCGCCATCGACCGCCACGACTTCGCGATAAGGGTGACGATGGAGGATGGGCGGCCGGTGGCGCGTATTGAGCGGGGGGCTTAGGATGGTTCACGCTGAGCCACGATCATCCAATGTCGCCCCAATCAGAGCGGAAGCAATCCATGAGCCGCTATGGCAGCCAAGTGCGCGAGGTCATCAACCGCAACGTCGTTGTCAGCCTCGCCTTGGAGCAAGGCTTCAATGCCTTCTTGCCGGTCTACGACGGCGGTGTGGATTTCATCCTCTACCGAGAGAGCGACGGCCAAGTACGCAAAGTGCAGCTTAAAGGCCGCTGGACGATCGATCGTAAATATGTCGGCCGCGACATTTGGATCGCTTTCCCGATCGAGAATAACTGGTATCTGATACCGCACGATGAAATGGTCGGATCGGCCGAGACCGGCGTGATTCAATCAGCATCATGGACAGAGCGCGGCCAGTATTCACGGCCGTATTTGTCGGCCGCCGTCAAAGCACGATGCGCCCCATTTCGCTTTGCGCCAATAGCTGAGGTAGCGGCGAAGGCAGCAGAGGAGCCTTGACCTGAATAGACAGCTTTAGAGGACTCCAAACCTCACCCGCAAACCGCAACCGCCCTTTTCGCCAATACCGCGATCAAATGAGCCCGGTAGTCGGCACTGGCGTGGATATCAGAATTCAGATTGCCGGCCGACACCTTGGCGCTGGCGACCGAGTCGGGGACGAATTTGGCGGCGAGCGCCTTTTCCATCTCGGCAACGCGGAAGACGCCGCCCTGCCCCGCACCGGTGACCGCAACACGCACGTCGTTACCGGTCTTAGCGACCAGAACACCGACCAAGGCAAAGCGGCTGGCCGGGTTAGGGAATTTTACGTAGGCCGCCTTGTCCGGCACCGGGAAGCTGACGGATTTGACGATCTCGCCCGCCTTGAGCGCCGTTTCGAACAGGCCTTTGAAGAAGTCATCGGCCTTGATCTCGCGCTGATCGGTTTGAATCGTCGCGCCAAGGCCGAGGCAGGCTGCCGGATAATCGGCAGCCGGGTCGTTGTTGGCGATCGAACCGCCGATGGTGCCGCGATGGCGCACCATCGGATCGCCGATGCCGCCGGCCAGCGCCGCCAATGCCGGAATGGCCTTCTTGACGTCGGCCGAGGCGGCGACGGTCGCGTGGGTGGTCATCGCCCCGATGGTCAACTTCTTGCCGTCGACGCGAATGCCCTTCAAATCGGCGATGCCGCCGAGATCGACCAGGGCAGAGGGCTGCGCCAGGCGCAGTTTCAGCGTCGGGATCAAAGTCATGCCGCCAGCCAGCAAGCTCCCGTCGTCGGCCGCCTTCAGTTTGGCGGCGGCGTCGCTGAGGGAAGCGGCCTTGTGATATTGGAAGTCGTACATCGTTTCTCTCCCTTACCTTATTCGGCAGCGTGGCGGGCGGTGGCGGACTGAATGGCCCGCCATACCGCTTGCGGCGTGGCCGGCATCGAAATATCGGTGACGCCGAGCGGCGCCA
>CANITX010000051.1 GCA_947470575.1 Rhodospirillales bacterium
ACCTGGAGCAGTTCGGGTCGAGTGTGAATGACTTCGTTTTCCATGGGTATCTGAATTCAATGTTGCTGTTGTGGGCTTGCCGCGGCAAGCAGGTCATCGGTGATCACCAACTTAGCGCGGGACACGGCGTCGAAAGGAATGTCGCGAACGGAGCCGTCGGCATGGAGGCGGACATTGCCGTCGGCGACGCCGACCAGCCGACCGATGAACCGGCGGCGCCCATCGAGTGGGCGGTCCGTTTCCAGCTTGGCTTCGAAACCGGCAAAGCGCTCGAAATCGGCAAGGCGTACCAGGGGTCGATCGATTCCAGGCGAGCTGACTTCGAGCGTGTAGGCCTCCGCGATCGGATCGGCAGCATCGAGAATGGCGGAAACGGCGCGGCTGACGTCGGCGCAGTCATCAACCGTGATGGAACGCCCGTCGCGTGCCTCGACCATGATCTGCAACCGCTTCTGCGTTTTCCCGGACAACAGGACCCTCACGATGGAAAAGCCCAGGTCACCGACAGCGGGTGCGATCAACTCTTCGATGCGCGTGGCAAGCTCCATGCCGTCTCCTGAAAGGCCATTCTCAGAAACCAAAGCCCGCGCCCATTCCTTCCCGCCGTGGATCGGCGACCGGCACGGATCCGGACAAGGAAGGGGGAGGCCCAAAACAAAAAGGAGGGCCGCCGGCCCACCTTGTTTTTTGCTCCGTCACCGCATGTAGCGATCACGGTGCCGACATTCGATTTGCCCGTTTCATATACCCGGGCGGGTTGGAAAACAAGACAAAACCGCGGTTCAGAGGCCAGGCGTGCGCTCTTGCCGTTGGAACTGGACATAGAAACATCGTGCCCCGGCAGTGCGGGCCTTAGCCTCGTAACGGGACTCGACCCAATCGGCAGGGCGGCGCCAGTCGTCCGGCGTTCCCGCCAAACATTGGAAATCCGGGCGACCCGTCAGGTTTTCCAGCGTCCAATGGGCATAGTCGGCATGGTCGCTGGCGAAGATCAGCAGGCCGCCATCGGTCAAGACGCGCGACAGCATATCGAGGGCCGAGGGCGATATGAAACGGCGCTTGTGATGGCGCGCTTTCGGCCAAGGATCGGGAAACAACAGATAGACCCGCTGAAGGCTGGCGTCGGGCAAACGCGCCAACACCTCGCGGGCGTCGCCGTCGTGCACGCGCACATTCTCAAGGCCCAGCCGGTCGATGTGGCGCAGCAGGCTGCCCACGCCGTCGATATAGACTTCGCAACCGATGAAGCCGACGTCGGGATGCGCCGCCGCCTGAGTCGCCAGATGTTCGCCGCCACCAAAACCGATCTCTAGCCAGACGGCCCGCTTCGGTGCCGGGAACAAGGCATCAAGGTCGATAAGGCCGACCGGCGGCAGGCGCAGGACAGGGAGCAGCGTCTCGACCAGGGTGGAACGGGTCTGGCGCAGTCGGTGGCCGCGCCGGCGGCCGAATGTACGAAGCGGCCGCGGCGCAGGATCGGCGGTCACCGGAACGTCAGCTGGCCCCGAAGGCGGACTTGAGGGTACCGACGAGATCGGTGCGTTCCCATGAGAAGCCGCCATCGGCGTCCGGCGTCCGGCCAAAATGGCCATAGGCAGCGGTGCGCGCATAGATCGGCTTGTTAAGGCCGAGATGCTCGCGGATGCCGCGCGGCGACAGGTTCATCGCCTGCTGCAGCACGACGGAGAGCCGGTCCTCGGCAACCCGGCCGGTGCCCTGGGTGTCGACGTAAACGGACAACGGCTTGGAAACGCCGATGGCGTAGGCGACCTGGATCAGGCAGCGCTCCGCCAGCCCGGCGGCGACGACATTCTTCGCCAAATAGCGCGCCGCATAGGCCGCCGAACGGTCGACCTTGGTCGGGTCCTTGCCCGAAAAGGCGCCGCCCCCGTGCGGCGCGGCGCCGCCATACGTATCGACAATGATCTTGCGACCGGTCAGCCCGGCATCGCCATCCGGTCCGCCAATGACGAAACGGCCGGTTGGATTCACGTAAAACTCGGCCTCTGGGCACATCCAGCCTTCGGGCAATACGTTCAACACGTGTGGGCGGACGATTTCACGGACGGCGTCCTGACTGAGATTTTCCGTATGCTGGGTGGAAACCACGACGCTGGTTGCGCCGACCGGCTTGCCGTTGACGTAGCGTAGCGTCACCTGACTCTTCGCATCGGGCCCGAGGCCTGGCTCCGCGCCGGAATGACGGGCTTCGGCCAGCGACCGCAGGATGGCGTGGGAAAAGTGGATCGGCGCCGGCATCAGCGCCTCGGTCTCGGTACAGGCGAAGCCGAACATCAAACCCTGATCGCCCGCGCCTTCGTCCTTATTGCCAGCGGCGTCGACGCCCTGGGCGATATCCAAGGACTGGGCATGCAGGTAGATGGCGACTTCGGCATGCTTCCAATGAAAACCCGCCTGTTCATAGCCGATTTCCTTTACCGCATGGCGGACCCGTTCTTCCAGCATGGCCGGCTTGATCGACTCGGGCCCGCGCACCTCGCCCGCAAGAATGATGCGATTGGTCGTGCACATCGTCTCGCAGGCAACCCGCGAATGCGGGTCGGCCGTCAGGTAAGCATCGACAACCACATCGGAAATGCGGTCGCTGACCTTGTCGGGGTGGCCCTCCGACACGGATTCGCTGGTGAACAGGTAATCGGAATTCGCCATCGTCGATACCCCCGTCTGATGTGTCATCTTAAACCGGACCGGGGCATCTAATTCTTCCGCATGTGGGGAAGAACCCGTCGCGCCTACTTAGAGCCTTTTTTTGCGTGGTGGCAAGCGGTCCAAATCTATCCACGCTCATACCAAGTGCCCTGGGCAATGCCCAGAGCAGCTGTTGTTTTCGCAATCTTTGGAGGACACGTCAAGTGCGAGCATCGTTTGTCCGCTGCCGATACGGATACCTCGGCAACGACGACGGCGTCACTCGCTTGGTGGCGTGTTGGCTATGGACTTCACCAATTCGAACAAGCGTTTACGAACCTGCGGGTTGGTGATGCGATAATAGGCGCGCACCAGTTCCAGCGTCTCGCGCTTGGTCAACGGATCGGGTTCATAAGGGGCCTGTCCTTGTTCGGCAAAGCCTGCGGCGGGCCGGCCGGAATAAGCCTTCACGTCATCGGTCATGTCGTCGAAAAAGAAAGAAACCGGCACATCGAGCACCTTGCTCAATTCGAAGAGCCGGCTGGCGCCGATGCGATTGGCACCCCGTTCGTATTTTTGTATCTGCTGGAAGGTCAAGCCGATGGCCTGGCCCAACTTTTCCTGACTCATGCCGAGCAGCGTGCGGCGTAGCCTTACCCGCCTACCTACGTGTACATCGACGGGTCGCGGTGTACCCAACACGTGATCTGCATCTGCTCCTGAGCGGCTCCCAGGCTTACGTCCACGCTTCGCCATATTGTTTTGCTCATTTTTGCGATGTTAACCCAAGCTGCCGTTCCGACAGCCATTGAATGCACAAACACCGGTTCGGAGAGGCGGAGGCACCTATAAATCAGCTCCCTCCGGCGGCGTTATGTACGTTATTTTAACGTGTATTCGGCTCGCGATCTAGGGTCAATACCATTTTGACTGGGGAATTCCCTAAGAAACATGTCACGATGTCGGCCCTTTGGGAATATCAAATACCTACCCTGCGACGATATTGGAACAAAGCGCCGCCGGACGCCAACAGGATGAACCCTGCCGTGAGCAAATTGCCAAAGCGCGCGAACATCGGTGCCGGCAGAGCAATCGGCAGGTCGGCATCGAGATAGCCCGCAACGCCAAGCCCCAGCCGCGCCGTCACCCGTCCGTAGCCGTCGATAACCCCGCTGATACCGGTGTTGGCGACGCGGACGACGGGCAGACCCTCTTCGACCGCGCGCAGGCGGGCCGCAGCAAAATGCTGATAGGGACCGGCCGAATGACCAAACCAGCCATCGTTGGTGAGGTTGAGAATCCACGCCGGGCGATCCCCCGCGGCGACGACATCGCCCGGGAAAATGATTTCATAACAAATCAATGGGCTGACCGGTGGCAGCCCGGGTAGTTGCAGGGTGCGCGGGCCGGGACCGGAGGAAAAATCGACCCGTCCTGCCGTGATCTTGCTCAATCCGATAAGACCGCGAAACGGCACGTATTCGCCAAAGGGCACCAGATGAAATTTGTCATAGCTCCCGACGACACGGGCGTTGCGATCGATGGCAAGCAAGCTATTCCACACATGCGCCAAACCGTCCGGTTCACGTCCGCCACGCGGGGCGCCCGTAATTACCAAGCCGCCTTCCGGCGCCACACTGGCCACCAACTCGCGGGCGGGCGTATCGCTTGCCAGAAAAAACGGAACCGCCGTCTCCGACCAAATGACATGGGTAGGCGGCGGCGTCGCCGGGGTTGCGCTCAATGCCAGGTGAGCAGCCAGATGGCGCTCGCGCATATCGTCTTGCCATTTCAGCTGCTGTGGGATGGCCGGCTGCACCAGCCTCAAGCGGACACCTTCGACCCGGTTATCGTCGGCATTGCCAAGGCGGATGGTGCCGACAATGGCCAATAGCAGGAAGAGCGTTACGGGCAGACCGGTTCCCAACCAGATTCGCCACCGGGAAGAAATTCCGGGTTGAGTCAGCAACGAGGGCGACGCCGCCGCCCACACCGTCAATAACCCAAGCCCATAGGGTCCAAATAAAGCCGCGGACTGCAGGACGCTATCCACCGGCACCCAGACGGTCGCCAGCAGGTTCCACGGAAACCCCGTCAGCAGCCAGGACCTTAACCACTCCTGGAAGGTCCATGCCGCGGCCAACGCCAGCACCCGTCCAACGCCCGGCGGCGATACGACGACGGCAACCCAGGTCGCGAAGCCCGTGAACAAGGCAAAGAATGCGGACAGCCCAAATACGGTGAACGGAATCATCCAGGCGAAGCGCGCGGCATCGACCAGCAGAGCGATCGATATCCAATATAGACCGCTGGCGAAATGCCCGACGCCGAACCACCAGCCGATCGCAAAAGCGGCGCGGCGGCTGGATGCGGCACCGATCAACCAGATCAACCCGGTGAGGGCCGGAACCAGAAGCGGCACCAACTGCAGCGGCGGCAGCGCAGCGGTCGCCAGGACGCCGAAAAAGACGGCCATTCCCCGGCTGCGCAACCCTTCTGCCGTCATCAGCAACTCGCACCACTGTCGGAGGACGGCCACGATCACCTGGCTCCGGCGGGTTGGGGGGGCAATCCACGGATACGCAGGCGCTTGATGCGCCGCGGGTCAGCGTCCAACACTTCGAATTCGATACCGGACGAATGCCGGATGATATCGCCCTGCACCGGCACCCGCCCCGCCTCGGAAAATACCAAGCCCCCCAAGGTATCGATATTCTCGCGCTCGTCATCGCTCAGCAGGCGGCCGGCGATGGCCTCCAACTCTTCGATCGTCGCGCGCCCATCGGCATCGAATGTTCCGTCGGGACGGCGGATCAGCATCGGACCGTCGGTACGATCATGTTCGTCTTCGATCTCGCCGACGATCTCCTCGACCAGGTCTTCGATGGTGACCAAGCCGTCGATGCCGCCAAATTCATCGACGACCAAAGCCATATGCGATCTTTTCATACGCATGTCGAGCAGCAGTTCCATGACCCGCATGGACGGTGGGACGAACAGAATTTTTCGCAGGATGCCGACCAACGAGAAATCCGCATCGGCACCCCGCCAAGCGGCGACGTCCTTGATGTGGACCATGCCGGCAACATCGTCGATCAGGTTGCGATAAACCGGCAGGCGGGAATGGCCTTCGCCAACCATCAAGTCCATGACCTCGGCCAACGACGCCCCAATCTCGACGGCAACGATATCGACGCGCGGCACCATGACATCGTGCACGGTACGTTCGCGCAGGCGCAAGATATTGGACAGCATCCGCCGTTCGTCGGCATCGATCGGTGTCTCGTCGATGTCACTTTCTTCGATCAGTTCCTCAAGCGCCTCGCGCACCGTTTCCTCGCCGTTGCGCGATCCGCGCAGGCCGCGCAGCCACGCGCGCAAGGTCTCGGCGATGGATGGCGGACCCGGAGGCAAGGGACTCGGTCGGTCGTCGCTCATGGCCCGGTGTCAACTGGCCCCATTATGACTTGGCAAGGCGGTCGGTATAGGGCGAGCCGATGCCCAGCGATGCGAGGATTTCAATTTCAAGGTGTTCCATGCGTTCCGCCTCGGCATCGTTTTGATGGTCGTAACCAAGAAGATGCAGCATACCATGCACAATCATATGACATAGATGATCCGCAACGGATTTGCCGTCCCGCGCCGCTTCGGTGCAAACCGTCTCAAAGGCAACCACCACATCCCCCAACAGGATGCTTCCGTCTTCCGATACAGAGGCGGCGGCTTCCGCTTCCTGTTGCGGAAAGGACAGGACGTTTGTCGGCATATCGCGATGGCGATAACGGCCGTTGAGCTGCTGCACCGTCGCATCGTCGGCAAGCAGGATACTGGCTTCAACGGCAGGGGAGGCCCCATCGGCCGTCAGCGTCGCCCGTGCCGCACGCCGGCACAGGACTGCAGCGCGCGGCACCGTCCGACGCCAGTCCGTGCACGCTACGGCCACCGCTATACGGGCAGACTTAGGCATCCCGGTCGCGGTCTGTCCCATCTGTGGACTCATAGGGAGCGGAACTCCGTCGGCGGCTCTCCGCCTGATCGTAGGCGCGGACGATGCGGCCGACCAGGGGATGACGAACCACGTCGCGCTCGGTAAAGGTCATGACCCCGACGCCCTCGATCCCCGATAGCACATCGATGGCGTCGCGCAGGCCCGATCGGGTGCCACGCGGCAAATCGACTTGGGTCAGGTCGCCGGTCACCACCATACGAGCGTTTTCGCCCAGGCGAGTCAGGAACATCTTCATCTGCACCGCCGTGGTGTTCTGTGCCTCGTCGAGGATGACAAAGGCATTCGCCAGGGTTCGTCCGCGCATGAATGCCAACGGTGCGATTTCGATCTCGCCGCTTTCCAGGCGGCGCGCCACCTGATTGGGCGGCAGCATATCGTGCAGCGCGTCGTAGAGTGGGCGCAAATAGGGATCGACTTTCTCGCGCATGGTGCCGGGCAGGAACCCCAACTGCTCGCCGGCCTCGACCGCCGGACGCGACAGGACGATGCGATCGACCTCGCCGCGGACCAGCCGTTCCACGGCTTTGGCAACCGCCAGATAGGTCTTGCCGGTACCTGCCGGACCCAGTCCGATGACCAGTTCATAATCGTCGATCGCCTGGATATAGGCGGCTTGGTTGGGCGTGCGAGGCGTAATCAGGCGTTTGCGCGTATGGATAACTTGCTCGGTGGCGTCCGGCTTGGGTCCGTCGTGCGTCGCCATGCGCAATGCGGCCGCAACCTCTTCCGGGCCGACCGGCAGGCGCCGGCGCAGCCGCAGGTAAAGATCGTCCAGAACCTTGCGCGCCGCCGCGACCGCCTGTGGATCGCCGCTGACAACAACGTGATTGCCGCGCGCGTTGAGAGTCACGTCCAGCGCCCGCTCGATCCGTGCCAGATTGCCGTGATGCGAACCGAACAGGTCGGCAAGCAGGAGGTTGTCGTCGAATTCAAGTTCGAGCCGGCGGATTTCGCCGGTGCTCGCCGCCACCTTGGCGCCGCCGGCTTTCAAGCCGCCACCTCGCGCGTATCCGCCAGCAGGCCGGACAGGCTGTTCGCGTGCGATGCTTCGATGCGCAGATCGGCGATCGTCCCCAGCAGGGAATCGTCCGCAGCGACATGGACGGGCTGCATGTAGGGGCTACGCCCCAGCAGTTGACCCGGCCGGCGGCCGCGCCGGTCGAACAGAACCGACAGAACACGCCCGACGCAGGCCCGATTGAAACGTTCCTGATTGGTGGCGAGGCGAACCTGCAACCGGGCCAAACGATCGGCCTTCACCTCGTCGGGAACCTGCCCGGTCATCTGCGCAGCGGGCGTTCCGGGACGCGGGCTATACTTGAATGAATAGGATTGGATGAATCCGATCTCCTCGACCAAGGCCAGGGTCGCTTCGAAATCGGCCTCGGTTTCGCCGGGAAAGCCGACGATGAGGTCGGTCGACAGCGCCAGATCGGGCTTGGCGGCGCGCAACCTATCGACCAGACGCCGATAGTCGGCGGAAACGTGCCGCCGGTTCATCGCCGCCAGCACGCGGTCCGATCCCGACTGCACCGGCAGATGCAGAAAGGGCATCAATTGCGGGACGTCGCGATGGGCGGCGATCAGGTCTGCATCGACATCCGCCGGATAGGACGTGGTGTAGCGGATACGTTCGATGCCATCGATGTCGGCGACGGCGCGGATCAGACGACCGAGCGTCCAATCGCCACCGCCAGGTGCGGCGCCGTGATAATTGTTGACGTTCTGGCCGAGCAGCGTGATCTCGCAGGCTCCCAACTTCGCCAGATGGCGGGCTTCGTCCAGCACATCGGCGGCGGGGCGGGAATATTCGGCGCCGCGCGTATACGGCACCACGCAGAAGGTGCAGAACTTGTCGCAGCCTTCCTGAACGGTCAGAAAGGCCGCATGGTTTTCCACCCGGCCGGGCGGCGGCAAGCTGTCGAACTTGGTTTGCACCGGAAATTCGGTGTCGAGCGCGACACCGCCGGCGCGGCTGGCGCGGGCCACCATTTCGGGCAGGCGATGATAGGTCTGCGGCCCCAGCACGATATCGACAAAGGGCGCCCGGGCGCGAATCTCGGCACCCTCCGCCTGGGCGACACAGCCGGCAACCGCAATGATCATCGGTTCGCCGGCCCGGTTCTTCTGTTCCTTGGCCTCGCGCAAGCGGCCGAGTTCGGAAAAGACTTTTTCGGCCGCCTTCTCGCGAATGTGACAGGTGTTGAGGATGACCATGTCGGCATCGGCCGCGCTATCGGCCGGCTCATAGCCGAGCGGCGCCAGGACATCCGCCATACGGGCGGAGTCATAGACGTTCATCTGGCAACCGTAGGTTTTTATATGGAGCTTTTTGGCCAAGGCTTGGCGGTTTTCACGCGGTACGCGCAACGCGGCGAAGCGACATGTCGGTCATACGGCAGATTTCCAGGCTCCGACGGCAATCCGTCATGCGTAGAAGGTAACATCCCGCCTTGCCCTGTCAAGAAATGGCGGCGTGACGACCTTGCCCCTGAGGTCCGAAACGGCTTATTGGTGAGCCAACTGCAGAATGTGGAAGAAATGCCGTGCCGCTGATCCTGGGCTGTATCGCCGATGACCTGACCGGCGCCTCCGACCTTGCCAATACCTTGGTCAAACAGGGCATGCCCACGATCCAGACGGTCGGATTGCCGGCAGACGGCCTCCTGGCCGCAGACAACGACGACGCGGCGGTGGTCGTCAGTCTCAAATCGCGGACCATCGCTCCCGAAGACGCCATCGCGCAATCGCTGGCCGCCCTTGCCGCCCTACGCGCCGCCGGCGCCCGTCAAATCCTGTTCAAGTATTGCTCGACTTTCGATTCCACCGACCGGGGCAATATCGGTCCGGTCGGCGAGGCCTTGCTGGAGGCGCTGGGCGCCGACTTTACCATCGCCTGTCCGGCTTTTCCGGTGAACGGCCGGACCATCTACAAGGGCCGCCTGTTCGTCGGCGACGTGCCATTGTCGGAATCGCCCATGCGCCATCATCCGCTGACGCCGATGACCGATTCCGACCTGGTCGCCGTGCTCGGCCGCCAAAGCCAGGGAAAAGTCGGTCTGGTGCCGTTCCAGACGGTGAATGCGGGGGCGGATGCCATCCGCGCCCGTTTTGCCGAACTGCGTGGTCAAGGCGTGCGCCAAGCCGTGGTCGATGCCATCACCGACGATAACCTGCTGGCCATCGGAAAGGCCTGCCGCGATTTGCCTCTGATCGGCGGCGGTTCGGGCATCGCCCTGGGGTTGCCCGATAACTTCCGCGCCGCCGGCCTGCTGCCGGCTCAAGCCGCCGACACCAAGCTGCCGCCCGGACGCGGCCACGCCGCCGTCCTGGCCGGCAGCTGTTCCCAAGCGACCCGCGATCAGGTTGCGTGGATGGCCGAACGGCGCCCGGCCTTGCGCATCGATCCCCTGCGCGCTGCCACCGATGACAAGAATACGGCTCGGGAAGCGGTTGCCTGGGCCAAGGAGCGCTTAAGCGACGGGCCGGTGCTGATTTACGCCACCGCCACCCCCGACGAAGTCCGTCAGGCGCAGGACAAACTGGGCGCTACCGCCGCCGGCGAAGCCGTGGAACGAACCTTGGCCACCATCGCCGCAGATTTGGTGGAAGCCGGAGTCCGCCGATTGGTGGTTGCCGGCGGCGAGACATCGGGCGCCGTCATTCGGATGTTGGGCATCAAGCGGCTGCGTATCGGACCGGAGATCGACCCCGGGGTGCCGTGGACCTACAGCCTGGATCGCCCGGCCCTGCATCTGGCCCTGAAATCAGGCAACTTCGGCGGCCGCGATTTCTTTCTCAAAGCCTTCGACAAACTGAGCGAAATAGGAGGGCCGTCATGAGCGCCGAAAGCCGCCTGCGCGAAGAGATCTGCGCCATCGGCAAATCCCTGTTCGACCGCGGCCTGACCTTCGGCAGTTCGGGCAATATCAGCGCGCGGACCGATGGCGGATGGCTGATGACGCCGACCAACGTACGCCTCGGCAGCCTCGACCCGGCCCGCCTTTCCAAACTCGACGATGCCGGTAACCACATCGGCGGCGATAAGCCGACCAAGGAAACTTTTCTGCATATCGCCATGTACCGTCACCGGCAGAAAACCGGCGCGGTCGTTCACCTGCATTCCACCTATTCGGTGGCGGTCTCTTGCCTGGCCGACGTCGACCCCACCGATGTGCTGCCGCCGATTACGGCCTATTACATCATGCGCGTCGGCCGCCTGCCGCTGATCCCTTATTACGTGCCGGGCGACGTGGCCTTGGGCGATGCCATCGCCGCCTATGCGCCGAAACATCACGCGGTACTGCTCGCCAATCACGGGCCGGTGGTCGCGGGCGTCGACCTCGACACCGCCGCCAATGCCATCGAGGAATTGGAAGAAACGGCCAAGCTGCATTTGCTGCTGCGGGGCGAACGCACCCGCTACCTTAGCGCCGAGCAGGTCGCCGAATTGCAGCGCCGCTTCCCGTCCTGAACGTCCGGGCCGGCGGGAAACCCCTCAGTACGGACGTTCGCCCTTGATCATGCAGCGGTAAAGCACCCGCGGCTGCGACATGTCGCTGGGGTCGTAGTTGTAGTCGGCCTTGTGCAGCGCCGACCGATTGTCCCAAAGGAACATGTCGCCCAAGCGGTACGGGTGGCTATAGACGAATTCCGGCCGGACCGCCTGTTCCAACAGATCGTCAAGTAGCGCCTGGGAATCTGCCGGGGTCATGCCGACAATGTATTCCGTCTTGTTCGGATGGAAGAAGAGGGCCTTCGATCCGTCGTCCGGGTTAGTCCGCACCATCGGCTGTAGGATCGGCGCCGGCTTTTCCCGTTTCTGCCGCTCGATAACTTCCTTATCTTCGACAACGACGGCACTGCTGACCATGACGTTGACGGTCTGCAGGCCGTCGATCCGCTTCTTCACGTTGTCGGGCAGGGCCGCGTAGCCGGCGCGCATGTTGGCCACGCTGGTGCTACCGCCGGCCTTCGGCAGCTTGACAGCGTAGAGGATGGTGTATTTCGGCGGGAATTCCTGGTTGGTATGGTCGGTGTGCCAGCGCGGGCCGAACTTCGGCACCGTTCCGTCCTTGTTACGTTCGAGGCTGGAGAGTTCGTGCACGAAGGGTACGCCGGGGATCCTGTTGGCATCGTGGTAACGCTCCATGGGTTCGCCAAACAACATGGACGCGTCGAGAAACTGGCGAGGCGTGAAATTCTGGCCCCGGATGACCAACGCGATATGCTCGACGAGCGCCACTTTGAGTTCTCGGCGTGTCGCCTCGTCGACCGGCCGGGTTAAATCGAGGCCCGTCACCTCCGCCCCAATATGCGGGGAAAGTTTGGTGATCTTCATGGCCTGCTCTTTGGCGAGGATTGTCATGACGGTTGCTCCTGGCGAGGACGTTTCTTGGACGAGACCCAGTGAACGGCGAAATATTTTATAATTCTATCGTGTGTCTCGTTCGCCGGCCACATCCCACCCATCGCTGACGGACCGGCTCAGTAGGTCGCCCGGCCGCCGGACATATCGAAGGCGAAGCCCGTGGTGAAGCTGCATTCCGGCGAGACGATCCAGTCGATCATCGCCGCCGCTTCGGCCAGCGTCCCGGTACGTTTCATCGGAATGCGATCCGTCATGTAGCGCACTTGCTGCTCGGGCATGGCGGCGACCAGATCGGTGCGGATAACGGCGGGAGCCAACGCATTGATGGTAATGCCGGTTTCGGCATAGTCCTTGGCGGCGCTTTTGACCAAGCCGATCAAACCCGCCTTGGTGGCCGAATAGGCCAGCATGCCGGCGTTGCCCTCTTTACCGGCGATGGAGGCGACATGGAGGATGCGGCCATAGTTGCGAGCCAGCATGGACGGCAGCACGGCCTGGGTCAGCAGCAGCGCCGCCTTCAGGTTGATCCGGTAAACCCGGTCGAAATCGTCGGGGTCGACTTCGTGGGTCTTGATCCCCGTAGTGCCCGTGACGCCGGCGCAATTGACCAGGACGTCGATGCGGCCATGGGCGGCAAGAACAGCCGCAATCGCCGCGGCGACAGCCGCGCCGTCGGTGACGTCCACCGTCTTTGTTTCCATGTGCCGGCCGGCTGCAACGAAGGCGTCCGCGACAGCGGCCAGTTCGTCGGCCAAGCGGTCGATCCCGACAACCGATACCTGGCGGCCCGCCAGTCGTTCGGCGGCGGCCCGTCCGATTCCGCGTGCCGCGCCGACGACAATGGCAACCTCGCCGGATCTGTTCATTCGCTCTCACCCCAATGGGTGGCCAATTGGGTCTTGAAGCATTGGACGAATTCGCGGGCCAGACGCGACAGCGGCCGGAACCGGGGATAGAGCAGACCGACGTTGATCCGAGACGGCGGCGTCAACGGACGCACGACCAACGAGTGGAATGCCGCCGAGCGCGAGGTGAATTCATCGACCACGGCGATGCCCAATCGCTTGGCTGCCATCGAGCAGGCCACCGCCGACAGATTGGTTTCGATTACCGGACGCAGCCGTAAGCCGGCGGCGCGGAACGCTGCTTCGACCACTTCGCCATAGCGGTTCTCGCGCGCATAGGAAATCAATGGCTGGTCGATAAGGTCGTGGGGTGTCAGCTCCCGGCGTGCCGCCAGCGGGTGGTCGGCATGCAGCACGCAGACGATCCGCCCCGAACCGACGATCTCGGCCTGGATGAGCGGGTCGTCATCGGTGAAATGGACGATACCCAGGTCGGCTTGCTGGGTGTTGATCAACTCGGCGACCTGCTGCGACAGGCGGACCAGCAGTTCGATGTGCACATTTGGCCGGTCGGTCTTGAAGGCCACCAGCGAATCGGGCACCAGATCGAAGGCGATGGCCGGCACCACGGCCAGCCGCAATAAACCGATCTGAGTGTCGCGCAAATCCGCTGCAAGGTGCCTGAGCGTGGTCAGGCCGCCGTAAATGGGCTCCGCCTCGGCGAACAGGGCGCGGGCCTCCGGTGTCGGGTAAATGCCGCCGCGAATGCGCTCGAACAGCTTAAAACCCAGCATTTCTTCGGTGTGGCGCAGGATTTTGCTGACAGCAGGCTGAGTGACGCCCAGTTCGCGGGCCGCTTCGCTGATAGAGTTCCGGCGCATGACCGCCGTGAACACCTCCAACTGTCGGAGGTTGATCACCGTTTCCGACCCCATTGTCCCAGGCTGCAAAACATCAGCAGAGGGCGGTGCCCGCTCCTGTCAATTCTTCGAGGAACGGCCGCGTCCTCGCGCACCGATAGGCACGCCGTAAAGTTCCAATCGGTGGCCGATCAATTCGAAACCGTGCTCCCTGGCGATTTTTTCCTGGAGCTTTTCGATTTCCTCGTTCTCGAACTCGATCACCCGTCCCGACTGAACATCGATCAAGTGATCGTGGTGGTGTTCGGTAATTTCCTCGTAACGGGAACGTCCGTCGCCGAAGTCGTGTCGTTCGACAATGCTCGCCTCTTCGAACAAGCGAACCGTACGATAGACAGTGGCGATGCTGATGCGCGGATCGATTTCGGCGGCGCGTTGATACACCATCTCGACATCCGGGTGATCGTCGGAATCCGACAGGACGCGAGCAATCAGACGCCGCTGCTCCGTCATCTTCATGCCTTTATCCAGGCAGGCCCGCTCGATACGGGACACTTCCGGCATTGTGTCGCTCCGCCCTGATTCGCCCGTATGCGCGGTTTATAATTATAGCAGGGCGCGTCCGGACGTCTCAACCCATCTTGCGCCGACGCTTGCGCGGCTTGGTGCCAAGTCCAATCTTCTTAGCGAGGTTGCTGCGGTGCTTGGCGTAGTTGGGCGCGACCATGGGATAGTCCGATGCCAGCCCCCAACGCTCACGATACTGATCGGGGCTCATATCGTAGGCGGTCTTCAAGTGACGCTTCAGCATCTTCAGCTTTTTGCCATCTTCCAGACAAATAATATGGTCGGGAAAGATAGACTTTTTCACGGGCACGGCGGGCTGCGGACGCTCCTGCACCGGCGCGGCGCCAACCGAATCCAAACTACGATAAACTTCTTGGATGAGTTGCGGCAGATCGGCGAGTGCAACTGTATTGTTGCCGACATGAGCCGACACAATTTCAGTTGTCAGTTCCAGCAATTCACTTAAATTCGGCTTCTCAGTCATTTATAAAAGACCCTCACATTCAAAAGATCGGCTCTATATAATGTTTTAATCCCAGCATAGCAAGAACTTCTCATGAATAGCTTAGCCAAAGAATATGAAGATTCACAAACGGATGTCCGTTTGGACATTACCGAAGAAGTGTGCCCCATGACATTCGTCAAGACCAAATTGATGTTAGAGCGCATGGTACCTGGACAAATCGCCTTAGTGCGCCTGAAAGGGCGTGAACCACTCAATAATATACCTCGCTCGCTTAAGGAATACGGTTGCGAGGTTTTATCGTTAATTCCGGAATCGGCGGGCGGCCCCGTTGACGGCGTACATCGATTACTGTTCCGCAAATCCTAGCGGTCGGGCGCTGTCGTATCGGCCGATCTCAAATACAACGGCCGTGGCGGTAGCGCACCAGGGCTGGGCCGGCCGGCGGCCACGGCGGCCACCACAGCCGGATCGGCCGCGCCGCCGCCATCGCCGAGGCGGGCATTGCGGCCGAGCGCTCTCAGTGCCGTCACTACTGCTTTAGCAGCGTCTCCGACAACGATCAGTTGGCCGGCGGGGATAGCGCGGGCCGTTGCTTCCAGGCCAGCCGCCCATGGTTCCCCCATGGGGCATAATGCCCTATCGAAGAGTTGTGCAAAGATATCGCCGCGCTTGCTATCGATGGTCACCAAGATCAAATCCGCCTCCGCACGCTCATCGACTGATGTCGATGCGGCCAGCGCTTCCAGGTTGGTGATGCCCACGCAAGGTAGCGCGAGCGCCAAGGCAAGGCCCTGCGCCGCGGCAAGGCCGACACGGATGCCCGTAAAGGAGCCAGGACCGACAGTTACGGCAAGCCGATCGAGATCGGCGACAGCGAGGCCGGCTTTTGCCAAAACGTCGCGGATCATCGGCAACAATGCCTCGGATTGACCGCGAACCATCAGCCGATGCTGGAGGGCAAGGACCGTTCCATCGCGCCACACGGCAGCCGAACAGGCCACCGTCGCGGTGTCGAAAGCCAGTACGATCATGGGACGGTATGCCACACGCGGCGGAACCGTTGAAACATTTTGGCACCTTAATGGAAGCGCAACGGCATCGACGGCCCGCCATCGGTCCGGCGACGTCGACCACGGCCTCAGATCGTTCGACGCCAGAGAAGAACAGGTGTCAGATTGTTGGATCGGCCAGTTGGTCGGTATCGATCCTTAACGTGCCGTGCAGTTCGGCGTTGTCGAGCCCGCGCAGGTCGTTTGCCGAAATGATCATGCGCAGAGATTTGATATAACTTTCGCCGCGCTCGGAATAGCGCAGAATGAACCCGGCCAATACGTGGCCGTCCAACGGCTTGCCCCGTTGGCGCATCGTATTGCGCGCATTGCGAAAATCGCGATAGGCGACATGGGAATTGAGGTTGCGCGCATAGCCGCGCACCGCGTCCAAAAGATTATCGAAGGTCTTGGCCTGGGCGGGCCTGCCGTCGCTGAACGCACCTTCGCCGAACAACGCATTGCCTTCGCGGGCATAGCGGGAGGTACCCCAGCCGCTTTCTTCAGCCGCCTGCGCTAGGGCCAGCGATGGAGGAATGATATCGACCTTACGCAACAGTATGTCGACATCGGCGCTTTCCACCGCATAGCGATCCGCCATGGTCTGCAGCCATTGCCGTTCGGCCGCCCGCAACGCAACCCCCAGACCCGTTTTGTAGCGCAGGCGCCACAGCAGGTGGCGTTCCTGGGCGATCTCCTCGTTCACTTGCAGGATCAGCGGCAAAACGGTCTTGAGAAAAACGGACTTCCGCAACTGAATTTCGCGCAGGGACTCCATGTCGTCAGGGACATTGCTAAGAAACAGCCGGGGAACGCGATCGCCGCTGCCGACCGATTTAAGATCGTAGCCAATGCTGTCGAAAGCTTCGGACAGAAGGGAGGCGCTCGGCCGCGACGCCAGGGCAAGGGCAGCGGCATCGTCGCGGCTTGCTTCGAGCGCGGCGGCAAGTTCAGCCATTTCGCTCAAGGCCGGCGGCGGTCGCAAGGGGATGATCTCCGCCAGGGGTTTCTCCGACGGGTTTACGCGGCCCGTGTTGCCCCTACGGGATTTCGCCTTTCGCGGCGCGATGTCCTCGGGTGCAACAGCGGCAACGGCCAGCGGAGCCATGTCCACGTCCGGCAGCGCTGCCGATTTCGACATCAGCGACGGCAGATCGACGACCGCCCGCGCCATGGCCGTGCCGACAGCAGAAGGGTGAAGCGCCGCAGCGATCAAAAACACGACGAGCCCCGCAAGCAGGCCCATTAAGCATCGTTCGGAACAAGCCATCGGCAAATATCAGTTTTCAACGGATGCCCAAAATCGGTATCCGATTTCCCGTTGAAAAAACTCTGACCCCCATCTTGTCGCCGGCGACGGATGTCTAAACACCGCCGCGCGACGCGCATCCCACAAATTCCCCTAAAGGATGCGGAACTCCTGGCCGGCTTATCGAGGTAAATTGTAGTCAATTTGCCGCCCGGAGCGAGTCGTTTTTTTACCCGCTCGGCACCAAATTTCCCTTGCCGTCTAAGCCCTTAAGAATCCAACGATTTCCTGAACCTCTGCGAGGATCGGAGCCGCCAGGACACGGGCACGGGCAGCGCCGTCGGCAAGAACCTGCTCGACATGGCCGGGATCGGCCATAAGACGGCGCATCTCATCTTGGATAGGCGACAATTTGGCAATGGCAAGCATCGCCAAGGCTTCCTTGAAGTCGGAAAAGTTACGTCCCGCAAACTCAGTACAAACTTCGGCCGGCTCACGATCGGCGAGCGCCGCGAAGATACCGATAAGATTGCGTGCCTCGGGCCGGCTTTCCAGGCCGTCAATGGACTCGGGCAGCGGCTCGGCATCGGTTCGCGCCTTGCGAATCTTCTGGGCGATATCGTCGGCGCTGTCCGTCATGTTGATGCGCGAGAAATCGGAAGGCTCCGACTTGCTCATCTTGCGGCTGCCATCGCGCAGCGACATCACCCGGGCGGCGGCGCCCAGAATCAGCGGCTCGATCACGGGGAAAAAATCGACCTTAAAGTCATGGTTGAATTTCAATGCGATATCGCGTGCCAGTTCCAGATGCTGCTTTTGGTCTTCGCCCACGGGGACGTGGGTCGCCTTGTACAGCAGGATGTCGGCCGCCATTAGGTTGGGGTAAGCATAAAGCCCGACCGAGGCGTTCTCGCGCTGCTTGCCGGCCTTTTCCTTGAACTGGGTCATGCGATTGAGCCAGCCCAAGCGGGCCACGCAGTTGAATATCCACGCCAGTTCGGCATGCCCCGGCACCTGACTTTGATTGAACAGGATGTTGCGCTGGGGATCGATACCGGCAGCGATCAGTCCGGCGGCCACCTCGCGGGTGCTGGCCCGTAGTTCCACGGGATCCTGCCAGACGGTGATCGCATGCATGTCGACGACGCAGTACAGGCACTCGTAGTCGTGCTGCAGCCGCACCCAGTTGCGAATGGCACCCAGGTAATTGCCGAGGTGAAGGTTGCCCGTGGGCTGCACGCCCGAAAAGATGCGGTTCATGATGCGCGGGTCCGCTGGAACGAAGGATTGGCGAAACTGCCCCCCCGGGCGTCAAAGCCGCTCGGGCCGGGCCGTTATGGCGACTGTGGCCGAAGGGGTCAAGCGGACTGGTAAGCGGATTTCAAAAATCCCCGGATTCCGGATTCTGAACATATCGCCTTTGAAATCAGCAATCTGCCGGACCTCGAGCCAAGCTGCAAAATGCCACGTCTTTTCCGATGCACGTCGTTATCGACGGATCGATGCCCTGACCTCGGCAAGGCTGGTCACACCCAACACATGCGCAAACCCGGCGAATGCAAAAAGACCGCCACAGATCAGGACCGCCAAGGCCAGAATCGGCTTCAATCCGCCATCCTCCAGATGTTGGGCCAACAGCCAGCGCCCCAGCAACAAACAGGCGGCCATGCCAGCGCTTGCCAACAGCATGCGCGGCAGGCGGTAACGCAGCCGAGAATCCACCGCCAAGTGACCGCGGCGGATGAGTACGACGGCCAGCAGGACGGCATTGAGCCATGATGCGATGACGGTCGCGAGGGCAATGCCGACGTGCTGCATCGGGGCCATCAACAGCAGGTTCAGCAGCAGGTTGACCAGCATGCACAACCCCGCCGCCTTGACCGGGGTGGCCGTATCTTCACGCGCATAGAACCCGGGCGAGAGTGCCTTGACCAATACAAAGGCCGGAATGCCGCCGGCAAAGACGGTAAGTGCCGTCGTGGTCGCCGCCGTGTCGGCTGCACTGAAGACGCCGCGCTCAAACAGAGCAATGACCACCGGTTCGGCCAGGACCATCAAGGCAGCCGCCGCCGGCAAGGTGAACAGCAAGGCCAGTTCCAGCGCCCTGTTCTGCGTTGCCATGGCAGCCTCCGGTCGGCCGCCGCGCAGTTCCCGGCTGAGCAAGGGCAGCAACGCCGTGCCCACCGCCACCCCGACCACGCCTAATGGCAATTGGGTCACGCGGTCGGCGTAGAAGAGATACGAAATCGCACCGGCCGGCAGCAACGAGGCGATCATCGTATTGACCACCAGATTGACCTGATAAATGCCTGCCCCCAGCGCCACTGGAACGATCCGGCGCAACAGCCGGCGCACATCGGATGTCAAGCGCGGCACCGGCAACCGTAGGGTAAACCCGGCCCGTGCGCACTGAACAGCCAGCCATATGAACTGCGTGGCGCCCGCCAAGGCTACACCCCAGGCCAGGGCGTGCGCTGCGGTCGGCGTGAACCGCACCAGCAACAACACCGATCCGATCATGCAAAGGTTGAGCAGGATCGGGGCAGCGGCGGCGGCGGCAAAGCGATGTAGGGAGTTGAGGACGCCGGCAAACAACGACACCAACGAGACCAATAACAGATAGGGGAAGGTAATGCGGGTCAGTTCGACGGCCAGATCAAAGCGCAGGGCATCCCCGATGAATCCCGGAGCCAACGCCTGCATGACCACCGGCATCGCCACCAGCACCAGCACGGTAAAGGCCAGAAGGGACCACAGCAGCACCGCCAACGCCTGTTCGGCGAAAGCGCGGGCGGCAGCCGGCCCCTCCGCTTCCAGGCGGCCGGCAAACAGCGGCACGAAGGCCATGCTGAAGGCGCCTTCGGCAAACAGGCTGCGGAACAGGTTGGGCAGCCTAAAAGCGACGAAAAAAACATCGGCCAGCGGCCCGGCGCCCAACACCGCGGCAATTAGCATGTCGCGGATAAAGCCGAGTACCCGGCTGACCATGGTCATGCCGCCGATGGTGGCTATATGACGCACGAGAGCCGGTGGGCGGGCCATACACGTCCTTGGTGGCTGAGTCTGAGCGCTGCCGGTCTAGCGGATTCGGGCGACCGGCGCCAGACCGGGAGGGGGCCTATTCGGCAGCGGAAGCCGTGGCGGCCGGCACAGCCGGCGGTTCGGAAATAGCGGCGAGCAGCGCCGTGCGGATGCGCTCCACCTGCTCGGGACGTTCAACCCTCAGGCCAAAGATGTCCTTCACGTAAAAAGCATCGACCACGCGTTCGCCGAATGTCGAGATGTGGGCGCTGGCGATTTGCAGGCCGAGTTGCGTGAGTGCAGCGGTGACATCGTAAAGGAACCCGGGCCGATCCCGGCCGTTGACTTCGATCACCGTGTGCTGGCGGCTGACCTTGTTGTCGATTAGCACACGCGGGGCCACATGGAAGGCCCGCGCCCGCGCTTCGCCCGTGCTGGTGCGCCGCATAGTCGCCAATTCCTTGCGAATATTGAGGCGCCCGGTCAGGGCTTCATCCATGCGGGCGCGCA
>CANITX010000052.1 GCA_947470575.1 Rhodospirillales bacterium
CGCTCAACCTGCCGCCCAAGCCCGATGTCGGCTATCGCGCCAACAACGCGCTGATCGGCCACGGCGAGAACATCGTCATCCCCAAGGACGCCACCGATCAGGTGCAGTACGAGGCGGAGTTGGTGGTGGTCATTGGCAAGACGGCCAAGCACCTGACCGAGAAGAACGCGCTCGACTGCGTGTTAGGTTACACCATCGGCAACGACGTCAGCGAGCGGGTCTGGCAGAAGGGCGACCGCACCCTGTGGCGGGCCAAGAACACCGACACCTTCAAGCCGATGGGGCCGTGGATCGAAACCGATGTCGATCTCGACAAGCTGGTGACGCGGGTGCGGATGAACGGTAAGGAGACGATCAACTTCAAGACCAACTCCATGCTGTTCGGCGTGGTCACGGCGCTGGTGGCGATGAGCCGCTACCTGACCCTGCACCCCGGCGACATGGTGTGGATGGGCACCGAAGGCCAGTCGCCGAACATGAAGCACGGCGACGTCTGCGAGATCGAGATCGAGGGCATCGGCACGCTGACCAATCCGGTGGTCCGGGAGAAGTAGGGGGGTATCCCCACGGCGCCGGCGCATCCTTCGAGGCGCCCCTGCGGGGCTCCTCGGGATGCGCGTTTCAATATTGTTCCCCTCTCCCTGAGAAGCCGGCGTTAGCCGGCATCTCGAAGCTCGGCCGCCGCCATATCGCTACCCGTAGATTTCGGGATTGCAGAGGTATTCCGGCCGTTGCCCTGACAGCATGCGGATCATTTCCGAGGCGGTGACACGGCCGGTGAGATCCAGGCTTTCCTGGGTGATGCCGGCCAGGTGCGGCGTCAGCAGCACGTTGGGCAGGTCGAACAGCGGACTGTCCTTGGGCAGCGGCGTCGGCTCGTGGGTGTCCAGGATGGCACCGCGAATGCGCCTCGAGGCCAGGGCGGCGAGCAGCGCCGGACCGTCGACGACGGCGCCGCGAGACGGGTTGATCAGGATCAGCGACGGCTTGGCCATAGCCAGACGGGCGGCGCTGACCAGACCTTTGGTTTGCGCATTCGACGGGCAGCACAGCACGACGACGTCGCAGGTCTTGAACAGGTCGTCGACGGCGCAGACCTCGATGCCTTCGGGCACCGCCTTCGGCGTGCGTAATGCGACCTTCACAGGCATGCCGAAGCCGCGACCCAGGGCGGCGACCCGCTGCCCGATATTGCCGAAGCCGACGATGCCGAGGCTCATGGAGCCGATCTCGATGGCCTGGTCGCTGATGGCCCGTGCCGTGTTCCATTCCCGGCTGTCGGCGAATGTTCGGTGAATGCGGCCGATATTGCGAGCGAATTCGAGCAGGCCGGCGAAGCAATATTCGGCGACGGCGCGAGCATTGCCGTGCGGCACGTTGGCCACCGGGATGCGCCGCGCCGTGGCCTCCGCCATCGGGATCAGATCGAGGCCGACGCCGTGGCGGACGACGGCGCGCAGGCGCGGGGCGTGATCGAAGATGTCTTGCGGCAGCGGCACGCGAACGATGAGGCCGTCGGCGTTGGCCACCGATTCGCGCAGGACATCGGCGTCGTAGGACGTGACGTCGACTAAATCGGCTATCTCGGCCAGTTGGGCGCGGGGCTCGTCGTTGATGCCGACCGTGATGACGACAACGGGCCGGTTCTTCAAGGCCTCAGACATAAGCCGGGCCGGGAATAGCGGGGTGGCGGCGCAGCACCGCTTCGTCGACCTCGATGCCGAGGCCGGGTCCACTGAAGGGGCTGACACAGCCGTTCGAGTCCACCAGCAGGCGGCGGTCGCCGAGATCGTCGCGGAAGGGATTGGCCTTCGAGCCTTCGCCTTCGTAATAGCCGCCGTTCTCGATGGCGCAGAGCACGTGGACCGAGGCCAGCATGTTGAGGATCGAGGTCGAGGTGTGCGGATTGATGACGATGCCGTGCGGCGAGGCCAGGGCGGCGATGCGCAGCAGCTCGGTGATGCCGCCGGTCTTCGAGACGTCGGGCTGGAAGACGCGCACGGCACCGTCTTCGAGCAGGCGCAGGAATTCGTGCCTTGTGTAATGGTTCTCGCCGCAGGCCAGCGGCACGTTGCCGTAGCTGCGTGCCTCGCGGTAGCTGGCGAAGTCGTAGGACGGGAAAGGTTCCTCCAGCCAATCGACGCGGGCTTCCTCGAGCACGGGCATGATGCGGCGCACGTCGGCCAGCTTGTAGCCGGTGTTGGCGTCGGTGAGGATGGCGACCTCGTCGAAAGCCTGGCGCACGGCCAGGACGCGCCCCGAGTCGGCACGGAAAGATTGGCCCAGGCGCAGTTTCACCGCACCGTAACCCGCCGCCACCATCGGCCGGAGTTCGCGCAGCAGCGCCTCGGGTTCCTGGTAGCCGAGCGCGATGCCGCCGGCATAGGCCGGGACCGGCTTGGCATTGCCGCCGAGCAGCTTGTAGATCGGCGCACCCAACGCCTTGCCCTTGATGTCCCACAGCGCGATGTCGAGGCCGCTCAAGCCGAAGCAGGCGGTGGCGCCCATGCCGTGGCTGCCCAACTGCTTGCGCTCCACCCATTTCCAGATGCCCACGGTGTCGAAGGCATCCCAGCCAAGTACCAGCGCGCGTAGGGTCGTATTGACGAAATCGGCGACCGCGGTCGGACTGCGCCCATGGTGGGATTCGCCATAGCCGACGATGCCGTCGTCGGTCGTCACCTTGACGACGACGACGTCGCGTTTGACGACTTTGCCGACGCTCATCTGAACCTGTTGATGCTCCGGTAGCGGAAAGGAGGCGGCAATGGCTTCGACTTCGGCGATTTTCACGATACGGACCTCTCCCATGGCTTTGCAGGCGCCAACCTAGGGGGGTGGATGATCGTTGTCGAGAGCGCGCTCCCGGCAATCGTCGGAGATGCTGCCGGCGAAGATTGCGCTAAGATGGAGCATCTTCACGACGACCAGGGGAGGGAGAGGGACATGCTGATCGACTGGAATAAGCTGCCGAAGGTTAAGGCGTTGCGGGCTGGGGCGACGCGTGGCGCCATCTGTGGAGAAAAGCTGTCGGCCGTGCGTGTCTGGGCCGAGCCGACGGCGGTGTTCGACGGCCGCCTGCATCATCACGAACACGAACAATTGCTGGTTATGCTCAAGGGCGAAATCCATCTGCGCGTCGGCGACAAGGATATCGTCGCCCGGCCCGGCGACATGGTGTTCTTTCCGCCGCACACGAACCACGGCGCCACCGGCGTTGGGCCCGAAGGCGCTGAGTACTATGAAATCTTTTCGCCGGCCCGCACCGATCAGCTTCCCGGCTGGATCGGCCCGTCGATCATGATCTACGATTGAGCCGGCCGCGATTTACCCAATGAAACAAAACGGGCTCCGCGGCCGGAGCTCCGGGAGGACGACCATGCTGATCGACTGGAACAAATTCCCCGAAATGCCGACCGCGCGTGCCGGGGCCACGCGGCGCGGCATGTCGGGGGGAGAGATTTCCGCCGTGCGCATCAATCTGCCGGCCGATGCGCCCTTCAATCTGCGTCATCACAGCCACGACAACGAGCAACTGCTGGTCATCGTTAAGGGCGAACTGCATTTTCGCGTCGATGACAACCGCTTCACCGCGCGCGACGGCGACATGGTGTTCATCCCGGCCGGCGCGGTCCATGGCGCGACCGGTGTCGGGCCGCAGGGCTGCGACTATTACGAAATCTTCGCCCCGGCGCGTTCCGACACGCTACCCGGCTGGATCGGGCCGTCGGTTATGAACTACGAATAACGAGAGGCTTCAGAACGGCCTATCGCCCTGAGTGACGACGCGCAGCATGACGCGCCGATCGCCCACCGGCGAATCGTAGCAGACCCGGTGCAGGGTACAGCGGTTGTCCCAGACCACCGCGTCGCCGACCGTCCAGTTGTGGCGGTAGATGAAGCGGTCTTGGGCGACCCAGGCGGCTAGTTCGTCGAGAATGGCGTCGCTTTCGGCGCGCGGAATGTCGAGGATGTGGTCGAGCCGGTTGAAGTTGAGATAGAGCGCCTTGCGTCCCGACTCCGGATGGGTGCGCACCAGCGGATGGACGACATCGGGGGATTCGTCGATCTCTTCCTGGGTGCGGACGGCGGGGCGGTAGCGAGCCCGCGCGGTGTCGTAGCCGTGGACCGCCTTCAGCCCGGTAAGACGCCGTTTCATGTCGTCGGAAAGGGCGTCGTAGGCGGCGGCCGTGTTGCAGAACCAGGTGGCGCCGCCGCGGCTCGGGACTTCGTGGGCATGCAGGATGGTCGCCTTGGCCGGACGCTCGACGAACGACTGGTCGGTGTGCCATTCCTCGGAGCGCAGCGAGGTCTGCACGTGGAACTGCAGGTCCTTGCCCGGTTCGATAGCCTTGATGGTGCTGTTGATGCGCGAGACCTCGGGCAGCTCGCCCAAGCGCTTTTCCCGATTCACCTCGGCGACGGTGTCGCCGAAGCGGCGGGCGAAGGCGAGCACGCCGGCCGGATCCATGGTCGCGCCGGGAAACACCAGGACGTGGCGCGTCAAAAACGCCTGTTGAATGGCGGCGGCGGTGGCCGCATCCCAGGGCTGGGAGCGGTCGACCCCGTCGATACGGGCGCCGAGCGGCGCATCGAGCGGCACGATGCGAAGGGACGGGGTGGCGACGGTTGCCGTGATGGGCATGGCGGTCTCCCTGTGCTTTTCGTATCCGTGTACTGTAGCCTCTGAACGCGGCGCTTCCAAGCCGCTGCCGTCAAAGAGCCAGAAGCGATACCGGAGGAAGGCATGAACGACGACGCGAAGATCGATCCGGCCATGGCCGCGGCGCTGGCCCGGGCGGACGAATTGCAGAAGCGCTTTCCCCCGGCCACGACCGCCGAGGAGGAACGCCGCCGTGACCAGACCATCGCCCCGGCGTGGTCGTTCGGCGCACCGGAAATGGCGGCGGTCGAGCCTTACGCCATACCGGCCGAAGGCGGCTATCGGCCGGCGTTGCTGGTCAAGCCGAAGGGTGTGACGCGGCCGCCCTTGTGCGTGCTGATCCACGGCGGCGGCTGGAACAAGGGCTCGATCGGGCAAAGCATCTGGCAGCAGAACAGCCTAGCGGCGGCCAGCGGCCATGCGGTGCTATCGATCTCCTACCGGTTGGCGCCAGAACATCCCTTTCCGGCGGCGCTGCATGACGTCGACGCCGCCATCGATTGGAGCATCGCCCATCTCGGCGAATTGAACCTGGCGCCGGTCGCGCCCAGGATCGCCGGTACGTCGGCGGGAGCCAACCTGGCGATCTGCGCAGCGCTATTGCGGCGCGATAGGGGCAAATCTCTGCCGTCGGGCCTGGCGCTGTTCTATGGCGTGCTGGGTTCCGACTTCGACACGCCGTCCTACATCGCCTTCGGCGATGGCCGCTACCGCCTGACGCGGGCCCGCATGATCAGCTATTTCGACGACTACCTCGGCCCCAAGGGCAACCGCAAGGACCCGCTGGTGGCGCCCGTCGAGGCCGACCTTAGGGGCCTTTGCCCGGTCTGGCTGGCCAGCGCGGAATTCGACGTGCTGCGCGACGATACCCTGATTATGGCCGAACGCCTGGCGAAAGCCGGCGTGCCGCATTCCCTGGTGCGCGGCCACGGGCTGACCCACGGCTATTGCAACAGCGGTTCGATGGTGCCGAAGGCCAAGGACATCGTCGGCGACGCCGGGCGGTTTTTGGCGGGATTGCCGAAGAGCTGACCCGACGGTTTGCTGGCTCTCTCCTGGCGTTGAGGAGCGTCAGCCGCGCTTGGCTTCGAAGCGGCAAAGGCTGGCCACCGCCGCCAGCCCGGCGAAGACGGCGCCGAAAACCAGGCACATCGATTCGGCCGAACCCGAAACGTGGAAGACGATGGCCGCCACGCTGGCGCCGATGGTTTGGCCGGTCAGTCGGGAGGTCGACAGCATGCCGGCGGCAGCGCCGCTGCGATCGAGTGGCGCGGATGTCATCAGGGCGCGGCCGTTGGGCGATTGAAAGAAGCCGAAACCGAAACCGCAGACCAGCATGCGCCAGCCGATATCGAAGCTGGACGGATCGGCGGGCAGGAAGGCGAGCAGCAGCAGGCCCGAGGCCAGGGTGGCGAGACCGACGCCGCCCAGGATGGCCGTCGAGAAGCGGTCGGCGAGATACCCGGCCATCGGCGCTGCCAAGCCCACGGCCACCGGCCAGGGGGTGATCAGCAAGCCGGTTTCCACCTGGCTTCGATGCAGCACGTTTTGCAGCAGGAAGGGCAGCGAGATGTAACCGAGCGTCTGCGCGCTGAAGGAGCCCATGGAGGTCAGCACCGACAGGCGGAAAACGCGGATGCGCAACAGGTCGATGGGCACCAACGGCCGGGTTTGGGACATGGCCCGCCTCACCAGGAAGGCTGCCGCGAGAAAGCCCAGCACCAGTTCGCCGACGCCCAGCCAGACGCTGCCGTCGCGGATCAGCACGTCGACGCCGGTGACGATCAGGCCGAAGGTCGCGACGTTGAGCAACGCCGAAACGATGTCGAGGGTACGTCCCGATTTCTGACTTTCGGGAAGCGCCGCCCAGCCGATGATGAGGGACAGGATCCCAAACGGTAGGTGGATGGCGAACAGCCATTGCCAGGGGCCGAGCGCCAGGATGGCGGCGGCGACCGACGGCCCGGCCGCCGTGCCGGTGGCGATGATCATCGCGTTGTAACCGATGGCGCGACCGAGTGATTTGCTGGGGAAGGTATACCGAATTAGGGCGGCGTTGATGCTCATGATGCCGGCAGCGCCAAGGCCCTGCAGGGCGCGCATGGCGACCAGGGAGGTCAGCGTATCCATCTGCGTGCAGCCGAAGGCGGCGACCACGAACAGGAACAATCCGGCCTGGGAGACGCGGCGATAGCCGACGATCTCGCCCAACGCCGACAACGGCAGCAGCGCAACGACGACGGCGAGCTGATAGGCGTTGACGACCCAGACCGCCTCGGCAGGCGTGGCATGGAGATCGCGCGCGATGGCCGGCAGCGCCACGTTGGCGATGGCGTTGTCCAGCACCGCCATGGTGATCCCCAGCCAGATCGCCGTGATGGCCCAATAGCGGCGCGGAACCGGAAGTCCGTTCCACTCTTTTACGTTCGCGGATTCCGCCATGATGTCCTTCTGCGATGCCGTGGTGAAAGATCGATCCGTGCGCATTACGCTCGATCGCTGCGGAACTCCATGAGGCCCTGCCATCGCAGCCCGGTGTCGATGGCAAGCTCGCGCCCGTCGATGCGGCAGACCGGGCGGACGGCCAGGCTGCTGGTCAGGAAGAGGGCTTCGGCACGGCGCAAGTCGTCCGGTGTCAGCGACGCCTCGCCGGCGCCGCGTGCCAAAATCTCTGCCCTCCGGACGCCGGGCAGGGCGCCGTCGGCGACGGGCGGCGTGACGAGGCGGCCGTCGAGGGCGACGAAGACGTTGGCGGCGGTCGCTTCGGCGATCCGACCGGCTGTGTTGAGCAGGATGGCGTCGTCAGCACCCCGTTCGCCGGCCTCGATACGGGCGAGGATGCTGTCGAGGCCGTTCAGGCTTTTGATGGAGGCCAGCGGCGAATGTTCGTTGCGCCGGGTGCGGGTCGCCACGATGCAGCGGGCCGGTGGCGGCGGTGGCGTGGCGGGGGCCGCCGCGATCATCACGGTCGGCCGCGTATCGAGGGGCGGGGCGATGCCGCGCGGTCCGCTGCCGCGCGTCACGGTCAACCGCAAGGAGCCTTCGGTCAGACCGTTGGCGGCCAGTATCGTTACCATGGCGGCAGAAAAATCCAGATCGGGCAGGGGCAAGCCGAGGACGGCAGCGCCCCGGCGCAGGCGTGCCAGGTGGGCTTCGATCCGCACAGGCTGGCCGTCTTCGACGAGCAGCGTTTCGTAAAGGCCGTCGCCCAGCAACAGCCCCCGGTCGTCGGCCGGGATGGCGGGTTCGCCGCTGTCGCGAAGACAACCGTTGAGCCAGTAGGTCACGGGCGGTCTCCCGTCAGGGCACGCAGCAAGGGCTGTAGTTTCAGGATTGCCTCGTCGTATTCCGCCGCCGGATCGGAATCGGCGACGATGCCGCCGCCGGCTTCGGCCAACAACATATTGCCGGTACGCACGATGGTACGGATGGCGATGCTGCTGTCCATGGCGCCATCGTCGCCGATCCAGAAGACGCTGCCGAAGCAGGCGCCGCGCTGGCGGGCTTCCAATTCGGCGATGATCTCCATGGCGCGGATCTTCGGTGCGCCGGTGATCGAACCGCCGGGGAAGCAGGCGCGCAACAGATCGACCGGCCCGAGCCCATCGTTCAGCCGTCCGGTGACCACCGACACCAGGTGATGCACGGAAGCGAAGGTTTCGAGACCTTGCAGCGCCGGCACCTCGATGCTGCCGACGCGGCAGACCCGGCCGAGGTCGTTGCGCATGAGATCGACGATCATCAGGTTCTCGGCGCGGTCCTTGGCGCTGGCCACCAGTTCGCGGGCCAGCGCCGCATCGATGGCGGGGTTGGCATCGCGCCGCCGGGTACCCTTGATCGGCCGCGTTTCGACCCGGCCGTCCACCGACAGGCCGAGGAAACGTTCCGGCGAGGCGCTGAGCACCGAGAGTTCGGGGCCGCAGCGCAGCAGGGCCGCGAACGGCGCCGGGCTGATGGCGCGCAGCCGCCGGTACAGCATCGCATCGTCCAGCCCCAGCGGCCGTTCGGCCAGCATCCGTTGGGTGAGGTTGGCTTGGAAGATATCGCCGGCCTGGATGTAATCGATGACCCTGGCGATGGCGCGTTCGACGGCGGCGCGCGGCCGTTCCGCCTGCCATTGGCCGCGCACGGACCAATCGATGTTCGCGATTTCCTCGCCGACGGCCGGCAAGCGGGCGAGGACCGCTTGCGCCCGCGCCGCCGCACGCCGGCTGCGCCGCTTGGCAGAGGGCTCGGGCAGTCCGGAACTCAGCAGCCAGCATTGCCGGCGGCGTAGATCGAAGGCGAAGACCACGTCGTAAAGGCCCGCGACCATTTCCAGGATGGCGTGCGGATCCTTGGGCGGGTCGGGAAAGCGGTCGACATGGCGGGCGGACTCGTAAGCGAGGTAACCGACGGCCCCGCCGCGAAAGGGGACGGGGCCCGCTTCGGGCGCCGTGCGATGGGGCTGCATCTGAGCCTTCAGTACCGTGAAGGGATCGCCGGCGACCGGGTGTCCGTCGACGCGGACGCCATCCGGTCCGGCGGTCAGGACCGTATAAGGTTCGACGGCAAGATAGCTGTAGCGGCTGCGCGGGTCGGCGGCGGCACTGTCGAGAAAAGCCAGAACGGGATCGCCGGCAAAGGCCTGCAAGACCTCGACGGGATCGCGAAATGGAACGGGGCAAACAAGCACCACGGCGGTTCCGATCCCTGGCGTTGAGCCCGACGCTTGCCTGGAGTTCAGCCCGAAGCGCATACGTCCAGCGGAGAAATTGGTCGGGCAGAGAGGATTCGAACCTCCGACCCCCTGCTCCCGAAGCAGGTGCGCTACCAGGCTGCGCCACTGCCCGACCGACGCGTCATCGATTCCGACGCGGATATTCACCTGGGCCGAAGTATCCGCCGGCATGCACACCGGCCCGCGAGGGAAATGCCTCCCGAGGGCCATGTTCGTGCAGGCTTACGACTTACTTCGACCGGACGGGCGGACTTATATAGCCGCCAGGGTCACAGGGCAAGGCGCTCGGGAGCAAGCCGTTTTCAGCATTCTCCGCGAGACGGCGGCGGCTTGACAGCCGTCGGGGAACCAACGCAATCTTGCCGCGACGATGGTCCCCAGCCATCAAGGCAGAATGAGGGCCGGGGCGTGAAAGGGAATGCCGTGCGGCCGGAAGCCCGGTCAAATCGGCGGCTGCCCCCGCAACTGTAAGCGGCGAGAGCGGCATCGGAATGGCCACTGGGAAACCGGGAAGGCCGGATGCCAAGCGACGACCCGCGAGCCAGGAGACCTGCCATCGCCGTTGGCCGCAAGGCCGTGGTTCCTGCTTGGGCGGGGTGCCCCAAGGAAGTGTCCGTGGTCAGACCCTTCCCACACCTGTTTCGCCCCGGCCGGTAGCAACACTTGGAAGCGAGGCAGAGCGATCATGCAGATTGAATCGACGATGACCGGCGCCGTAGCGACCGAGGACAGCGTTGCGGCCCCGAATGCCTTGGCGAATCGTCTGGCCGCCGCGGCCTGCGCCGCGCTGTTCGGCGTGTTCCTGTTGTGGGGGGTGGGCTTCTCGCAATTGGAGGCATTCCACAACGCCGCCCACGATACCCGTCATTCCAACGCCTTTCCCTGCCATTGAATGCTTAGGCGATGACGCTGTTTCGCAGCCTGTTCTTCGCGGCTGTACTTTCCGGCCTGATCGCCGGGCTGATGGTAACGGCGATTCATGCCGTTTCCACCGTGCCCATCATCCTGCAGGCTGAAACCTATGAGGCGGCGGGAGCTAATGCTCCACCGCCCGCCCATGACCATGGCGCCGGCAATGCCGCCGCTGCGCACGAGCACGGTACCGAGGCCTGGGCACCGGGCGAGGGCATCGAGCGGACGGCCTATACGGCGCTGGCCGACGTGCTGACCGGCATCGGCTGCGCCCTGTTGCTCTGCGCCGCCTATGCCCTGCGCGGCCAAGCCACGGACTGGTGCCAGGGAATGTTTTGGGGCCTGGCCGGATTCGCGGCCTTCACCCTTGCTCCGGGGCTCGGCCTGCCGCCGGAACTGCCGGGCACCGAAGCGGCGCCGTTGTTGGAACGCCAAGTCTGGTGGCTGGCCACCGTCGCCGCCACGGCCGGCGGACTTGCCCTGATATTCCTTGGGCGGCGGGTGGTGCCGGCTGTTGCCGGGGCGGCGCTGATCGTCCTGCCGCATGTCATCGGCGCACCTCAGCCGGAAGTACATGCCAGCCTCGCGCCGGCCAGCCTCGGCCACGACTTCGTCGTTGCCGCGACGATGTCGAGCTTCGCCTTCTGGCTGGTGCTGGGGATGCTCAGCGGCTTGTTCTATGGCCGCTTCGCGGGCGCGGCGTCGATCAACCGAACAAGGCCGCCGGTGCCGGCTTAGTAGGCGCGTTCGATACAGAAATCGACGAGATCGACGAGGGCCGCCTTTTGCGGGCTTTCAGGGAAGATGCCGATGGCGTCGCGGGCTATGGACCCGTAATGGCGGGCGCGCTCCACAGCGTCGGCCAGTGCGCCATGGCGAACCATCAGCTCGATGGCTTTCTGCAAATCGCCATCCTTCTGTTCAAGATCCTCCAAGGTGCGCCGCCAGAAGGTGCGTTCCTCATCATCGCCGCGACGGAAGGAGAGAATGACCGGGAGCGTGATCTTGCCTTCGTTGAAGTCGTCGCCGACGGTCTTGCCGAGCGCCGCCTGCTTGGCCGAATAGTCGAGCACATCGTCGATGAGTTGGAAGGCGATACCGAGATTCATGCCGTAGCTATCGAGCGCTTCCTGTTCGACGCGCGGCCGGTCGGCGACCACGGCGCCGATGCGGCAGGCGGCGGCGAACAACTGCGCCGTCTTCGCCTTGATGACATCGAGATAGGCCGACTCGCTGGTTGCCGTGTCGTTGGTGGTGATCAACTGGGCGACCTCGCCTTCGGCAATCACCGCCGAGGTGCGCGACAGGATGCCAAGTACTTCCAGCGAACCGTCGGACACCATCAGCTGAAAGGCGCGGCTGAACAGGAAATCGCCGACCAATACGCTGGCCTTATTGCCGAACACGGCATTGGCGGACGCGAGTCCCCGGCGCAATTCGCTTTTATCGACGACATCGTCGTGTAGCAGAGTCGCGGTATGGATGAATTCGACGCAGGCGGCCAGCGCCACATGACGTTGTCCGCGATAGCCGCACATGCCGGCCGAGGCCAGGGTCAGCATCGGGCGCAACCGTTTGCCGCCGGCCGCGATCAAGTGGCTGGCCAACTGCGGGATCAGGGCCACGGGACTGTCCATGTGGCGCACGATCAGTTTGTTGACGGCCTTCAGATCGGTTGCGACCAGACCGGTCAACGCATCGAGCGACGGTGGCTTGTCGCGCCCGCTATCGATATTTACCACGACGCCCACGATATATCCTCCCGAGGAGCGCCTTGACGCTCCGGCCATCCCAGAGAAGCATAGGAAGCGTGCCGCCGTATGGTCAAGCGGATAGCCCATATGCCGGCCGGAGCGGTTACCGATCATCTGTGATCGGCAAACGCTCACGCCCTATTGAAATCAGAGCAGATTCACACGATCACATGATTTCATGTGATCGTGTGGATCTGTTCTAGGGGGATTCATGAAGGAACTGACGCGCACCAACAATCTGGTGATGATTTCGTGGTTGCAGCCGGCGCTGGACGGAGAAGGCATTCAGGTTTTCGTCCTCGACGGTCACACCAGCATGGCCGAAGGCAGCATCTCGGCAATCCCTCGCCGCGTCATGGTGGCCGAGGATCAGTGGGAGCGAGCCCAGGCGGTGCTGGCGGAGGCGGAGCGCATCCGTGACGGCAAAGCTTGATTTCGCGGACGCGGGGCTGACCGAGGACGGCCTGCTCGATGGCAGGGTCCGTTTGCTGCAGCCGGCGCGGGGCTATCGCGTCGCCATCGATGCCGTGTTGTTGGCCGCCGCTGTGCCGGCCCAGCCGGGAGATCGCGTGCTGGACGCGGGAACCGGCGTCGGCGCCGCGGCGCTGTGCCTGCTCGCCCGCCAGCCACGGGCGCGGGTGACCGGGTTCGAGCTACAGGCGAATTTTGCCGATCTTGCCCGACGCAATGCCCTGCTGAATGGGGTGGCGGCGGAACGCTTCGACGTCGTCGAAGGCGATATCGCGGCACCGCCCGCCGACATGGCGCCTGGAACGTTCGATCACGTCATGGCCAATCCGCCGTTCCGGCCGGATGCGGGCGGAACACCGTCGCCGGACGCGGGAAAGGCCGTCGCCACGTTCGAGGGAGTAGGCGGCTTGGCAGCCTGGATGTCGTTTGTCCTGGATATGGCGCGTCCCGGCGGAACCGTCACCCTGATTCATCAGGCGTCGCGGCTGGCCGATATTCTCGGCGGTCTCGGCGGCCGGGCCGGAGGGATTGTCGTCTGTCCGTTGTGGCCGGCGGCAGACAAACCGGCCGGGCGCATCATCGTCGCGGCCCGCAAGGGGGACCGGACTCCCATGATCCTTCACCCAGGCTTGATCCTTCACGGTCCGGACGGTGGCTATACAGCCGCGGTTCAAGGCATACTGCGCGATGCCGGCGATTTGCCGTTGGGACGCACTGCGACCCGCCGCCGCCAGCCAAGGAATACTGCTCTTGAATGACTTGCCTCAACCTTCGGGGACGTCGACCGCCATGAATTTCCGCGACCTGCTCGCCCGCCTTCCCATCGAACGGTTTCGCCATCCGCCGCCGCTGGTCACCGTACTGCGCCTGTCCGGCGTGATCGGCAGCGTCGGGCCGATGCGCCGGGGCATGACCATGGCGGCTTTGGCCGAGACCATCGAGCGGGCTTTCCGCCCCTCGGGATTGGCTGCGGTGGCGCTGGCGGTCAATTCGCCGGGGGGCTCGCCGGTCCAATCGTCGCTGATCGCCCGGCGCATCCGGGCGCTGTCGGTGGAGAAATCGGTGCCGGTGATCGCCTTCGTCGAGGACGCGGCGGCCTCCGGCGGTTATTGGCTGGCCTGTGCCGCCGACGAGATTTTCGCCGATGCCAGCTCCATCGTCGGTTCCATCGGCGTGGTATCCGGCGGCTTCGGTTTTACCGGGTTGATCCGGCGCTTGGGCATCGAACGCCGATTGCATACGTCGGGCGACAACAAGGCCATGCTCGATCCGTTTTCCCGCGAGGATCCCGACGACGTCGAACGCTTGAAGGTCATCCAAGGGGATATCCATGAGGCGTTCAGGCAACATGTCCGGGAACGCCGGGGCGGCCGGTTGAAGGCGGCGGACGACATCCTGTTCAATGGCGAGTTCTGGACCGGGCGGCGAGCCTTGGAATTGGGCCTGATCGACGGCCTGGGCGACCTGCGCGGCATCCTGCGCCAGCGCTTCGGCGAAAAGGTCCGCCTTCGCCCAGTGGGCGCGGGGCGTGCCTGGCCGCGCTGGCTCGGCGGCTGGAACGGCGAGGGGTCAACGGCCGTCGGGCCGGAACGCTGGCTGTCGGCCGGTCTCGCCGCCGTCGAGGAGCGGCTGTGGTGGGGCCACATTGGGCTCTGAACGCGAGGGTTCCGGTCGGCCATGATGAGTTTCTCGAAGATCCTGATGACCGTCGCGGTGGGGTTCGCGATCTGGTACGCGCTGCGCTGGTACACCCGGAAGCCGGCACGGCGCGGCGCCCCACCGCCGCGTCGCCGCGACGCGCCCGCGGCTTCCGGTCCGGTCGAGGACCTATTCGCCTGCACCGTTTGCGGCGACTATGCGCCGCTCGGCGCGGCGCCCTGCACCCGCGCCGACTGCCCGCGCCGATAGGACGCCGGCTTGCTTGACCCCCCGGGATGCCGTCAGTATGGTCCCCGCGCCGCAACCGGATGCTCGACGCGCGTGATGGCGGATCAAGCTAGCATAGTCAAAGATAGCTGCTTTCAGTCGCTTATCCTCACACTCCAGTCCTATTGGGCGGAGCAGGGGTGCGTCATCCTGCAGCCGTTCGACATGGAGGTGGGCGCCGGCACCTTCCATCCGGCGACGACGCTGCGCGCCCTAGGGCCGGACCCGTGGAAGACGGCCTACGTGCAGCCGTCGCGGCGGCCGACCGACGGCCGTTATGGCGAAAACCCCAACCGATTGCAGCATTACTACCAGTTTCAGGTGCTGCTGAAGCCGTCGCCGGCGGACGTCCAGGAGCTTTATCTGGAGAGCCTGCGCCGGCTCGGCATCGATTCCGCCGCCCATGACATCCGCTTCGTCGAGGACGACTGGGAGAGTCCGACGCTGGGTGCCTGGGGGCTTGGCTGGGAAGTCTGGTGCGATGGCATGGAAGTCAGCCAGTTCACCTATTTCCAACAGGTTGGCGGCTTCGAATGCGATCCGGTGGCCGCCGAGCTGACCTATGGACTGGAACGCCTGGCGATGTACGTGCAGGGCGTCGAGAACGTCTACGACCTGGATTGGAACGGGCTGCCGAAAGGCCGGGGCGGCATGAGCTACGGCGATGTCTTCCTGCAGGCCGAGCGGGAGCATTCGGCCTATAACTTCGAGCTTGCCGACACGACCATCCTGGCCCGCCACTTCCACGATGCGGAACTGCAGTGCCAGGCGTTGCTGGCGCAGGCCAAACCCTATCCGCTGCCGGCCTACGAGCACTGTCTGAAGGCCAGCCACCTGTTCAACATGATGGATGCGCGCGGCGTCATCAGCGTCACCGAGCGCGCCGCCTACATCGGCCGTGTCCGGGCATTGGCCAAGGGCTGCTGCGAGGCCTGGCTGAAGTCGCGCGGCATCGCCGCCGGCGAGGGCTGATCCGGCCATGCCCGAACTGCTGCTCGAAATACTGTCGGAAGAAATTCCCGCCCGCATGCAGGCCCGCGCCGCCGACGATCTTCTGCGGTTGGTGACCAAGGGGCTGGCGGACGCCGGCTTGGTCCACGGCCGGGCCGAGGCTTTCGTCACGCCGCGCCGGTTGGCGCTGGTGGTTGACGGCCTGCCGGAGCGTCAGCCGGATGTTCGCGAGGAGCGGCGCGGCCCGCGCACCGATGCGCCGCCGAAGGCCATCGACGGGTTTCTCGGTTCCGTCGGTCTCAGCCGCGATCAGGTCAGCGAACAGCAGACCCCGAAGGGTACCTTCCTGATCGCGGTCATCGAGAAAAAGGGCGGGCCGGTACGCGATATCCTGGTCGGCATCGTCGAGACGGCGCTGGCGGCGCTGCCCTGGCCCAAATCGATGCGCTGGGCCGGTCATCGGGTGCGCTGGGTGCGCCCGGTGCAATCCATTCTGTGCCTGTTGGACGGCGCGGTGGTGCCGGTGACGTTCGGTCCGATCGCCGCCGGCAACACGACGCGCGGTCACCGCTTCATGGCGCCGCAGCCGTTCAGCGTCACCGGCTTCGCCGACTACCGCACGCGCCTGCGCGACGCCAAGGTGACGCTCGATCCGGCCGAACGTCGGGCACTGATCGCAAGGCGGGCCGCCGAGTTGGCCGCCGCCGAGGGCCTGACCGTGAAGGATGACCCGGGCCTGCTCGACGAGGTGGCGGGTCTGGTCGAATGGCCGGTGGTCAGGATCGGGGGTATCGATCCGGCCTACATGGACCTGCCGCCGGAGGTGCTGACCGGCACCATGCGGGCGAACCAGAAGTACCTTTCGCTGGCGCAGCCGAACGGGACGCTGGCGGCGCGCTTTGCGGTGGTCGCCAATATGGAGACCAACGACGATGGGGCCGCCGTCATCGCCGGCAACGAGCGGGTGCTCCGAGCCCGTCTGTCCGACGCCAAGTTCTTCTGGGACCAGGATCGCAAAAGGCCGCTGGAGAGCCGGGTCGGCAAGCTGGCCGAGCGTGTCTTCCATGCCAAACTGGGTACCGACGGCGACCGGATCGACCGTCTCACCGAACTGGTGCGCATCGTGGCGCCCCATGTGCCCGGCGCCGATGTCGCATTGGCGGTACGGGCGGCGTCGCTGTGCAAGGCCGACCTGACGACCGGCATGGTCGGCGAATTCCCGGAATTGCAAGGCATCATGGGCCGCTATTACGCCCTCAACGATGGCGAAGCCCCGAGCGTCGCCAGTGCCATCGCCGAGCACTATGCGCCCAAAGGGCCCGACGACGCTTGTCCGACCGCGCCGCTCAGCGTTGCCGTGGCCTTGGCCGATAAGATCGACACGCTGGTCGGCTTCTTCGGCATCGACGAGAAACCGACCGGTTCGAAAGACCCCTTCGCATTGCGCCGTGCGGCACTGGGCGTTATCCGGCTGATCGTCGAGAACAAACTGCGCTTGCCGCTCGGTGCGCCGATCCGCGAAGCCTATCGGCTGTATGCGAAATCAGGCGTCAGCTTTCACGCCATGGGGCGCGACGAGCCGGTGGTCGAGCGTGAGCTGTTGGACTTCCTGGCCGACCGGCTCAAGGTTCACTTGCGCGAACAGGGCGTGCGACACGATCTGGTGGCCGCCGTCTTCGCGCTGGGCGGCGAAGACGATCTGGTGCGCCTGCTGGACCGGGTCAAAGCCTTGCAAGGCTTCCTGGCGACCGAGAACGGCGCCAACCTGCTGACCGCCTATAAGCGCGCCAGCAACATCGTGCGCATTGAGGAAAAGAAGGACGGCATCGCGCATGACGGTGCCGTTGCCGAAGACCAGCTCCGCCAAGCTGAAGAACGGGCATTGTTCGATGGCCTGGAACAGGCGGCGCCGGCTATCGCGGCGGCGGTTCGCGGCGAGCGTTTCGCCGAGGCCATGCAGGTGCTCGCCGGCCTACGGGCGCCAGTTGACGCCTTTTTCGACAACGTTACGGTGAATGCCGACGATGCCGGCCTGCGCATCAACCGGCTGCGGCTGCTGTCGCGTATTCGCTCGGCGCTGGACGGCGTCGCCGACTTTTCGCGGATCGAAGGGTAAACGGCCATATCATCAGCATTGGCACGTTGAAGATGAAACATAGGACGATGCAGAAGCATGCGGCAAGGTCATCGCCCTTGATGCTGCCGACTTCTCCAGCAGCAAGATTACCCCTCTCCCTGTCCCTCCCGCTCACGGGGGGAGGGACAGGGAGAGGGGGCAGAGCCGCGCCGCTACCCGAACGCCAGGCTTGAGGAACGAACATGACCAAGTGGGTTTACCGGTTCGGCAACGGCAGCGCCGAGGGGCGCGCCGGCATGCGCAACCTGCTGGGCGGCAAGGGCGCGGGCCTGGCCGAAATGAGCAACCTCGGCCTGCCGGTGCCCCCCGGCTTCACCATCACCACCGAGGTCTGCACCCGCTTCTACGATAACCAGAAAGCCTATCCTGACGAATTGAAGGCACAGGTGGACGCGGCGCTGGCCGAGGTGGAAAAGATCATGGGCGCGCGCTTCGGCGATGCCGCCAATCCGCTGCTGGTATCGGTACGCTCGGGCGCGCGCAGTTCGATGCCGGGCATGATGGACACGGTACTCAACCTCGGCCTCAACGAGCAGACGGTGCGTGGACTTACCGCCAAGAGCGGCGACGAACGCTTCGCCTGGGACAGCTACCGGCGCTTTATCCAGATGTATTCCGACGTGGTGCTGGGCGTCGGCCATCATCACTTCGAAGACATCCTCGAGGATCACAAGGACAGCAAGGGCCTGAACCTCGATACCGACCTCGGCGCCGAGGATTGGCGTCATCTGGTCGGCCTCTACAAGGCCAAGGTCGCCGAGGAATTGGGCCAGCCCTTTCCCGAAGACCCGCAGGACCAGTTGTGGGGCGCCATCGGCGCGGTGTTCGGCAGTTGGATGAACCAGCGGGCGATCACCTATCGCCGGCTGCACGACATTCCGGCCGACTGGGGCACGGCGGTCAACGTGCAATCCATGGTGTTCGGCAACATGGGCAGTACTTCGGCCACCGGCGTCGCCTTCAGCCGCGATCCGTCGACCGGCGAGAATGCCTTTTACGGCGAATATCTGATCAACGCCCAGGGCGAGGATGTGGTCGCCGGCATCCGCACGCCACAGTCCCTGACGGCCGCCAGCGGTCAGGGCGATGCCGGGCAATCCATGGAACGCACCATGCCGGCGGCCTTCGCCGAGCTGGTGAAGGTGCGCGACACGCTGGAGCGCCACTTCAAGGACATGCAGGACCTGGAATTCACGGTGCAGCAGGGCCGGCTGTGGATGTTGCAGACGCGCAACGGCAAGCGCACCACGGCGGCGGCACTGCGCATCGCCGTCGAGATGGTCGAGGAAGGCCTGATCGACAAGGCCGAAGCGGTGCGCCGCATCGAGCCGCGCCAGCTCGATCAACTGCTGCACCCGACCCTCGATCCGAAGGCCGAGCGCGTGTTGTTGTGCCGCGGATTGCCGGCCTCGCCGGGCGCCGCATCCGGGCGCATCGTGTTCACCGCCGAGGACGCCGAAGCCTGGGTCGGGCGCGGCGAAAAGGTCATCCTGGTGCGTGTCGAGACCAGCCCCGAGGACATCGGCGGCATGCACGCCGCCGAAGGCATCCTGACGGCGCGCGGCGGCATGACCAGCCACGCCGCCGTGGTGGCGCGCGGCATGGGCACGCCCTGCGTCGCCGGCGCCAGCGAGATGGTCGCCGACATCCGCGCCAAGACCATGCGGGTGCACGGCCGAACCCTCAAGGAAGGCGACGTCATCACCATCGACGGCGCCGCCGGCGAGGTCATGCTGGGGGCGGTGCCGACCGTGCGGCCGGAACTGACCGGCGACTTCGGCAAGCTGATGGCCTGGGTCGACGAGTTCCGCACCATCGGCGTGCGCGCCAACGCGGAGACGCCGCTGGACGCCGAAACGGCGCGGCGCTTCGGCGCCGAGGGCATCGGCCTGTCGCGCACCGAACATATGTTCTTCGACCCGCAGCGCATTACCCACATGCGCGCCATGATCATGGCCGAGGACGAGGCCAGCCGGCGCAAGGAATTGGACAAGCTGCTGCCCTATCAGCAGGGCGACTTCGAGTCCCTGTTCACCATCATGGCCGGACTGCCGGTGACCATCCGGCTGCTCGATCCGCCGCTCAACGAATTCATCCCGACCGGCGAGGCCGAGATGGCGCTGGTCGCCACCGAAACCGGCCGCAGCCTCGAAGAAGTGAGATCGCGCGCCCACCAATTGGACGAGCAGAATCCGATGCTCGGCCATCGCGGCTGCCGCCTGGGCATCACCTATCCCGAGATCTACGAAATGCAGGCCCGCGCCATCCTGGAAGCGGCGCTGGAGGTGGAAGAGGGCGGCGGCGCGCCCGTGCAACTGGAAATCATGATCCCGCTGGTCGGCTTCAAGGCGGAACTGGATATCCTGGCTGCCCGCATTGCCGCCGTCGCCGAGCAGGTGAAGAAAGAACGCGGAAAAGTGCCGGCCTATCTGATCGGCACCATGATCGAACTTCCGCGCGCCGCCTTGCGGGCAGGCGACATCGCCCAGACGGCGCAGTTTTTCTCCTTCGGCACCAACGATCTTACCCAGACCACCATCGGAATTTCGCGCGACGATGCCGGAATGTTTCTGAGCGACTATCTCAGCAAAGGCGTGATCGCGCGCGACCCCTTTGTTTCACTTGATGTCGAGGGCGTTGGCGAACTCATCCGGATTGCGGCGGAAAGGGGGCGCAAGACCCGCGAAAAACTCAAGCTTGGTATTTGCGGAGAGCATGGCGGCGACCCCGATTCCATCCGCTTCTGCCACGACTCAGGCCTGGACTATGTGTCCTGTTCACCCTTCCGCGCGCCGATTGCGCGTCTTGCGGCTGCGCAGGCA
>CANITX010000053.1 GCA_947470575.1 Rhodospirillales bacterium
CGAAGGGAATGTAGCCTCGTGAAAGTCACCATTCTCGGCTGTGGCGCGGCTACCGGTACGCCAGGGGTTGGTATCGGCTGGGGCGCCTGCGACCCCAAGGAGCCGCGTAACCGCCGCCGTCGTGCGTCCATACTGGTCGAGGCTGCCGGCGCGCGTCTCCTGGTCGATACCTCGCCGGACTTGCGCGAACAGCTTCTTTCCGCCGGTGTCGACCGCCTGGACGGGGTTCTCTACACGCATGCCCATGCCGATCACCTGCATGGTATCGACGATCTGCGCGCGATCAATCGAACCATGAAATCGGCCGTCCCGTGCTGGATGGAGGCCGAAACGCTGAAGGATGCCAAGGAGCGTTTTGGCTATATTTTCGAGCCGCTACAGCACGGTACCGAATTTCATTACAAGCCAACCTTGGAAGTGCAAATCATCGAGCCGGGCAAGCCGTTCGTCGCCGGGGGCATCGAAGTCATGCCGTTCGCCCAGGATCACGGCGGCATGATGACACTTGGTTTTCGTTTTAATTCAATTGCATACTCAACCGATGTTGTCAGTTTAAACGAAGAAGCCTTCCGGGTGCTGGACGGTATCGATACCTGGATCGTCGACTGCCTGACCGAATCCGAGCACGCCACGCACGCTCACCTCGGCCAAGTCCTGATCTGGGTCGAGCGCCTGCGGCCGCGCCGCGCCATTTTGACCCATATGGGAGTGGGGCTCGACTATCGCAGGCTGGCCGCACGGTTGCCCACCGGCATCGAGCCGGCTTACGACGGAATGGAGATCGACGTTTGATATTGTCGCCGTCGAATCAGCCTTAGCGAGCCCGCCAGAGAAGCAGGACCCAGCGCTGATGAAATGTAAATATTGGTCATTAGAAATTTTTACATGATTGATAAGATTGTATCTTATTAAATTTTACATAATAATCATTATGCGACAATTAGAATGCGCCTCCTGGCCGTCGAATGACCTCTCGCCGTATCGTTCTTGTCAGCGTCGGCGTCTTGGGATACGCCCACCCCATGCCCATTGCTCATCCCTCGGCGCATCGCCGTGGCGCTTCGAAGAGTTGCCGTCGATGACCACGCCATCGTCCAACACCGAACGTCTGTTGCGGATCATGGCACGCTTACGCGATCCCAAAGACGGCTGCGCCTGGGACCTGGAACAAAGCTTCGCCACCATCGCGCCGCATACCCTCGAAGAAGCCTATGAGGTTGCCGAGGCCATCGAGCGCAACGACATGGCGGCACTGAAGGACGAACTGGGTGACCTGCTGTTTCAGGTTGTCTTCCATGCCCGCCTGGCAGAAGAACGCGGCGCGTTTGCCTATGACGACGTCGCCCAGGCGATCTGCGCCAAGATGGTCGCCCGCCATCCCCATGTCTTCGGCACGGCCAGTATCGCCGATGCCGCGGCCCAAACCCGCGCCTGGGAGGCCGGTAAAGCCGAGGAACGTCGGGCCAAGGCCGCCCAGGAAGAACGCTTCGACAGCGTGTTGGACGGTGTTGCCACCTCCCTTCCCGCCCTGACGCGGGCCGTCAAATTGCAGAATCGCGCCGCCCGAGTCGGCTTCGATTGGCCCGAGGTCGCCGGCGTTTTCGCCAAATTGACGGAAGAATCGGCCGAACTTTCTGCCGAACTGCAGATTGGTGCGACGGGGGAAAAGGAACGTCTGGCCGATGAAGTCGGCGATATCCTGTTTACCTGCGTCAATCTGGCGCGCAAGCTGGGGCTCGATCCGGAGCAAACCCTGCGCCACGCCAACGCCAAGTTCGAGCACCGATTTCGCGATATGGAACAAAATGTAACGGAATCCGGCCGGCGCCTCGAAGATTGCCCTCTCGCCGATCTGGAAGACGCCTGGCAGCAGGCAAAGCGCCGGATCGCCGACGGCGAAACGGACGGAAAATCATGAGAGCCGGCGGGGTTTTCAAGCCCCTGCCCCGCGCCCTGGCTTTGCTGGCCATGGTTTTCCTGCTGACCGGCTGTTATCTGCCGGTGCGTTTCGACGCCGAAATCGAAATCACCCGCTACGGCACCTATAACCTCATTTTCGACGGCTACATGGTGGCCTTGCCGCTTTACGAAGGCCTGCTCAAGAACGAGATAAAGCCCGCCGAGGAGCGGGAAAAAGTCGAAGTTCTCCGCCGCGACATGACCCGGGATAGCGCGACCAAACGGGCCAGCTACTTGGGGAAGGGCCGCTTCAATGTCCATTGGCAAAAGTCAGGAGACCTGATCGAAGACCCGATGGTGACCTTTATGCGCCGCAATCAGGCCTTCCTGACCATCAAATTCCTGCGGACCAGCGGCCAAGTCACGGTCGAGGCGGTCAGCTTGACCAAGGAACAAGAACAACGGCTTGCCGCCATCGGCCTGGGCATGGAGGGACAGATCCGCATCAAGACCCAGGCCCGGGTCATCGACCATAATGCGACCCGGATCACTGACGATGCGGACCATTTCTACATATGGGACGTCCGCGGCCTGGACTCGCCCCTGCCCCGCATGGTGCTGTCGCTGCGCTAAATAGGGACAGGCCGGCCTCCGAAGGAGACCGCCCGGCCTCGTGCAACGGATCAATCGCGGGTCAAAAGGCGCATCAGGCTGGAGGTATCCCAGCGTCCGCCGCCCAGCGCCTGGATATTCTTGTAGAACTGATCGACCACGGCAGTCATCGGCAGGCGGGCGCCATTGCGATTGGCCTCCGCCATGACGATGCCCAGGTCCTTGCGCATCCAATCGACAGCAAAGCCAAAATCAAATTTGTCGGCGATCATGGTCTTGCCGCGGTTCTCCATCTGCCACGATCCGGCGGCGCCTTTCGAAATGACGTCGACCACTGTATCGCCGTTGAGCCCGGCCCGCTTGGCAAAGTTCAACCCTTCGGCAAGTCCTTGGACCAGACCCGCGATGCAGATCTGATTGACCATCTTGGTCAATTGGCCGGCACCCGCCTCGCCCATCAGGGTCACGGCACGGGCATAGACGCCGATGGCGTCCTTGACCTTCTCGAAGTCCTTCTTGTCGCCGCCGCACATGACGGTCAGAACACCGTTCTGGGCTCCCGCTTGGCCGCCAGACACCGGCGCATCGACAAAACCGGCGCCGGCCTTCTTGCAGGCTGCCTTCAACTCGCGGGCAAGATCGGCCGAGGCTGTCGTGTGATCGACCAGAACGGCGCCCTTCTTCATACCGGCGAGAATGCCTTTCTCGCCATAGACGACACTGCGCACATCGTCGTCGTTGCCGACGCACATGCAAACGATGTCCTGGCCTTCGGCGGCAGTGCGCGGTGTCTTCGCGGCCTTCCCCTTGAATTCCGTGGCCCATGCCTTGGCCTTAGCCGCGTTGCGGTTATAAACGCTAACCGCATGACCACCCTTGACCACAAGGTGGCCGGCCATGGGATAGCCCATGACACCCAATCCGACGAAGGCGATCTTCTTACCCGGCATGCATAACCTCCTCAACTCCAGTGAGTGGAAATAAACGACCTGCAACTCATTGAAAAACCGTCGGGACCGACGGCGGGCGACATTCTAGCCAGCGCTCACCACGGTGTGAAGAGCGTCCCAGGTCGGTGCATCAGGTGCCAGGAACAAGGGCTGGCGCAGGATGCCCTCGCCCGGCGCATACGGCACCCGGCTTTCGACCAACTGCGAGAATCCGCCGGATTCGGCGTGCATCAACACCCCGGCGGCATGGTCCCAAGGCTTGAGGCGGCCGGCGTAACGGGCGAAGTGCAGCTTGCCGCAGGCCAGGTCGATATATTCCTGGCCGACGCAGCGATAGCGAACCAGATCGCCGGGTACATCGACATTGCCGGCTACCCGCATATCGTCCAAGCGGGCGCGCAGACGGTTGCCTAGCGACCCGCGACACACCGCGCGCGAGGCGGGGTGGCTGACCTGCAAACGCTTTCCGTCGAGCCAGGCGCCCTGTCCCTTCACCGTCCAGGCCGTCCGGTCCTCGACCGGATCGTAAATCCATCCCGCCACCGTTTCACCATTGTGGCATAGCCCGACGATCATCGCGAAACACGCTACGCCATGGGCAAAATTATGGGTGCCGTCCACCGGGTCGATCACCCATACGGGATCGGCCGATCCAAGGGCCAGAAGGACATCCGGATTGCGTTCGTAATCCTCCTCGCCGACTGCGACGCTTCCCGGCAACAGCACGGTCAGCAATTCGGCAAGGCGGGCCTCCGCCTCGACATCGGCGATGGTGACCAGGTCGCCTGGTGCCTTCTCCGACACCTCGTGGCTTGCCAGGGCGCGAAAGCGGGGCAGGACAACGTCGCGGGCGACGGCACGCATGATGTCGGTAACGCGCTGCGGATCGGGCAACATTCGGACCGTCGGGATTGCCAATAGGAAGGAAGGCTGGAATGTCGTGGCGGCGGTCGCTGCGACAAGAACGCTTCGCTTCTACGCTGATCGTGGATTGCTGTCACGGCGTTCGGCGAAGCGGGCCGCGCTTTTTTCGTCCAGGCGGACCTTTAGCCGGATCTCCTCGTCGCTATCTTGGCGTTCCACCACCTGACCGTGGCGATAAAGCCAAGCCAGCGTGCTGCCGTCCCCCGGCGACAGCGATACCGCCAGGGTATGCCAATTGCCGCTCAATCGTTCCGCCAAAAGATCGAGCAACCGGGGAATGCCGTCGCCGGTCAGCGCCGAGACCAAGATCACCGGGGGGTCGCTGTTACGCATAGCCCGCTTTTCAAGCATCTCGCGGGCTTCATCCTCCAGAAGATCCGCCTTGTTCAGGACTTCGATAAGTTGGGATTCGATATCGTCGCCAAATCCCAGGTCGTTCAGCACGCTCAAAACGTCGCGGCGCTGAGCTTCGCTATCGGGATGTGCCGCATCGCGGACATGGACGACGACGTCGGCCTCGAAGACTTCCTCGAGAGTTGCCTGAAAGGCCGCCACCAGTTCATGCGGCAGATTCGAAATGAATCCTACGGTATCGGAAAGGATGACCGTCTGGCCGCCCGGTAGATCCAACCCGCGCATGGTTGGATCGAGGGTTGCAAACAGCTGGTCGCGGGCCACCGTCTCGGCACGGGTGAGCCTGTTGAATAGGGTCGATTTTCCAGCGTTGGTATAACCGACTAAGGCCACCACCGGGTGGGACAGACGCTGCCGTGCCTTACGATGCAGGCCGCGCGTTCGCTTGACTTCGGCGATCTGGCGCTTGATGCGGATGATCCGCTCGTCGATCAGGCGGCGGTCGGCCTCGATCTGCGTTTCACCTGGGCCGCCGACGAAGCCGAAACCGCCGCGCTGGCGCTCAAGATGGGTCCAACTGCGCACCAAACGCGAGCGGGCGTAGGTCAATGCCGCCAGTTCGACCTGCAAGCTGCCTTCGGCGGTACGCGCGCGAGCTCCGAATATTTCAAGGATCAGGCCTGTTCGGTCGATCACCTTGCACTTCCAGGCACCTTCCAGATTGCGCTGCTGGACCGGCGTCAGCGCCGCGTCGACGATGACAACATCGATCCCCGCCTTCTTTTCGGTAACGCGGATGCGGCCCCGGCCACGATGGGGCTTGGCATCCGCTTCCTCCTCGTCGGAACCCGCTGCGGCAGGTTCCGCATCGGCGGCGGTGTCTCCGGCAATCAGTTTAGCCAGTCGCTCCACGGTCCCCGAACCGAATAGGGTACCGGGTCGACGCTGCGCCAGCGGCACGACCTCCGCATGCTCGACCGTCAATTCGATAGCGCGGGCCAGGCCGATGGCTTCGGCCAGCGAAGCCGCGGCGTTTCGCTCCGTACGGCCCCCCCCCCTGATAACCGGGTGCAGGACGATGCAGCGACGCGCGGCCATGCCGCCAGTCCGTTCGGCTGATCCTTGAACTTCCGAGTTTCGGCCGAGGTTGGTCGTCAAGCGATCACGAGCTTTCGTCCGCGTCCTTGCTATCGGGCTCGAACAGCTGAATTGGGAGCGACGGCATGATTGTCGAAATGGCGTGCTTATAGACGAGTTGCGTGTGCCCGTCGCGGCGCAACAGCACCGAGAAGTTATCGAACCACGTGACGATGCCCTGTAATTTCACACCGTTGACGAGGAAAATGGTCACCGGTGTCTTGTGCTTTCGGATGTGATTGAGAAATACATCCTGCACATTCTGCGATTTTTCGGAGGACATGTTTAATCCCTCTCTCATGTTGTTTATTCAAGCCGTGATATCGCACATGCGGCTTGTATCGCTGTCGTTGGCCATCACGATCCCCAAAATGGGCCTTCTTCACTCAGTGCGTGCCCATTCGCCCTCACGATTTTGCACAGCAGAAAGTAGCTTACAACCTGGCAACAAACTTGGAAAGCGTCTGGCAGTCCGGAAAATAGAGGTCGGGCGCATAATCGATAAACTCGTCTTGCAGCGGAGGCTCGTCGCGCAGCAATACGCGCAGACAGCCGGCTACCTTGGCGCAACGAAGGTCGACATCCGTATCGCCAACGAACCAGACGTCCAGACCGGGAGCCATGCCACCGGCCGCAAGTGCCATCAAAACCGGCTCAATCGCCGGCTTATCGCGCGCCGCATCCGAAGCGCCGACCAGACCGCCAAACAGATGGTCCCAGCCCAAATGCGTCGACTCTTGGCGCAGGATGCCGCCCTGCTTGTTGCTGACCACGCCAAGGTAAATCTCGGCGTCGCGCAATCCCCGCAGCATCTGGTGGGCACCGGGCAACGGCACCAGGCGTTCGATGTGCAACGCACGGTAGTGCTTATAAAATAGCTCCCCCGCCTCCTCCCAACGCTCGCCGAACAGCTCCGGATAGCTGTCGCGCATGGATTTTTGCACGCGCGCTCGGGTCTCTTCCAAACTCCAACGGGGATGGCCAAAGGCGTCCAGAACGGCATTCTGCGCTTCGTGGATGACCGCCCAACTGTCAATCAGGGTATTGTCCCAATCGAACAGGATGGCGCGGGGGCGGATTGCTCGGTCGGATGGAACGGAAGGCATAACTTAGAAATATTCGAGACGCACGGAGAACAGCTTCTCGACATTCCGCACGGCATCCTTGGCCGCGAAGAGAACGACCCGATCGCCGGCTTCGATGACGGTGTTGCCGCGGGGAATGATGACTTGTGCGCCGCGCACTACGGCTCCAATCAAAACGCTTGCCGGCAGTTTGGCCTCGCGCAACGGCCGCCCGACCAACGGCGAGGTTTCCATCGCTTCGGCCTCGATCAACTCGCCAAAGCCCTCGCGCAGGGTGTGCACGGAATGGATTCGCCCGCGCCGCACATGTTGAAGAATCGTCGACACCGTAATGTTGCGGGGACTGACCACCACGTCGACACCCAGAGTGGAGATCAACGCTTCATAGGTGTTCTTGTTGATGAGTGTGATGGCACGCTGGCAACCATGGCGCTTGGCCAATAGCGAGGCCAAGATGTTGGTCTCGTCGTCGTTGGTCACCGCCACCACCGTATCGGTGGCGGCAACGTTAGCTTCATCGAGTATGTCCGGGTCCAGCACATCGCCGTGCAACACGATGGTCTTCTTCAAGCGGGTCGCGATGAGTTCGGCCCGCTCAGCATTGCTTTCGATGACTTTGGCGTTGATCCAGCCATGCAAGCGTTCGATTTCCTGGGCAAGAAACAATCCGATATTGCCGCCGCCCAAAATCAATAACCGCCTGGCCTCGGTCTCCTCATGGCCGAAAGCCGCCATGGCGCGTGCCGCCTGTTCGCTTTCGACGACGAAATAGACCTCGTCGCCTGGCAACATCTCGTCGTCGGCATTCGGCACGACGGCTTTTTCGTTTCGCATCCACCCGACGACGACAATATTCAAGTCTGGAAAGAGCTGCGTGAGCTGGCGAAGCGGCGTGTGGACCACCGGACAATTTTCTTCGCACCGCACGCCGACCAGCTTCACGCGATCATTGGCCAACGGGATCATCTCGAAAGCTCCCGGCGCCTGCAACCGGCGAATGACGGCACGCGCCACCTCGATCTCCGGCGAGATGATGACGTCGATCGGCATATGGTCGCGGGAAAACAGATTGGACCAGATTGGGTCCAAATAGCTTTGGTGACGGATGCGCGCGATCTTGGTCGGCACGTCGAAAAGCGAATGAGCTATCTGACAGGCCACCATGTTCACTTCGTCGGAATAAGTGACGGCGATGATCATGTCGGCATCCTGTGCTCCCGCCTGTTCGAGAATATCTGGATGCGATGCATGGCCAACCACGCCCTGCACGTCGATCGTATCGGAAATGCGGCGAATCAGATCGGGCGACTGATCGATGACCGTAACATCGTTGTCTTCCAAGGCTAGATAGTGAGCGATGTTGAAACCCACCTGTCCGGCGCCGCAGACGATCACCTTCATAGCCTTGCCTTCATACCGTGCTGGGCTTTGCCCACGAAATTTGCGACCGCTTCAACGCTTATCGCGCTGACCGTTGCCCGGCGCGCACCACTAACACGACCAACTGGTTACGATGCAACGTAAAAAATGGCGCAGCTCATAAACTAGCGGCGCACTGGTTTGCGCCGATCGCCTTCAGCCATACCGAGCGAGCGAAGCTTGCGGTGCAATGCGGAACGCTCCATGCCCACGAATTCTGCTGTACGTGAGATATTACCGTCGAAGCGATCGACCTGGGCGAACAGATATTCCCTTTCGAACAGTTCGCGGGCCTCGCGTAAGGGAAGGCCCATGATCTCCGCCCCTTTTTCCCATTTCAGGGCAACCGGTGTCCGATCGACGATTTCCGCAGGCAATGCATCGACATGGACCGCTTCCCCTGGTGCCCGATTGGAAAGAATCATCAGCCGTTCGACGACATTGCGCAATTCGCGGACGTTGCCCGGCCATACGTATGCTTGCAATGCCGCCATGGCATCGGCGCCGAAGGAGCGCAGCGGTTGACCGAGAGCGGCAGCCACCCGTTCCATGAAGAAATTGGCCAACAGCGGAATGTCCTCACGTCGGCTGAGAAGCGCCGGCAGTTGGACCGGCACAACACTCAGCCGGTAAAACAGATCCTGACGGAAGCCGCCTTCAGCGATAAGTACGGACAATTCCTTGCTCGTGGCGGCGATGACCCGTACATCGACTTCGACCCGCGTCGCGCCACCCACGCGCAAAAACGTCTGCTCCTGCAGGACTCGGACGATCTTTGCTTGGGTCTCCAGCGGCATATCGGCGATTTCGTCGAGGAAAAGCGTGCCGCCGTGCGCCTGCTCAAAGGTGCCCACCTTTCGTGCGCCGCCCTCGACCGGGCCGTTTTCAATGCCGAACAGTTCAACTTCGAAACGATCAGGATCGAGCGTTGCGCAATTGACGACCACGAACGGACCATGCTGACGGCGCGACTGTAGATGCAGCATACGCGCCGCCACCTCCTTCCCGGAACCTGGGGGGCCGGAAATCAATACGCGACTGTTGGTCGGCGCCACCCGCTCGATGGTCTGACGGACCTGTATGATATTGGCTGACCGGCCGACCAGATCGTCGACCGTACCGGCACGCAGCCGCAACTCTTCGTTCTCGCGGCGCAAGCGCATCGCCTCGATGGCACGTTCGACCACTTGAATCATGCGATCGGCCGTAAATGGCTTTTCGATGAAGTCGTAGGCCCCCTCGCGGATGGCCGATACGGCCGTCTCGATCGTCCCATGACCGCTCATCATGACCACGGGCACAGTCGGGTGGTCCTTTTTAACGATCCGAAGGATACCGAGCCCGTCCAATTTGCTGCCGTGCAGCCAGATGTCGAGCAGAACCAAGCTCGGTCGGCGGGTCTCCAGGGCCGCCAGGGCTATAGTGCTGTTGGCGGCCTCACGCGCCTGGAAACCCTCGTCTTCAAGAATGCCTGCGGTCAGGACGCGGATGTCCGCCTCGTCGTCAACGATCAGGATGTCATGTGCCATGGCCCACAGCTCCTGTTGCGGTGGCGCGAACCTCCTTATCGTCGTTGCCGGGCTTAACGTCCCCCGGCAACCGCCTTGTAATTTCGTCTCCGGATATGGCGTTGACGGCGGCCAACTGTGCCGTCGTTCGGAAACGCAGGGTTACGCGCGCGCCACCTTCCGGGCGATCCTGCAATAGCAAGCTGCCGCTGTGGTCCTCCATGATCTTCTTAACGATGGCCAATCCGAGGCCGGTTCCCTTTTCGCGGGTCGTGACATAGGGCTCCGTCAGTCGATCTCGGTTCTCCGCCGGCAAGCCGCAGCCATCGTCCTCGACAACGACATCGATAACCGAACCGTCGGCAACTTCTTCCATGTGGACCTGGACATCGATATGTCCGCCCTGGGACCCGCCGTCGCGTTCACGGCGGGCAATAACGGACTCAGCGGCATTCTTCAAAATATTTGTCAACGCACGCCCGACCTGCTGCCTGTCGCAGCGTATGTGAATATCGGCGGCCGGCACCGTGACGTTATAAACGATATCCTGATGACGGTTGCGTTCGAAAATCACAGCCTCGCGCACGAACTCCGAAAGGTTTTCGGCCTTCATCGCCGGTTCTGGCATGCGGGCGAAGGAGGAAAACTCGTCGACCATGCGTCCGATGTCGCCGACCTGACGGATAATCGTGTCGGTGCAAGCCGAAAACGTCTCCGGGTCGCTGCTGATTTCCTTCAAGTAGCGGCGGCGCAGGCGTTCGGCCGAAAGCTGAATCGGCGTCAGGGGGTTTTTAATTTCGTGCGCGATGCGGCGCGCTACATCGGCCCATGCCGCCGTGCGTTGGGCCGAAAGGAGTTCGGTAACGTCATCGAAGGTAACGACCCAACCGATGACGTCAGCACCCTGGCGTTCGCCGACGACGCGGGCCAACAGCGTGCGTGTCTGCCCATCCCGCTGCAATCGGATTTCCGCCTGATGCTGTCGGTCGGGTCTTTTCTTTGCCGCTTCCAGCAACTCGCTCATTTCGGGAACAATATTCGGCAGCGGTTGACCTATTTCCCATTCTAGATCGGTCGCCAATAATTCGGAAGCGGACCGGTTGGGAAGATGGATCCGGCCTTCGACGTCAATGCCGATAACCCCTGCTGATACGCCGGCCAGGACAGTCTCCGTAAATCGCCGCCGTTCGTCGAGTTGTCGATTTGCTTCGATCAAACCCTGTTGCTGACTCTCGAGTTGGCTGGTCATTCTGTTGAAGGCGCGACTTAATCCGCCAATTTCATCTGTGGCCGCAGACGCCTGTACCCGTGCTGTCAGATCGCCTTTACGAACTCGCTCCGACGCGGCGATCAACGCGCTGATGGGGTGAGCCAATTGCGTGGCGACGTTTAATCCTATCCACACTGAAGCCAGCAGCAGCAACAGCGCAACCAGTGCAAAGATCATGACGAAAGTGATTTGAAAGCCTTCCCGCTGGCTTTCGGCCCGGCGGTATTCGGTAACGGCCCTTTCCGTACGATCGATGCGTTCCAGCGCACGGGCGTCAACAAATCTGCCCACCAATAGATAAGCATCGAAGAACCGGTTCAGCTTGATAATGGCACGGACCCGATTCTCGCCATCGCCCGTCATGACGACGACGTCACCTTGATCGGCTTTGGCAAGTACTTCTGGCGGTATGGTCTCCAATTCCAACGAAACACTGAACTGCGAACGGGCCAATATACCGCCGTTGCTATCGATGACGATAGCTTCGGGCAACGCGCGCATGGCAGCTTGATTGGAAATAACTTGGTCAAATACGAACGGGCGGCGCGAAAGAGCCTGAGCTTCGCGATTGAGGTCATTTGCCATGGCAAATGCGTCAGCCCGGATCGCTTGGCGATGTTCGTGCAGATAGGCTTGGGCAACGACCAGGGACTCCTCGACCGCGGTCCGCACCCGCTCCGCAAACCAGTCTTGAATTCCGAAATTTAGGTAAAACCCAGAAAAACCCGCAACCAGGATGGCTGGCGTCACAGCGACGACACTGAACAGAACAACCAGGCGAACGTGCAGGCGCGAGCCGGCCATGCCCCGTCGGCGATCGGCCCAGACGGCAACGATGCGCCCGGCGATCACCGCCGCCAGAAGCAGAAGAAGCACAGCATCGATGTACAGAAAAAACAGGACCCAGCGCGATCCTGTGCCGAATGGCGATGTCCCCGTCATCGTCGCGAAGGTGGCCAAGCCGGACAGAACGGCGGCGACCACCAGTCCGTAGGCGAGCTTGCGCGACAGGCGCGCGCGCCTGGACCATAGCCGGAAATGCGTCGTCCAGCTTCTTGGCCCTTGCAGTGCCGGGTTCATGCCTAGGCCGTCCCGCCGTTGCGGTGGTGTGACAAAATCAAGACGTTAGCATAGTCACTTTCCGCCTCGGACGACAGGAATGTTCAAATCGCTGATTTTCTTTCGCAACGTGTTGCGATTGACCCCCAGCACGCGCGCGGCGCGGACTTGATTGCCGCGAGTCGCCTGCAAGGTCAGGATGATCAACGGCCGTTCCACCTCACGCACGATGCGGTCGTAAAGGCCGGCCGCCGGCAATCCTTCGCCATGAGCGGCGAAATACGCCTTTAGGTGACGCTCCACGGTTTGCGAAAGCCCATCGCCGGTCTGGCCGCCGGACCGTACCGCCGCATCGGCCAACTCAACATCGATGAGATCGCCATTGATGACTTCTTGGGAATAAAGCACGCCCAGACGGCGCACCAAGTTCTCCAACTCGCGGACGTTGCCGGGCCATGAATAGGCTTTGAGCCGTTCGATCGCCGACGCGTCGATCACCTTCCAGGGAATGCCTTCCTCAGCGCCGCGCGCTTGAAAGGCGCGAATCAGCTCCGGAATGTCTTCGACCCGCTCTCGCAGCGGCGGCAGGCGAATGGGCACCACATTGAGGCGAAAGTACAAATCCTCGCGAAACAGGCCCTGTTGGATCAGCCGGCGCAGGTCGCGATGCGTGGCGGCGATAATGCGGACGTTCGTGGCGATCGCCGTACGTCCGCCGACAGTGGTGTATTCGCCCTCCTGCAGCACGCGCAGCAATCGGGTCTGCGCCTCGGGGGGCATATCGCCGATCTCGTCGAGAAACAACGTGCCGCCTTCCGCCTGTTCGAAGCGCCCGGTGTGGCGTTGGGTAGCCCCGGTAAAGGCGCCGCGCTCATGGCCGAACAACTCGCTTTCGATCAATTCGCGCGGAATGGCCGCCATATTGATCGCCACGAACGGACGATTACGGCGCTTGCCGTAATCGTGCAGCGCGCGCGCAACCAGTTCCTTTCCGGTTCCCGATTCACCGGTCACCAGGACGGTCAAATTCGTTCCCATCAGGCGCGCCAAGGTCCGGTAGATGTCCTGCATCGGCGGCGAACGGCCGATCAGCGGCAGGTTTTCCTCCGGCATGCCATCCTCTGCAGGCGCCGAAGCAGCGGGCGCAGGCGCCTCGAACGCCCGCTTGACGATACTGACCAATTCATTGAGATCGAAGGGCTTTGGCAGATATTCGAACGCTCCCCGCTCGGCTGCGCGCACGGCGGTCATCAGTGTCTTGTGTGCGCTCATGACGATGATGCGTAACTCGGGACGGATCTGGCGAATACGCGGAATCAGGTCCAGCCCGTTGCCGTCGGGCATGACGACGTCGGTGATGACCAGGTCGCCTTCGCCATCGGACACCCATTGCCAAAGGGTCGCTGCATTGCCGGTCGTGCGAACGCTATACCCCGCCCGGCCAAGGGCCTGGTTAAGCACTGTTCGGATGCCGCTGTCGTCGTCGGCGATCAGAATGGTACCGCTGTTGTTCATGTCTCGCCGTCTCCACTCGCCATCGGCAGCATCACCCGGAAGACGGTCAGGCGGGGACGGCTGTCGAATTCGATTACACCGCCATGATCGCTGACGATCTTGGCGACGAGAGCAAGGCCGAGGCCGCTGCCTGCTGGTTTCGAGGTAACAAAGGGATCGAACGGATAGGCCCGGATGTCATCGGGGATGCCGCTGCCGTTGTCCTGGATTCTGACCATCAGCGGCAGATGCACCCGGCTACCCCTGCCCGGCACGGCAAAGCGCACGCCGTGACGATAGGCCGTCGACATAACGATCTCGCCGCCATTCTGCGGAACCGCTTCGGCAGCATTCTTCACTAGGTTGAGGAACACCTGAATCAGTTGATCGCGATTGCCGAGGACCGAGGGCAGAGATGGGTCATAGTTGGCAACGAAGCGTACGTGCCGAGCGAATCCGCTGACGGCGATTTGGCGGACGTGATCCAAGACTTGGTGAATATTGAGTGGAGCGTGGCGCTGCGGCGCAGCGTCGGCGAAGACATCCATTTCGTCGACCAACGCGCAGATGCGATCCGTCTCGTCGCGAATTAGGCGGGTGAGGGTCTTGTCTTCCTCGCCGACGCCCGCTTCGAGCAGTTGCGCAGCGCCGCGGATACCCGACAGCGGGTTCTTGACCTCATGAGCCAGCAAGGAAGCCATCGCGGTAATGGACCGTGCCGCGCCGCGGTGGGTCAGTTGCCGGTCGATCTGGTCGGCTATGGACCGCTCGTGCAAACAAATGACGACGCATCCCGGATACTCGGGCAGCGACGAGGCCAAAATATTGACCTCGGAAGTGCCAAATCGCGGAGTCTGTAACGTCAGACCATGCTCGGAAACGTCGCCACCGTCGCGGCGCACCTGCTCGATCAGCCTGAAAACCGTACTGTCCTCGGGTACCAACAGGCGAAACGGCTGGCCGAGGAGCGCCGACATGCCTGTCTTGAACAGATTTTCTGCAGCGCCATTGGCATAGACGACGATGCCCTCCGGATCGATCACCAACACGGTGGCGGCCAAAGCGGCCAAGATCGATTGCTCGTTGATGTGTAAAGCGCCGCTGGTGGCACTCCCTTCGGCATTCAAGGCGCTGACTTTCTGGGCCCGAGCCATGGGGCGTACTCCGCTAGGCTGCCAACGGTTCGCTATGCGCGTCGTAGAAGTCGCGAATCATGCGGCGAACGGCTTCCGGCGAGGTCGCGTGGTTGACGGCGGCCCGGAATTCCGCGCCGCCGCGCATCCCTTTGCTGTACCAACCGATATGCTTGCGCGCGATGCGGCTGCCGGCTTCGGCGCCGTAGTGGGACAGCATGGACTCATAGTGGTCGAGCACGACGTCGCGCTGTTCCTCCAACGGCGGGTCGGCCATGCGCTCCCCGGTTCGCAGGAAACGGATCACCTGATTGAGAAACCATGGCCGCCCGTAGCTGCCGCGCCCGACCATCAAGCCGTCGGCTCCCGATTGATGCAGAACCTCTCGGGCATCCTCGACAGCCGTCACGTCGCCGTTGGCGATAACCGGAATTCTCACCGCCTCCTTGACCTGACGAATGAAGGCCCAATCTGCACGACCGCTGTAGAATTGGCAGCGGGTGCGTCCATGAACGGTAATCATCCGAATGCCGCAGTCCTCGGCGATGCGGGCCAGCCGCGGGGCATTCCGGTTGGTATCGTCCCAACCAGTCCGCATTTTCAGGGTCACGGGCAGCGATACGGCCTTTACCGTTGCTTCCAGAATCCGCGCCGCCTGCAACTCGTCCCGCATAAGGGCCGAACCGGCATGTTGGCCGTTGGTCACCTTTTTGACGGGGCAACCGAAATTGATGTCGATAATGGCGGCGCCGCGGTCTGCGTTCATCCGTGCAGCTTCGGCCATCACCTCGGGGTCGCAGCCGGCCAGCTGGACCGACATGGGGAACTCCTCCGCGCAATTGGAGGCCATCTTCAAAGATTTCTGCGAGGCGCGAATCATAGCCTGACTGGCGATCATCTCGGATACCACCAAACCGGCGCCGCGTGACTTCACCAGGCGGCGAAACGGTAAATCCGTGACGCCTGACATGGGCGCTAGAATCACCGGGTCATCGATGGCGACGGGGCCAATTTGCAGCGTCATCGTAGAACCAGCCTCAAAATGATTAATTTATAGGCAGCGCACATGATTCCATGCTTGTTGCCTTAAAACTTGGCAAATGTAATCGATTTATTCCGCCACGTCACGCGATATGTTGCAGTGCAACCTCGCCAGGCTAACCCGCGGTCGAGGCGAGCAGGACGTCGGTGACGAATTTCACGCCGGGATAGCCGAGCGTTAGCAACAAATAGGCCAGCAACACAAAGCGGGTTGCCTGGCGCCCCCGCAGGCCGCTGACATAATGGGCCACCAGCAACGCGCCAATCACAACGAAGGCGGCCACCGTCAGCAACGTCTTATGATCGAAGGTCAAAAGCCGGCCGGACTCTTCGTATTGAACAGCCATCCCGCTGGCTAGTCCGACAGCCAACACGACCTCGCCGATAGCCAATAGCCGGACCAGCAGGCGCTCGCAATCGGCCATCGACGGCAACATTCGCGTCAGAGAAGACGGACGTTTGGCCTTCAGAGCCCGGTCTTGGAGAAACGCCGCCAGCGCCGCCACTGCAGCCACGGTGACCAATCCATAAGTGACAACCGATACGCCGATATGAACCGCAACCCAGGCCGTCGGCGCGTTTTCGTCCAATCCGCCTTGCGGTGCCTGGTCCAACGCTGCAGCCAGCGCGGCGAGAACGAACATGTAGGGCACCAATAGAGGCGCCAGCCGCCAGGCATCCCGCGTCAATGCAGCAAGACCGGCAAACAGCCACAAGCTGGTCGCAACCGTCACCCATAAGGCGATGGAAAAGCCCGTGCGCCAGGTGCTGCCGATTTGAGTCTCGCACCATACGGTCGGCCCGACGGAGGCTAAGACGATAGCCGCCCAGAACACGGCATCTCGCGAGGGGCGCTGTCTCAGGCCGAGCAGCGAGGCGGGAATGAGGGCGGCCAAAGCCAGCAGGGTATATAGAAGTTCCAGCGTCATGCCTCGTGTTCCGGATGGGCATCGGTGGTGCCGCCAGGATGGCACCATCGCGCGGGCATCCCTGGTTGGCAAGCCTCCGGTCGCCAACGCCAACTCGACGCGACGTCCTCTTGGCAAGGTGAACCGGCGCGACTAGCTTGCTTCACCGTCGCAATCTTCGCGGCAACGTTGGAATTGGGATCGAACCGAACATGATTGGTTGCGCGGCTTTGGTGGTGGCGGGGGGAAGCGGCAGCCGGTTTGGCGACGATCTCCCCAAGCAATACCGCGATCTGGCTGGCCGCTCCGTCATCTCCCGCTCGCTTTCGGCCTTCGCCGCCCATGGTGGCATCGCTGCGGTTCGTCCCGTCATCGATCCCAGCCACCGGGCCTGGTATGATGAAGCCACGGCGGGCCTGGATTTTCCCAACTTGTTGCCGCCGGTGGCCGGCGGTGCGAGCCGCCAGGATTCAGTGCGCCTAGGACTGGAAAGCCTGGAGGCGCTGGCCCCGGATATCGTCCTGATCCACGATGCGGCACGCCCCCTTGTCGATGGCGGCGTCATCGGCCGGACGATATCGGCGCTCGGCCATGCGCCCGCCGCACTGCCGGCCGTCGCTGTAGCCGACACGCTCAAGCGCGGCGAAGGCGGTAAGGTGAGTGCGACGGTTTCGCGCGACGGCCTGTGGCGTGCCCAAACGCCGCAGGGCTTCCGGTTCTCCGAGATTCTGGCGGCGCATCGCCGATTTGCCGGCGAACAGATGACCGACGATGCCGCCCTGGCCGAACGTGCTGCCCTGCCCGTTATGTTGGTGGTCGGCAGCGAGAACAACTTCAAGATCACGACAGAGGACGATTTGGACCGTGCTGCGCGATTGATAGGACCAGGCGATGTTCGCACCGGCTTCGGATTTGACGTACATCGCTTTGCCCCTGGCGACGCAGTCATGCTTTGCGGCGTGCGGGTGCCGCACGGGGCGTCCCTGGCCGGCCATTCAGACGCCGATGTCGGGCTGCACGCGCTGACCGATGCCCTTCTGGGCGCTATCGGCGCCGGAGACATCGGGGTGCACTTCCCGCCCGGCGAGGCACGTTGGAAAGGCGCTTCGTCGGATATCTTCCTAGCCCATGCCAACAGCCTGTTGCGCCGGCAAAGTGGCGTCATCCTTAACGTCGATGTCACCATCGTCTGCGAATCCCCTCGCGTCTCGCCCCACCGCGCTGCCATGACCGCGAGGATCGCCGGCATCCTGGGCATTGCCGAGGCGCGTGTCAGTATCAAGGGAACGACCACCGAACGCCTCGGGTTCACCGGCCGGGGGGAAGGCATCGCCGCTCAGGCCATTGCCTGCGTCCGCCTGCCGGGTTATCTCTGAACGCTATTGAAATACTTGGAGCTTTGACGTGCGAGCCCCACAGGGCGCATCCCGCTTCGACAATGTGGAGCTAATGCTCGTCGATCCGGACAGCAATGTCCGCGACAGCCTGCGTAGCGTTTTGCATCACAACGGCTTTCGCAAGCTGTCGGCGGCGGCCACTTGGGCCGAGATTCGCCAACGTCTTGAAAAGACGCCGCCCGATCTTTTGATCACCGAAGTGGATCTATCCGACGGCGACGTTTGTGCCCTGATCCACCAACTGCGCCATCAGGATGTCGGCACCGATCCCTTCTTGCCGATTATCGCGCTATCCCGCGAACCGACGCCCGACATGGTGAAGCGGGTCATTAACTCCGGCGCCGACTTCCTGCTGGGAAAGCCCGTGTCCGCCGATCAACTGACCAGCCGCATCCGGCTCCTCGTCGATTGCCGCAAGCCGTTCGTTGTCACCAGCAACTACATCGGACCGGATCGCCGCAAATCCAGCGATCGGACATCGAATGTGCCGTTGGTCGAAGTGCCCAACGTCCTCAAGGCTCTGGTCACCGGCACGCAGCCGCCCGCGAACACGCTTCAAATGGTCAACCGGGTTGCCGGGCAGCTTAACTTGATGAAACTGGAGCGCCTGGGATTCCAGATCGCCTATCTGATCGATCGGATTGTCCCCGCGTTGGAAGGGGGGTTGGCTCCCAATGCCGAGGCCAGCGACTATGTCGTCCAGCTGATCACCGTCACCGAAGAAACCGTCCGGCGATGCGTCGGTACGCAGGTCGCGCATGTTGGCGGGCTTTGTCAGTCGATGCTGAAAGTCGCCCACAGCATCGTCGAGGCAAAACACGCCCCGTCGCCCCGCGATGTCCGGCTGTTGCGCCCGCTTTCAGATGCCATCCGCCGCGGTTTGGCCGAAATGGGCGAAGCTGCCGACATCGCCCGGCGCATCTCGCAAGAAATCAATCGGTGACGATCGACGGGCTATTGGCCGGTTTCCACATCGATCCATTTTAAGAAGTCCGGATTACCGCCGCTTATCGGGATCGCGACCGCGCAGGGACATTCGTAAGGATGCAGCGCCTTGACTTTGGCGACAACGGCGTCGGTCAGTTCCGCCCTTGTCTTCAGGATAAGGACGGCTTCGGAGGCCTGACGGACTTCACCCTGCCAACAATAAATCGACATCATTCCCGGCAATATATTGGCACAGGCGGCCAGACGGGATTCGACCACGGCAGTACCGATCCGCTGGGCATCGGCCATGGTCTCGGTAGTCACATATATAAATACTTTATTCATAAAATCTTGTCCTACACTGTTGAGGTGTTGGGTTGGCATCGACAAAAATCCCGATTAGGATAATTATCACATTGCGACATGGGAAACAGCGAGGGCTGGCGTGTGACTCTCGAATGCACGGCGTTATCGGCGGTTCCTGCGAACGACAACGATCCTGTGTCGTCGGCGCGTCCGACTCCGTCGCAACGCCGTTGGTTGGAAAGCGGTCTAACGCAGCCTGGCGGAAAATTACCGCTATTCGATAAAAATGGCCGTCTGGTCGGCGAACGAACGGTGAGGAGCTGTGTCGACCGTGGCTGGGCCGAACCCTGGTTCAGCAACCCCTTGAAGCCGGATTGGATGGTCTGCCGCCTCACGCCAGCGGGCCGTTCCACCTTGGCGAATACCGACCAGCCGGCATCGTGATCGCCCCCTTCCATGGAAATCACGCCCGGTAAAGAAGACCGTCGGCCCACCGCTCTGGTTGTGTGCGTCAACCGCCGCTTCGGCAATGACCGTCCCTCCTGTGCCGGGCGGGGCAGCGAAGAGCTGGCAAATACCCTCGAGCGCCTCATAGCGGAACGCCAACTGGCCGTGACTCTCGATCGCATCCGCTGTTTCGGCGATTGCACGCGGGGGGCAGTCATGCGGCTGTATCCGAATGGCCCATTTTATCGTTTCGTCTGCGCCGAGGATCTGGCAGCCATACTCGCCGATATCGAAAGGCTCTGCGGCCGGCGCACAGATGGCGAATCGCCGCCGCTGCCCCTCGACTTGCTTGGTTCCTGACCCGATTGCTGCCCTGATCTGCCCCCTTTAGAGCGGTCCAAAAGTTAACTTAGACTGGACCCTGAAGGAGACGGAACATGGGCAAGAAGCACGGGCCTGAAGAAGTTATCGGCAAGCTGCG
>CANITX010000054.1 GCA_947470575.1 Rhodospirillales bacterium
CGCCATGTTCACGGCGTCGGTCCGCATGTAGGTGATCAGGCCGGTGGTCTCGCCGTCGATGTCGATGCCTTCGTACAGGCGCTGCGCTACCGACATGGTCTTGGCGGCGGCGAAGTGTAGCTTGCGCGCCGCTTCCTGTTGCAGGGTCGAGGTGGTGAACGGCGGATAGGGATTACGCTTGGTCTTGCGCCGCTCGACGGCGGCGACCGCGAACTCAGCCGCCTCGATGCGCGCTACCGCCTGGCGGGCACTGGCCTCGTTGTTGAGGTCGAAGCGGTCGAGCTTGCGGCCGTCCAGTTGGGTTAGCCCGGCTTCGATGGTCTTGCCGGCGGCAGTGGCGAACAGGGCGGCTACCGTCCAGTATTCACGCGGTTTGAAGATTTCGATCTCGGCTTCGCGTTCGCAGATCAGTCGCAGGGCGACAGACTGCACGCGGCCCGCCGAACGGCTGCCCGGCAGCTTGCGCCATAGCACCGGCGACAAAGTAAAGCCGACCAAGTAATCGAGCGCCCTGCGCGCCATGTAGGCATCGATCAGCTCGCCATCGAGCTCGCGCGGGTTGCGCATGGCTTCCAGCACGGCGTCGCGGGTGATCTCGTTGAAGACGACACGTTTGACGTCGACACCCTCCAAGGCCTTACGCTGGTCCAGTAGCTCGCGCACGTGCCAGGAGATCGCCTCGCCTTCGCGGTCGGGGTCGGTGGCAAGGTAGAGTTTCTTGGCACCCCGCAATGCCTCGGCGATGGCTTTGATCTGCTTGAGGCCGCGTTCGTCCGGCTCCCATTCCATGGAGAAGTCGTTGTCCGGCTTTACCGAGCCGTCCTTCGAGGGAAGGTCGCGGACATGGCCATAGGACGCCAGAACGGTGAAGTCCTTGCCCAGGTACTTGTTGATGGTCTTTGCCTTGGCGGGAGATTCGACAACGACGACGTTCATGAAGTCCGTTTCAGGGCAGGTGAATCAGGGAAACCCGATTGCCGGGGTGCCGCTCCAAACGGCCCGCCAACTCCAATTCGAGAAGGACGGCGGTGACGATGGCAGGGGAGAATTGGCAACTCCTGATGATTTCGTCAACCGCAACCGGTGCAGAGCCCAGCGCCGCGGTTATGCGATCATGTGCGTTTTCTGCCTCGAAATCGGCAGGCAGCGCCAAGCTGCCCGGTATCGCCGGATGATTTTCGGACGCCTCTTTTTGCTGTGGGCGCATGGGCTCCAGCACGCGCAAAACGTCGTCGATGGTCTCGGTCAACGTCGCGCCTTGGCGAATCAGGTGATTGCCACCACGGGCCCGAGGGTCGAGCGGCGAGCCGGGAACGGCAAAAACCTCGCGGCCCTGATCGAGGGCGCAACGCGCGGTGATCAACGACCCGGAGCCGGGCCGGGCCTCGACGACCACGACGCCCCATGCCGCACCTGAGATTAGTCGATTGCGGCGCGGAAAATGGCGGGCCAACGGTTCGGTGCCCGGGGGCGTTTCGGAGAGCAGCAGGCCGTGTTCGCGAATCCGCTCGTAGAGGACAGCGTTTTCCCGAGGATAGATAATGTCGATGCCGCCAGCGAGCACGGCAGCGGTCCCTGTCTTCAGCGATCCCTCATGGGCAGCCGTATCGATGCCCCGAGCCAGGCCGGATACGATGGCCCAGCCGGCGGCACCGAGATCGGCAGCGAGCGAAGCAGCGAGACGCCGACCATTGATCGACGCATTGCGTGAGCCGACGATACCGACGGCCGGCATATTTAACACGCCATGGTTGCCGAGCACATAGAGCAGTGGGGGTGCATCGTCGACATGGCGTAAGAGCGGTGGGTAGTCGGCTTCATCCCAGCCGACGAGCCGGGCACCGAGGCGTTGGGCGGCTTCGAACTCGCGCAAGGCGTCGTCGGGTGGACAGAGGCGGATGGGTCGCATCCGACCGCCGCGCCGGGCCATTTCCGGCAGCGCTTCAAGCGCAGCGCGAGCCGAACCGAAGCGGCCGAGCAATCGGCGAAAGGTGACGGGGCCGACATTTTCGCTGCGCGAAAGGCGTAACCAATCGAGCCGTTCACCAGAGGAGAGAGAAGGGGCAGTATTCATAGTGTGGCACCATGCGCCGCAAACTCGCCAAACGCAATGGTGACCGCGCGAACTAAAAAATACATCCTATTAGTGTATCAAACCGACTTGCCGAATCTGATCTTTGATTCGGTGCCATCCATGAGACGGCGGATATTGGTATGGTGGCGCAGGATGGCGAGCAAGGCCAACAGGGCTGCGGCGAAGGTGACGACTTCGCCGGCGAGCCAGTATGCGTAAAGCGGCGCGATGCCCAGTGCGACGAGGGCGGCTAACGACGAATAGCGGGTCAATGCGGCTACTGCGAGCCAGGTAGCGCAGGCGAGTAAGCCAACCGGCCAAGCGATGGCGATCAGAGTTCCCAATGTTGTCGCCACGCCCTTGCCGCCTTTAAAGCGCAACCAGACGGGGAAGTTATGGCCGATGACAGCGCCGACGCCGGCCAACACGCCCATCGCCGGGTCGAGAGCGGCCTGGGTGAGCAGCACAGCGGCGGCCCCTTTGCCGCCATCGAGCAGTAGGGTGGCGGCAGCCAGGCCCTTGTTGCCGGTGCGCAGCACGTTGGTTGCGCCGATGTTGCCGGAACCGACGGTGCGAATGTCGCCCAGTCCCGCCATCTTGGTCAGCACCAGGCCAAAAGGGATTGAGCCGAGCAGGTAGCCGCCGATGAGCACGATGGCCGTGACCAGGGTAGGGTCGATGCCGGCGGTCATGGTTGACATGCGAGCGGCTGCCTAAGCTGCCGGTTGGTGGTGGAAGACGGTGCGGCCGTCGATGACGGTCCGCGCGACACGGCCTTGCACCGGACGACCGTCGAAGGGTGAGTTTTTCGACTTGCTGAGCAACCGGTCGGTTTCGAATTTCCAGCCGCTCTCCGGATCGAACAGCATGAGGTCTGCCGGTGCGCCTTTGGCTAGGCGGCCGGCTCCCAAGGCGAGCAACTTGGCGGGTGCCGCCGACAGCAGGTTGAGGAGGCGCGGTAGGGTGAGGAAACCGTTGTGGTAAAGTTCGAGGGAGACTGGCAGCAAGGATTCCAGTCCGACGCCACCGCAGGCGGCCTGGGCGAAGGGCACGCGCTTGGCATCCTGGTCCTGAGGCGCATGGTCCGAGGCGATGGCATCGATAGTGCCGTCCGCCAGGGCGGCGACCACCGCTTGACGGTCCGCTTCGGCGCGCAAGGGCGGTGACAGCTTGGCGAAGGTGCGGTAGTCGCCGACGGCGGTCTCGTTGAGCGCGAAATAGAAAGGTGCTGTATCGCAGGTTATCGGCAGGCCCCGCGCTTTGGCCTTGCGCACGACGTCAAGGGCTTCGCCGGTGGACAGGTGGGCGAAGTGTAAGCGGGCGCCGGTGCGCGCCGCTAGGCGGACATCGCGCTCAACCATGACAATCTCGGCCTCTGGCAGGATGCCGGTGAGGCCGAGACGGGCGGCGGTCTCACTGGAATTCATGGCACCGCCGGAGGCCAAGCTTGGATCCTCGGCATGTTGGACGATGAGCTGGTCGAAGGTGGCCGCATAGCTCATGGCGCGAAGCATCACCTTGGAATCGGCAACAGCCTTGACGCCATCGGTGAAGGCGAGCGCGCCGGCTTCGGCTAGCAGGCCGATCTCGGCCAGTTCCTTGCCTTCGAGTTGCTTGGTGATGGCGGCGTAGGCGTAGACCTTGGCTAATCCGATCTTGCGTGCCCGGCGGGCAACGTATTCGACAACTGAGACGTCATCGATCACCGGCTGGGTGTTGGGCAGGCAGACCATGGTGGTGACCCCGCCGGCGGTGGCGGCGCGCCCAGCGGTAAGTAGCGTCTCTTTATACTCTTCGCCCGGCTCGCGCAGCTGGACGCGGATGTCGACCAGACCGGGAGTCAGGCACAGGCCCTGGCAGTCGACCACCTCGATGCCTTCGGGTACCGTATTCTCGAACAGGTCGGGATCGTTGAACAGGCGCGGTCCGAAGTCGACGATGGACTCGCCGTCGGTGAGCAGGGCACCTGGCGTATCCAGCCCGCTCGCCGGATCGATCAAGCGGGCATTGACGTAGGCAACCCGGCCCGGGGCGACCCGAGGGGGCGCGTTATCGGGATCGAATCTCACAGATTCCTCGGGTCGGTGGAGGGCAGGTTGGCGGCCAGTATCTGCAGCACCGCCATGCGCACGGCGACGCCCATTTCCACCTGTTCGCGGATGGCGCTGCGCCCAAAATCGTCAGCGACGTCGGAGTCGATCTCGACGCCGCGGTTCATCGGACCGGGATGCATGATCAGGGCGTCGGGTTTGGCCAGCGCCACCTTTTCGTAATCCAGGCCGAAGAACTTGAAATACTCGCGGATCGAGGGGAAGAAGTTGCCGTGCATGCGTTCGGTCTGCAGGCGCAGCATCATGATGATGTCGCAGCCGTCGAGGCCCTCGCGCATGTCGGTAAAGACCTCGACGCCGAAGCGGTCGGCCGCCGTCGGCAACAGGGTACGTGGCGCGACGATGCGCACGCGGGCTCCCATGGTGGTCAAAAGATGAATATTGGAACGCGCTACTCGGGAATGGACGATGTCGCCGCAGATGGCAATGGTCAGTCCGGCGATTCGGCCCTTACGTCGCCGGATGGTCAGAGCATCGAGCAGCGCCTGAGTGGGATGTTCATGGGAGCCGTCGCCGGCATTGATAACGGCGCAGTTTACTTTCTCGGACAAAAGCTTGACCGCGCCGGAGTCCGGATGACGGACGACCAGCACGTCGGGGTGCATGGCGTTGAGCGTCATTGCCGTGTCGATCAGCGTCTCGCCCTTCTTCACCGAGCTGGTGGCGACCGACATGTTGATAACGTCGCCCTCCAGCCGCTTGGCGGCCAGTTCGAAGGAGGTGCGCGTGCGCGTTGAATTCTCGAAGAACAGGTTGACGATGGTGCGGCCGAGCAGGGAGGATTTCGCCTTCTCCGCCTGGCGGTTGACCTCGACATAGGTCTCAGACTGATCGAGGAGATGGCCGATCTCCAGCGGCGAAAGGCCCTCGATGCCAAGTAGATGGCGGTGTGGGAAGGGAAGAATCGCGGCCTCGGCGGTCATCGGCGCGGACTATACGGCGGGTGTGAGATGGGGGCAAGGTGCGGGTAGAGGGTCTTTCGATAGCAGACGATTTGTCCGGTTTGATTGAAGGTCCTTTGTGGTAAGGCGCCTGCCCTCCCCCAACTAGCCCTCCCCAGGAACATTGTCAGTTCGATGATGAAGGGACTCCGAGCGGCAAGCAAAGGTCCTGGATTTCAAAGGCGCTTTACGGCATCAGCCGCCGGCATAATCCAAAGCGCCCTGAAGGATGTAGGCGGCGGCCAGTTTATCGACCACCTCGCCTCGCCGGCGGCGCGATAGATCGGCTTCATCGATCATCATGCGGGTGACCGCCGCGGTCGATAGCCGTTCATCCCAAAAGGCGATGGGAACGTCCAATTTCTCCAGAACGTTGGCGGCGAACTGGCGAACCGACTGACAACGCGGGCCTTCGCTGCCGTCCATGCTGATCGGCAGACCGATGACCAGCCCCCCGATCCTGCGTTCGCCGACAATGCGCGCCAGGGTGGCAAGATCGTCGGTGAAGCGCTTGCGGCGGATCGTTTCCAGCGGCGTAGCGATGGTCAATCGTGGGTCGCTGATAGCCAGCCCGATGGTCTTGGTGCCGACATCGAGGCCGAGAAGCCGGTGGCCGGGAGGCAAGGAACTTTTTATTTGGGCGATGCCCGCGAAGGTCAACGAATAGCCTCCGTACCGGCACGTAACCACGGCACTTCAGGGGCCGGATCGCTGCAGCGGCCGAACAAGCACCGGCAGATGAACGGCGACCCATTGAAATGGCGTGGAGAAATGGTGGGCGCACCAGGACTCGAACCTGGGACCCGCTGATTAAGAGTCAGCTGCTCTACCAACTGAGCTATGCGCCCCCAATGCGCTGGGGGGCTCCTGATAGCAAAGCGTTTCCGGTTTGTCGATACCGGCCCGGTATCATCGTTAAGTTTATTGCCTGGGGCTCCTCACCAGCCATCGTCGATGCCACGCCGTCCGATGATGACATCGCGATGCACATGCACGCTCATCAGGATGCCAAAACCGAACAGCAGGGTTAGCATCGCGGTTCCGCCATAGGAAATCAGCGGCAATGGTACGCCAACCACGGGGATGAGGCCCATGACCATGGCGATGTTGATAAAAACATAGAGGAAGAAGGTCGACGTGATGCCCATGCCGACCAATCTGGCGAACTGGCTACGTGCCCGGAGACTCATGGCAAAACCGTAGGTCAGCAACAGGGTATACAGCCCCAGGAGCCCAAGGCCGCCGACCATGCCGAACTCCTCGGCCAGCATGGTAAAAATGAAATCTGTCTGCTTTTCCGGAAGGAAGCTCAGATGACTTTGCGAACCCAGGAGAAATCCCTTGCCGAACATCCCGCCTGAGCCTAGTGCGATCTTCGATTGAATGATGTGGTAACCCGCTCCCAACGGGTCACTCTCCGGATCCAGGAAGGTGATAACCCGCTGCTGCTGATAGTCATGCATGAAATGCCAGCCGACCGGGATGACAGCCAGTACGATCATCCCGGCAAGGGCAAATATCCATAAGCGCACGCCGGCCAACAAAAGCAGAATGGCACCGACCATCATCAGCATGACGGCGGTGCCCAAGTCTGGCTGACGCATGACCAGGGCGGTCGGCAGCAAAATCAGCAGTGCCGGCACGACGAGATGTCCGATGCGGCCGGTATCCTCGGGATCCGATCCGTGGAAGTAGCGGGCAAGTGCAATCACCAGGGCGATCTTCATGACCTCCGACGGCTGGACGTTAAAGAAGCCCAACGATATCCACCGCTGTGCGCCCATGCCGACGTAGCCCATGATTTCGACTGCTGCTAAGAGCAGCAAGGACATGGCATAGAAGACATACGCCCAGCGCAGCCAATGGCGGATGTCGATCAGTGACACGATGATCAAGATGCCAATGCCCAAGGCAAATCGTGCCATCTGTGCCGAAGCCCAGGGCTCCATATTGCCGTTGGCCGCCGAATAGAGCATGGCCATGCCGATCAAAGCGATGGCGGTCAGCAACAGGAGAAAGATCCAGTGAACCTGCCAGAACTTGCGTCCGATCGTCATTTCGGGCGCATTCAGCCCGCGGGAAAAAAGAGCCATGGCGACGTTCAACCGCTATTCTGCAGAGCTATTGCCGGGTCGTCAGGACGATTCGCTGTCGGGGCGGTGGCAGGCAAACGGTAACGTTCTTGGACAAAACGCAAGATGTCGCGCACCAGCGGAGCGGCCACGGCCGAACCGCCACCGCCATGCTCCACTACAACCGCGGCGGCAAAGCGGGGCGCCTTGATCGGGGCATAGGCGATGAACAGCGCGTGATCGCGCCGCTCCCACGGCAGATCATCGTTTTTGATGACTCCGCGGTCGCGCTCAGCTTTGCTGATGCGGCGCACTTGCGAAGTGCCGGATTTACCGCCCATTGCCATTTCCGGTTCCTTGATGCGGGCGCCGTTGGCCGTACCGCGGGGCTCGTTGACGACGGCTTCCATGGCATCGCGGACGACGCGGAGGTGTTCGGGTTTGATACCAAGATCGGGGAAAAGGGCCGGTTCAGTCGCCCCTGCCTGGAGACTGAGGGAGCGGGTTGCCGATTCGCCCGGTAGCGGGCCATCCATCGTAAGGTGTGGCATGACGGCCAATCCGCCGCTGGCTACGCGTGCCGCCATCACGGCCAGTTGCAGGGGTGTGGCGGTGATATATCCCTGCCCAATACCGGCGACCAAAGTTTCCCCCCCTTGCCAGGATGTTCCTAATGCCTTTTGCTTCCAAGCACGGGAGGGGATCAGACCGGGTTGTTCGCCAGGCAAATCCGTCAATAAAGTTTGACCCAAACCCAGGCGCTCGGCCATTGCGGCGATGCGGTCGATGCCGATCCGCTTGGCTACTTCGTAGAAATAAACATCGCATGACCATTTTATGCCGTCGCGCAAGGCTGCTCGCCCGTGGCCTTCCTTCTTGTAGCAATGGAAGCGAGCATTACCCAATGCCAGCGAACCATTGCAGTAGAATTCGGTGTCCGGAGTGATGGCCCCGGCCTCCAATGCGGCTAGCGCCACAACCACCTTGAAGGTCGACCCAGGGGCATATTGCCCGGCGATAGCTTTGTTGATCAGCGGGGCCATCGGATTTTGCGACAGATAGCGCCATTCATCTGGGGTCAGGCCGCGATTAAAGGCATTGGGATCAAAGGATGGCATCGATGCCATGGCTAGTATTTGCCCAGTGCGGATGTCCAGAACGACACCGGAGGAGCTTTCCGCCGGTAGGAGACTGGCGAGCTTGCGCTGGACCTCGAGATCGAGGCTGAGCCGAACCTCCGCTCCTGGTTGGCCTTCTTGGCGCGACAACTCGCGGATCATACGGCCGAAGGCATTAACTTCGACCTGTGAACTGCCGCCCTTGCCGCGCAAGGCAAGGTCATGTGTCTTCTCGACACCATTTTTGCCGATGCGAAAACCCGGCAGCAGGAGCAGCCTGTCACCATTGGCTTCAGCCTCGTTGACGGCGGCTACGTAACCCAACACATGGGCAGTCATTATACCATGCGGATAAAGGCGACTTTGGCCAACATCGATCAGCACGCCGGGTAGATCGGGGGCATTGACTTCGATCCGCGCGACGTCTTCCCATCCCAAATTTTCGCGGACCGTCACCGGTACCCAACTTCGCCGCCGACGCGTTTCGCGCATGATACGAGCACGCTCGGCATCGCTGATGTCGATAATGGCGCTCAGTGCATCTAGCGTCTGTTCCACGGCCGGGGTTTGTTCAGAGATCAGCACGACCCGGTAGTTCTGCTGGTTGTCGACCAGCAGCGTGTCGAAGCGGTCGACGATTCTTCCACGCGGTGGCGGCAATAGGCGAAGGTTGATGCGGTTTTCATCGGCGAGCGTTCTGTATTTATCGGACTCCAGGACTTGCAAAAAATACATGCGCCCGGCCAACGCCGATAGCAGCAGCAATTTGCCGCCTGCCAGCAACGCCGTACGGCGGTTGAACAGTTTCTGCTGATCGGAATCGTGGCGCATGTCATATGGCTCGTAAAAATACTTGCTGCCAGCGCAGGAAAAGCCATGCGGGAACGGGATACAGTACCACGGTTAGGATATACTGAAACATCAGGGCATCAGGACGGATTAGGATCGTATAAAATATAGAAACTAGCAGCCACGCCTGCAGCGCGGCGGCAGCTGCCACTAAGGCGAATCCCAGCCATGTGATGTGGAACGTCTTCCCGATGAAAAATCGCCGCTGGCTGTAAATGACGCCATACACGGTAAGGAACACGAGAGTATTGACGCCGATGGGTCCGCCAGAAAGCAGGTCGACCAGGAGTCCGATGCAAAAGACAGCCTGGGCAGGCAGCAAATCGGGACGCTGGATCGTCCAATGATAAACCGCCGTCAGTGGCAACAGCGGAGCAACCCGCGCCAGGCCCGGCAGGTGCCAAGGGATTTGGCCGACAATGACCAGCAACAGAGTCAAGGCCACCGGCGTTAGCTTGCGAGCCAGTTGATCCAACCGTTGCCAGAAGGTAGGCCTCATGGTCGGCTGCTCGCGACCTCACCGCCGGTGTTGGGGCTGGCACCACGAGATACGGGCATCGGGGGCATCTCGCGGGGCGGCTGGAGAATGCCTTCCAAGCCGAAATCCATCACCCGAACATAATCGAGCTGGTCGCGTCCGACGAAGGGTTGGACGGTGATCCGATCATCCCCCACCAAGGCAATCACCCCGATGGGTAGGCCCGGGGGGAAAGCTCCACCATGACCAGATGTCACGACCCGGTCGCCGGGATTGACGACGGAACCCGGTGGCAGGTGAATAAGGCGTGGTTGGTCGGAATTATCGCCGGCCATGATCGCTCGTGTTCCCGTTGATTCGACCAGCACGGGAATGCGCGAGTTAAGGTCGGTGATCAAGAGGACGCGAGCCGAAATGTTTCCGGCTCCAGCAATCCTTCCTACCAGTCCGGTGCCTGTCACGGCCGCTTGTCCCTTGCGAATCCCGTCGCGGGTGCCGGCATTGAGTACCAAACTATGTGCGAAAGCACCACCGGTGTCGGCAATCACGCGCGCCGAGACGTAATGTGCATTCGGGTCCGGTTTGAAATTCAACAACGAGCGCAGATGAGCATTCTCCAATTCCAGACGTCGGGCCACCGTCTGCCATTGCAACAAGCGCTCATTGGTCTCGCGCAATTCGGCATTCTCATCATGCAGATTGGCAAGATTTCGGCCGTAATCAACGATATTGGCGATGGTGGCTACCGGACGCGAGAGCACGTCCATGATGGGGGTGAGCGCGTCGGTGACGTGAGTTTGCAAACGCTCCATCAGTACGGTATCCGCCCTGCCCAATAGCATCAGGCCAAAAGCGGCGAGTACCAACCCCATATAGGCGAATCGTTGCGCTATATTGCGGAGTGGGGTCGCAATCCGGTAGGCTGGTCGGAAAGGTTCTTGCAATGCGCTTCCCTCGCGCTAGCTATCCACGCCGCGTGTTCGCGGACCCCAACTGCTGTCTACAGCCTGGTCATTACGGCTTACCCACGACGTATCCTGTAAGGGAATTACTAATGCGTCGTGAAGATTCTCACATTCGTCTAGAGAATAGCGGGATATTCTGAAGAATTCAAAGAGGATCAATACATGGTGGTGAGGAGATTGCGCATTTTCTTCATCTCCTCCAGCGCCCGCCCGGTGCCCAACACGACGCATGAAAGAGGGTCGTCGGCAATCGACACCGGTAAGCCAGTGGCGTGGCGCAACACATAGTCGATGTTACCCAGGAGGGCGCCGCCGCCGGTCAGGACAATGCCCTTATCGACGATATCGGCAGCCAATTCGGGGGCGGTATGTTCGAGGGCCACCTTCACCGACTCGATGATGGCGCCCACAGGTTCGGCCAAGCTTTCGGCAATCTGGCGTTCCGACAGCAATAGCTCCTTGGGCACGCCATTCATCAGGTCGCGGCCTTTGACCTCCATGGTCATGCCTTCACCGTCTTCGGGCGGACAGGCCGAGCCGATTTCTTCCTTGATGCGCTCGGCAGTACGTTCGCCGATCAGCAGGTTATGATTGCGTCGGATATAGGCGATAATCGCTTCGTCCATTTTGTCGCCGCCGGTGCGCACCGAGCGCGAATAGACGATGCCGCCCAGCGACAACACCGCCACCTCCGTGGTGCCTCCACCAATATCGACGACCATTGAGCCGGTTGGTTCGGTCACCGGCAGCCCGGCGCCGATGGCGGCTGCCATGGGTTCTTCGATAAGATAGACCTTGCGGGCGCCAGCGCTTTCCGCCGATTCCTGAATGGCCCGCCGCTCTACCGCCGTCGATCCCGAGGGGACGCAGACGACGACCAAGGGGCTGGCGAAGCTGCGCCGATTGTGGACCTTGCGGATGAAATGCTTGATCATCTCCTCCGCTACCTCGAAATCGGCAATGACGCCGTCGCGGAGCGGTCGGATAGCCTGAATATTGCCGGGCGTGCGGCCCAGCATCAGCTTGGCTTCCTCGCCGACGGCCAGTACTTGCTTCTTGCCCTTATTCTCGGCAATGGCAACTACCGACGGCTCATTCAAAACGACGCCGCGGCCCTTGACGAACACCAGGGTATTTGCAGTACCCAGGTCGATAGCCATGTCCGCGGAGAGGAACCCGAACAGGCGAGAGAACATGCTTGCCTACCCTTCGACCGGCCATTGTCCGCGACGTGACGGGGAGCGAATCCCCATCACGACTCGGGTTCTTATAGGGGTACACGAGCCGAAGGGCTAGCCCGGACTTACCACATCGTGTTGCGTAGTAATGCTGATGCCCTTAAGCCGAGAGAGCGGAGGGGGCAGTTCGTTCGCGTTTGACCAGCAACTTGTTCAATGCGTTCACGTACGCCTTGGCCGAGGCGACGATGGTATCGGTATCGGCACTCTGGCCATTGACCGATTTTCCCTTCTCCTCCAAGCGCACAGTGACCTCGGCCTGGGCATCGGTGCCCTGGGTCACGGCGCTGACCTGATAGAGCAATAAACGCGCGGTATGGGGCACTAACTCCTTGACACAATTGAAGACTGCATCGACTGGACCGTCGCCGGTCGCCTTGCAATTACGGCGGATGCCGTCGATTTCCAGCTCCAGTTCCGCCTTTGGCGGCCGATGGACAGTACCGCACAGAACCTCCAGCGAGACCACCTGGATGCGGTCGTTGGTGCGAACCACTTCGTCGTCGACCAAGGCGACGATGTCCTCGTTGTAGACTTCCTTTTTCTTGTCGGCCAAATCCTTGAACCGACGAAAAGTGTCTTGGAAGGCATTGTCGCCCAGCTCGTAGCCCAGCTCTTTCAGCTTTTCGCGGAAGGCGTGCCGGCCGGAATGTTTGCCGAGAACCAGGGTCGACTGGTTCAGCCCGACCGATTCGGGGGTCATGATTTCATAGGTCTGGGCATTCTTCAGCACGCCGTCCTGATGGATGCCCGACTCGTGCGCGAAGGCGTTGGCGCCAACGATGGCCTTGTTCGGTTGCACGACAAAGCCGGTTACGGCCGAGACCAGACGGGAGGCCTTCATAATGTTTTCGGTACGGATGCCATTGGTAAAAGGCATGTCATCGGCACGGGTACGCAGCGCCATTACCACTTCTTCCATGGCGCAGTTGCCAGCCCGCTCACCTAAGCCGTTGATCGTACATTCGATTTGGCGGGCGCCAGCCTTGACGGCGGCCAGGCTATTGGCAACCGCCAGACCTAAGTCGTTGTGGCAATGAACGGAGATGACGGCCTTATCGATATTCGGCACCCGATTCATCAACATGGCGATGAGGGCGCCGAACTCGTGCGGCACGGCGTAACCAACGGTATCGGGGATGTTGATGGTCGAGGCGCCGGCCTTGATGGCGGATTCGACGACGCGGCACAGGAAGTCGTGGTCGGTGCGCGATCCATCCTCGGGCGACCATTCGACGTCGTCGCACAGGTTGCGGGCCATGGTAACGCTGTCGATGATCGCCTGATGCACCGCTTCGGGCTCCATCTGCAGTTTGTACTTCATATGCAGGGCGGAGGTGGAAAGAAAGGTGTGGATTCGTTTGCGCTCGGCCGGGCGTACGGCTTCGGCGCAACGCTCGATATCGCCGCGGGTGGCGCGTGCCAGCCCGCAGACAGTCGAATCCTTGATCACCTTGGCGATCTCATGGACAGCCTCGAAGTCGCCAGGAGAGGCGATAGGGAACCCCGCCTCGATGATGTCGACGCCCATTTCCTCCAGCACCAGCGCGATGCGCAGCTTCTCCTCTAGATTCATGGAGCAGCCCGGCGATTGTTCGCCGTCGCGCAGGGTGGTATCGAAAATGACGACGCGGTTGGGATCCCGACTGGGATTGGTTTGTTGGGTCATGATGTCGGTCCTTGTTTCGAATCAGGTGGGTGACGGCAGTCGATGTGCGTCATTCCCCTGAACGCCCGCCGAGCCATAAATTGGCTCAGTCGACTCGCGTTCAGGGGCACCTAAGTCGAAGGGTGCCCCCGGCCGAAAGCGGCAGGGCGGACGGCACGACGAGACCCCGCACTGGAACTGGCGTTCCAGCGGCAGCGACGGCGAAATTCTTGTCTTCTCGCGTCGTCATGGTCCCGCTTCTTCCTCGCATTCCCCGTTCGGAACTTTTCCGATCAGCGCAGGGTAGCACGATAGATCGGCATCAAGACAGGCAGCGACAAGGCTTGTCAACGAAATTTCCAAAGAAAAGGGCGAGTCATTGACTCGCCCTCGATACAAAATGAAAAGTAAAAGCAGCCTCAGTTCTTGGATTTGTCGACCAGCCGGTTCGCGGCGATCCACGGCATCATAGCGCGCAATCGTTCGCCAACCTTTTCCAGATCCATCTCGGCGCCCCGCCGGCGCAGGGCCTTGAAGCTGGGCTGGCCGGCCTTGTTTTCGAGCATCCAGTCGCGGACGAAACGGCCGCTTTGGATATCGTCGAGCACGCCCTTCATGCGCTCCTTGACCTCGGGGCCGATGACGCGCGGACCCGATTTATAATCGCCGTATTCGGCGGTGTTCGATACCGAATAGCGCATGTTGGCGATGCCGCCTTCGTAGATTAGATCGACGATCAGCTTCACTTCATGAACGCATTCGAAGTAGGCCATTTCGGGTGCATAGCCGGCCTCGACCAGGGTCTCGTAGCCAGCCTGGATTAATGAAGTCAAGCCGCCGCACAGCACGGACTGCTCACCAAACAAGTCGGTTTCGCATTCCTCCTTGAAGGTTGTCTCAATGACCCCGGCCCGCCCGGCGCCAAGCGCGCAGGCGTAGGAGAGGCCGATTTCGGTGGCATTGCCCGAAGCATCCTGGGCAACAGCGAGAAGCGAGGGGACGCCGGCGCCGCGCAGGTATTCCGAGCGCACGGTGTGGCCGGGACCCTTGGGCGCCACCATGAAGACATCCAGGTCCTTGCGCGGTTCGATGAGCTGGAAATGCACGGAAAGTCCGTGGGCGAAGGCCAAAGCCGCGCCTTGCTTCAGGTTGTCGCGGATGTCGGCAGCGTAAAGGTCGGCCTGCCCTTCGTCCGGAGTCAGCACCATCAGCACGTCGGCCCATTTGGCCGTCTCGGCGGCGGTCATCACCTTCAGCTTTTCGGCTCCGGCCTTGGCGCGTCCGGACGATCCGGCGCGCAACGCGACGGCCACCTCCTTGACGCCGCTGTCGCGCAGGTTCAACGCATGGGCGTGACCCTGGCTGCCGTATCCGACGATGCCGACCTTCTTACCTTTGATCAGGTTCACGTCGGCGTCGCGATCGTAATAGACGCGCATATCTCAGCTCCTTGGCGGTTCTACGTAACATATGAAGGGCATTTGCCGGTCCGTGGGAAACCGTTCCCCAGGGCCCGGAAGAGAGTTCTAAATGGTATCGACGCCGCGGGCTATGGCGACGACGCCGGTACGCGACACCTCGGCCAGCCCCAATGGTGCCATCAGATCGATGAAGGCATCCAGCTTTTCAGTGCTGCCGACGATTTCAAAAACAAAAGATTCCTGAGTGCTGTCAACCACATGGGCGCGGAAAATATCGGCGATACGCAGGGACTCCACCCGCTTTTCGCCCAATCCCCGGACTTTGACCAGGGCCAGTTCGCGCTCCACTCGGGGGCCGTCCAATGTCAGGTCGCTGACCTTATGCACCGGCACCAGCCGATCGAGTTGGGCCTTGATCTGTTCGATGATCATCGGCGTGCCTGAGGTCACGATGGTGATGCGTGACAAGGCCTGTTTTGGATCGACGACAGCAACCGTCAAGCTTTCGATATTATAGCCCCGACCGGAAAACAGGCCGATGACGCGGGCGAGGACGCCAGCTTCGTTATCGACCAAGACGGAAATGGTGTGCTTATTTTCTTGTTGCGCTTGCGGACTCACGGTGGGCTCCCGGGCCAGAATTTCGGAGGTCGGTGCTACCTCGGAAGGACCGGGGCGCACCGCCGAACAGCGAGGACATCATAATGTCCGATCCCTCGGACGACTGGATCAAACGAGAACCATTCCCTCGTCGGAGATGGGATTTCCTGCCTCGTCATCCGGTCCCAGAAGCATCTCGTTATGAGCGGCACCCGAGGGGATCATCGGGAAGCAATTTTCCTTCTGGTCCACCATTACGTCGACGATCACCGCCTTGTCGATGGCCAGCATTTCCTTGATCACGTCGTCGACCTCGTCGGGTTTGGTGGCGCGCAGGCCGGCGGCGCCGAAAGCCTCGGCCAGCTTTACGAAATCGGGCAGCGACTCCATGTAGCTTTCCGAATAGCGCCCGCCGTGCAGCAGCTCCTGCCACTGGCGTACCATGCCCATGTATTGGTTGTTGAGAATGAAAACCTTCACCGGCAGGCGGTATTGGGCAATAGTCGACATTTCCTGGATATTCATGATTACCGAGGCTTCGCCGGCGATGTCGATGACCAGCGCCTTGGGATGGGCGACCTGGACACCCATCGCCGCCGGTAGGCCGTAGCCCATGGTGCCGAGCCCGCCCGACGTCATCCAATGGTTCGGCTTGTCGAATCCAAAATGCTGGGCTGCCCACATCTGGTGCTGGCCAACCTCGGTGGTGATGAAGACGTCCTTATGTTCACGGGTCAGCGCATACAGCCGTTCAATGGCGTACTGCGGCTTGATGATCGAGGACGACGGTTTGTAGCGCAGGCATAGGCGCGACCGCCAGGCTTCGATTTTCTTCCACCAGGGGGCCAAGACCTTCTTGTCGGGCTTGTTTTTGCGGGCCTTCCATAGCCCGGCCATCTCGCCCAACACGTTACCGACATCGCCGACGATGCCGATGTCGACCGCGACGTTCTTATTGATCGATGACGGATCGATATCGATATGGATCTTCTTTGAACCAGGCGAAAAGGCATTTAGACGGCCGGTCACCCGGTCGTCGAAACGAGCGCCAATGCAGATCATCAGGTCGCAATCGTGCATGGCGTGATTGGCTTCGAAGGTGCCATGCATGCCGACCATGCCGAGGAACTGCTTGTCGGAGGCCGGATACGCGCCAAGGCCCATCAGGGTCAGCGTGCAGGGAAAACCGGTATCGCGGATGAAGCGGGTTAGCCGTTCGGAGGCCTGCGGCCCAGAATTGATCACGCCACCGCCGGCATAGACCAGCGGGCACTTGGCCTTGGCCATCAATTCGATGGCCTGGGCGATCAACTGCGGATCGCCCTCGGTTCGTGGATTGTAGCTTTTATGGCCGACAGCGGTGGCCGGCGTATAGTGGCCAAGACCCATGGCGACGTCCTTCGGTAGGTCGATAACGACGGGGCCAGGACGACCGCTGCGCGCCACATAGAATGCCTCATGGACAACGCGGGCCAGATCGCCGGTCTTCTTGACCAGATAGTTGTGTTTGGTGCACGGACGGGTGATGCCAGTGGTGTCGGCTTCCTGGAAGGCGTCGTTGCCAATCAGGTGGGTGGGGACTTGGCCGGTGATGCAGACCAACGGAATGCTATCCATCAGGGCGTCCGTTAGGCCGGTGACCGCATTCGTAGCGCCAGGACCCGATGTGACCAGGATGACGCCGACCTTGCCGGTGGAGCGGGCATAGCCTTCGGCGGCATGTGCCGCACCCTGTTCGTGGCGGACCAGGATGTGACGGATGTGGTTTTGTTTGAACAACTCGTCATAGATCGGGAGTACCGCGCCGCCGGGATAACCGAAAATGACGTCGACACCCTGTTCGGACAGGGCCTTCAGCAAAATCTGCGATCCGTTCATCGGCTCGGTCGACATTTCTTTCAACTCCTTGCGGACTCATCGTCGGCCGCACTCCGTATCGTTGGGCGGTCCAAGGGCGATGCACCCACCCATTCCGGGGTAAGCGGGCGGCGGCAAGCTAATCGCTCAGGCCTGACCGGTCAACCCACGTTGACGAATAAACGATAAGATTTCATCTAAATTCTTTTCCGGAAATTGCGTGGAATAGGATATTTCAGAAATTTTATGGTGTCTAAGCCAGGTGAGCTGCCGCTTGGCATAGTGGCGGCTGGCCTGCTTGGCGGCTGCCGAGGCGGCCTCCAGTGTGAGGGCGCCGGCCAGATGGCTGGCGATTTCGCGTACGCCAAGTGCCTTCATGGCTGGAAGCTCGGGATTGAGCTGAAGGTCAAGCAATTTACGGACTTCTTCCATGGCACCTGACGCCATCATGGTGTCGAAGCGGGCATCTATGGCTTGGTAGAGAAGATCGCGGGGTGGGGTCAGCACGATGGCGCTCACTGGTTCCGCAAGGCCGCCGCTCGTCGATTTATGCCATGTGGAGAGGGTGACGTCGGTGGCCTCGATCACCTCCCAAGCCCGCAGCAGTCGGGTCCGGTCGGTAGGCGAAAGGCGGTTTGCCGCAATGGGATCGCGGATTGCCAGCCGTTCGCGGAAAGCGGGGCCGCCCAGACGGTCGTACAGCGTCTGGGCTTCGACACGGATACCCTCAGGGATGTCGGGAACGGGCGCCAAGCCGGCAGTCAGTGCGCCCAGATAAAGTCCGGTACCGCCAACGACGATGGGCATACGATTATTTTCCCGGGCCGCGGCAATTTCGGTCAGGGCCAGATGCCGCCATCGTCCAGCCGAGCAACGTTCCGTGGCAGATAAGCAGCCAAACAGCCGATGGGGGATACGTACCTCGTCTTCGATGCTGGGGCGGGCCGTCAGCAAGCGCAGTTCACGGTATACCTGCATACTGTCGGCATTGATCACGACGCCGTCGAAGGCTTGGGCGATTGCAAGAGCCACGCGAGACTTGCCGCCGGCCGTTGGGCCGGCGACGATAACCAGAGGGCTGTGGTGGGAGGGGGACGCCATCGCATCTTCCTCAGATCGGCATCGAGAACTTGGTGAGCGTTCCCAACTGGCGACGTGCCAGGCTGTCGGCGATGCACAAAAGAATAAGCATGCAGCACCCGGGAGGGAGCCGCTGCAGGTATATCCTGCCTGACTCCAGCGGGATCAGCCGGTGCCGATGCGCACCGCAACGAAACGCAGTCCACCCTGGCCTTCCAGCAGGAGCAGAACCGAACGGCGACCAGCATCCTTTGCCGCTTTGAGCTTGGCTCTGACGTCATCGACGGAAGAAACTTCTTCCTGGCTGACCTCTACGATCAGATCTCCAGGCCGAATACCTTTTTCGGCACCGGTACCATTTGGGGTGACTTCGGTCACAACGACGCCCTTTGAATCCGCGTCGAGAGAGTATTGCTCGCGTAACTTCGGCGTGATCTCGGATAGTGTCAGGCCCAAGGCTTCAATGCTGGTCGGCTTGGCTGTGCTATCGCTTTGCGACAGGCGGGAAAGCTGTTCTTCGCCCTCCTTGAGTGCGCCAACCTCAACCATGACCTCCTGGCGCTTTCCGTCCCGCCAAATGACGGTCTTTGCTTTTTCACCGACAGGCGCATCGGCAACGATGCGCGGCAACCGGCGCATCTCCGTGACCTTGCGACCATTGAATTCCAAGATGACGTCACCGGCCTTGATTCCCGCCTTTTCGGCGGGCCCGTCCTTCATGGTGCTAGCAACCAGGGCGCCGGTCGTTTCTTTGATGCCGAGGCTTTCGGCAATTTCCTCCGTGACGGCCTGGATATGAACGCCAAGCCAGCCACGCTTCACTTCGCCGAACTTGATCAATTGGTCGATCACGGGTCTTGCGGTACTCGACGGAATGGCGAACCCGATGCCGATGCTGCCGCCGGAAGGCGAGTAGATGGCCGTATTGATGCCGATGACGTCGCCGGCCAGATTGAATAGCGGCCCACCCGAGTTGCCTTTGTTGATCGAGGCATCGGTTTGTAGGAAATCGTCGTAGGGCCCGGCGGTGATGTCGCGACCGCGTGCCGAGATGATGCCGGCGGTCACTGTCCCGCCTAATCCAAATGGATTGCCGATGGCGATAATCCAGTCGCCGACCCGGGTCGTATCCGAATCGCCTAGTGCCACGGCAGGCAGCTTCACCGCGCCTGGTTCGACCTTGAGGACGGCGAGATCGGTTTTCGGATCCTTGCCTACTAGTTTGGCGGGCAGCCGGGTGTTGTCTTGCAGGATGATGGATATTTCGTCGGCGTCCTGGATGACATGGTTATTGGTAACCACGAAACCGCGGATATCGACGATGAATCCGGAGCCTAGTGAGGTTGCCCGGCGCTGGCGTTGATCGGGTTTGTTGCGCTCGAAGAATTCCTTGAAGAATTCTTCGAAGGGCGAACCGGGGGGCAGTTGCGGCAGTTCCACACCTTCGCGGCCGCTTACCGTCTGTGTCGTTGAAACGCTGACCACGGCGGGTAGCAGTCGTTGGGCAAGATCAGCGAAACTATCTGGGGTCGATCGACCCTGAGCCATGGCTGAAGGTTCGAATGCCGCCAACGTTGCGAACATCAAGATCAACGGCAGCAGGCGGACCGTATGACTCCAATGCTCAATGCGGCGGAATCGGTCCGGCCCGATGGTATGCGACGCACATGTCCTATCCAACATCGATCGCCGGTCCTTCATGACACCTAACTCCAGATACCAAGGTATCGAACGCTCTTGCCGCAAGTTACGGGCAATATCCTTCGAGGCAGCATCATAATGCTACCTGGCGATTTTCGCCCGGGGATTTATGGCGGATGACCAACCTCACCATGCTTGGCTTGCTCCAAGCTAAGGGTCTTGCTTTGGAGTCGATCAACGTCAG